>JBFIJN010000106.1:0-19682 GCA_041600735.1 Nannocystaceae bacterium
GGCGAGCCCTCGCTCGGCACCCACGCGCAACTGTAGGGCGAGGCCGTCGCGAGCGATCAGCGTCGTGTCGTCTGGCCGTCGCGCGTCGACGTGACGCACACGCACGGGCTGCTGTGGGTCGAACATCGTCGAGTCTCCGCGCTAGAGCCGATGGTAAGCTGCTACATCCGTTTCGCAAGCCGTGCGCATCCGCGCTACCGGCCCCGATGAGTGGACCCTCCGAACTGAAGAAAGTCGCAGCGTTTCTGCTACGCTACACGCCCACTAGGCTTACGCACCGCCGATGATGACGCACCGCATGACCCATGATCTTCTCTGCACCGCCATCGCGTCGCTCGCCGTCGGGCTCGCGGCCTGCTCGGGTTCGCCCGAGCGCCCGGCCGAGACGGCCGAGACCGTGGCCGACTCCGCGACGAGCTCCGCGAACGCGACCGACGCCGAGGGCACCGCGGGGGACACCGCGGACACCACCGCCGCGGACCCTGCGGACGGGACGACCGAAGGCTCGGGCTCGCCGCCGTCGGGGAATCGCGTGCTGATGTACGTCGCCTACAACAACACGTGGTGGCCGGAGTACAAGGTCATGCTCGAGGGTCTGCGCGCGGCGGGCTACGAGGTCGACGTGCGCAGCAGCACCGTCGATGCGATCGCGCGCAGCTACGGCGACCGCGTCGACGAGCCTACGCCGGGCGTGCCGGGGGCCGACCCGATCCCGTACGAGGCCTTCACCGCGCAGTTCGAGGCGAGCTTTGGCGTGCCCTGGCAGCCGCAGTGGAACGAGCCCGGCACGATCGCGCTCGACGGTCGCATCCAAGACGCCAACATGGCGGACTACGCCGCGCTGGTGTTTCCCGGCGGCTCCGGCTCGCAGTTCTCGCGCTACGACGGCCAGTACGAAGACCTCCCGAGCCCCGACGATCCCGCGCACGTCTCTCCCGCCGCCGACATCGCCTCGGCTGCGGTGGCGATCAACGAGCTCGTCGTGGCCGCGCTCGTGCAGGGCTCCCCCGTGCTCGCCGTGTGCCATGCCGGCCCCACCCCGGGCTTCGCCCGCATCCCCGGGACCGAAGGCTCGGGCCCCGACGGCCTCGGCCGCAGCCTGCTCGAGGGGCGCCAGGCCACCGGGTTCCCGCTCGAGATCGAAATCTTCGGAGCCGCCGGCGACGTGGCCGAGCAGTACCAAGCGCTGGGGATCGAGTTCTTGCCCGAGCAAGCGGTCGTCGTCGATGGGCCCGGGGTGGACCTCGACGGTGACGGTCGGCCCGACGGCGCCGGCTTGGTGGTGACCGGTAGGTCTTGGTATCCCGAGGAGGTCGCCGAGGGGCTGCGCGTGATGCTCGATGTGCTGGAGCCGTGAGCGCGGGGGCTGCGGCGCGGGCCTTCGCACGCGGGTCCGCGCCGGCGGCAGTCACTCGCGAAAGCTCGCCGCGTCGATGCCGTGACGGCGCAAGAGGTCGTGGAAGTCGGTGCGGTTGCGGCCAGCCATCTTCGCCGCAGCGCTCACGTTGCCGCCCGAGCGACGCAGGGCTTCTTCGAGGTACAGGCGATCGAATGCCTCCCGAGCCTGCCGCATGCGCGGGAAGGACCCGTCGCCGCCCAGCAGGCTCGAGACCTCCGGAGGGCACGCCATGGCGACGTGACCCGTCGGATCGACCGGCACCTCGCCACCTCGCAGCGGCAGCACTGCCCGCACGTGCTGCGGGCGCAGCACGCCGTCGGTGGCCAGGAGCGCCGCCCCCTCCACCACATTCGCCAGCTCGCGCACGTTGCCCGGCCACGTGTGCTTCATGAGCATCTCCAGGACCTCGGAGCTGATGTGCGCGGCACCGAGCCCGTGCTTGGCCGCGGCCCGCACGAGGAACAGCTCGGCCAGCGCCGGGATGTCCTCGGCGCGCTCTCGCAGCGGCGGCATCGAGAGGGGCACCACGTGCAGCCGGTAGAACAGGTCCTCGCGGAAGGTCCCCCGCGCGACGTCGGATTGCAGGTCACGGTTGGTCGCCGCGATGATGCGAACGTCCACCAGGGTCGGCTCGGTCGCTCCGATCGGCAGGTAGCAGCGCTCCTGGAGCACCCGCAGCAGCTTGATCTGGACCGCGAGCGAGGCGTCGCCGATCTCGTCGAGGAACAAGGTGCCGCCGTCGGCCGCATGGAAGAGCCCGTCCTTGTCGCGCAAGGCCCCGGTGAACGAGCCGCGTCGGTAGCCGAACAGCTCGCTCTCGAGCAGCTCGGGGGGCAGTGCGCCGCAGTTGATCGCCACGAACGGTTGCTCGGCTCGGCTCGACTGCGCGTGAATGCAGCGGGCCGCGACCTCCTTGCCCGTGCCCGATTCCCCCAGCACCAGCACCGTCGCGTCGGAGGGACCCACGCGCGCGATGAGCTCGCGGACATCGGCGATCGCGTCGCTCGTTCCGAGCACGCGGTGATCGTGGTGGGGGGAGCCCACGAGGCGGCGTAGGCCCGCCACCTCCCGCCGCAGGCGCACGCGCTCGACCGCGTGATCGAGCTTCTGCAGCAGATCGAGATCGTCGAACGGCTTGGTGAGGAAGCCGTAGGCCCCTCGTCGCATCGCCTCGACCGCGGTATCGATGCCCCCGTGCGCGGTCAAGATGATGACCGGCAGGTCGACCGAGCGGTTCTGTACCTGGACGAGCAGATCGAGCCCGTTCTCGTGCTCGAGACGCACGTCGACGATCATGGCGTCGACGACCTCGCGCTCGAGCACCTCGAGCCCGCCGCGGGCGGTCTGCTCGGTCGTCACGCGAAAGCCGTGGTGCTCGAGCCGCAGCGACAGCAAGCGGCACAGGTCCTTCTCGTCGTCGACCACCACGACGTGCGGGCGAGGAGCACTCGCTCTCTTCGCGTGGGGAGTGGTCTGGTCGTGCTCGTAGTGGGGCAGCGGCATGGTCGATCTCATGTGTCGATCAGTCGGGCTTGTCGTGGGTCTCGAGCGGCAGCCACAGGTGGAGCGTGGCCCCGCGCACCGTCGTCTCGTCGAGCAAGAGATCGCCGCCGTGGGCCCGTGCGACCTCGCGGGACAGGGCCAGCCCGAGCCCAAAGCCGAGGCCCTTGGCCGAGTTGGGTACGGGGCGGGTCACGAACGTCTCGAACATCGATTCCCGGATCTCGGCCGGGACCCCGGGTCCGTCGTCGTGCACGCTGATCCTGATCCAGTGCTCGGCCCCGGGGCGGCCGCCCGTGATGATCTCGCGCCGGACCTCCACCGTCTGGCCCTCCTTCGAGACCGCCACCGCGTTGCGGACGAGGTTGGCGACCGCGCGCTCCACCAGGATCGGATCCATGCGGATGCTCGGGGCGTCGCCGTCGGTCGCCACGCGCACGTCCACGTGGTGCAGCTCGGCGTCGACGCGCTCATCGTCGACGGCGCGCCGGACGACGTCGTCGATCGAGGACCCGTCCCGCGGCCGCACGGGGCTACCGGCGCGAAGCCGGCTCAGATCGAGCAGCGACGTCACCAGGCGGATCTCTCGCTCGCACGCCGAGCGGGCGATCCCCACCACCTCCCGCTGCTCCTCCTCGAGGGGGCCGACCACGCCGTCCTGCAGCAGCGCGAGCGCCTCGCGGACCTTCGCCAGCGGAGTGCGCAGCTCGTGTGAGATCGAGGCCAAGAAGCCCTGCTTGAGCTGCTCGAGCTGCTTGAGCTGCTGGCGCATCCGCTCGAGCTCGGCGGCGAGCTCGACGAACTCCGGAGGGCCCTCGCCGCGCACGGGGGTCCCGAAGTCACCACGCCCGACCCGCTGTGCGCTCTGGGCCAAGGCGAGCAGCGGACGATTGACCACTCTCGTCAGCCGGACGGCGATGAGGACCGCGAGCAGCGACGCGAAGCCCGTGACGATCACCCCTCCCACGAGCGCGGTACCGCCGCTCTTGCGCGCCTCGGTCCGCTTCTCGGTCACCTGATCGTGCAGCTCGTCGAGCCGGTCGATCCAGAGGTTGGTGAGCCGCTCATCGAGCTGCGCGCGACGACTGCCCAGCCGCTCGGAGAGGAGCCCGCGGCAGACGTCCTCGTCGATCACCTCGTGGGCCACGCGGAGGTAGCCTTCGATGACCTCCTGCATCTGGGACGACACCTGCTCGGTACCTGCGAGCACCGCGTCGACGTGGCGGAGATTGGCGTCGATGCGGCTGTGTACCGCGTGAGAGGGTCGCCCCTCGCTGCAGTCGTCCTCACCGTGCCGCATGCTGACGTCGAGCATCCACGCCGCGCGATGAAGGTCTCCTTCACGGCGCAGCGCGTCGAGCTCCGCGCGCTCGAGGTCGTCGAGGGCCGCAGTGATGCGCAGCAGCGACACCAGCGTCAGGCCCAGCGCGCCGATCACCACCAGCACGGGGACGAGGTGAGACAGCAGGAGTCTAGATAGTAGGCGCATGGACGGCACTACCCGCGCACACGCGGGGGCATCACTGCTTCGGCGCCCGAGATCCTAGCAAAAGACAGTGAGGACGGCACCGCGTGAAGCGGCGGCTCGAGTGCCGACGTCGAACACTGTCGGTGGATCCCGACGAGTGTCGGTCGACTCCGACGGCTGTCGGGTTCGCGCGACGTGCCGGCGAGACGACCGACACTGTCGGCCCAAGCCAACGCTTGGCGGCACGCCGCCAGCTCGATCCGACCACGTAGACGCCTCCATCGGCTGGCACGGATCGTGGAAGGAGCGAGCAGCCCGGTGCATCGATGAGTCCCAACGAACCCGTGGATACGCTGCCCGCACTCGCGTACTGGCGCGAGGCGGCGTCCCTCACCGCACGCTCGCTGCACGAGGCGTTCACGACGCGGCTGATGCCCAACGTCGCCAGCGGCGTGACGGTGGCTCTCGTCGCGCTGCCGCTCAACATGGCGCTCGCGATTGCATGCGGGCTTCCGGCCTCGGTGGGGCTCGTCACCGGCGCCATTGCCGGGCTGCTCGGAGCCTTGCTCGGGGGCTCACGGCTGCAGATCACGGGGCCCGAGGTCGCGCTGGCTCCCATCACCCTCGAGATCATCACGCGCCACGGCCTCGACGGCCTGCTCGTCGTCACCATGATGGCGGGGCTGTTCCAGATCGCGCTCGGCAGCCTGCGGATCGGACGCTTGGTCCACGCAATCCCGGTGCCCGTGATCGGTGGATTCCTGGCCGCGGTCGGCATCATGGTGTTCGACTCGCAGCTGCCCGTGTTCCTCGGGATCTCGAGCGAGGCTCGCCTCGTCACCGACCTCACCCCCAGCGCGCTCGACGGGATCAGTCGATCGGCGGTGCTCATCGGCGCGGTGGTGATCGCCCTCATGGTCGGCCTTCCTCGCGTCGACCGTCGCGCTCCGGCCCCCCTGGTCGCGCTCGTCGTGGCCATGGCCATGATCCCCGTCCTCGGCATGTCGGTGCCGATGGTGGCGCCGATCGAGAGCGGCTGGCCGGTGCCCGCGCTGCCCTCGCTTGGCACGCTGCCGCTGGCCGAGCTCGTACCCGAGGCGCTGGCGCTGGGTCTCATCGCCTCGATCGACTCGCTGCTGTGTGCGGTGTCGGTGGACGCACGAACCGCGGGTCCGCGCACCCGCACCGATCAGGAACTCGTCGCTCAGGGCCTGGCCAACATCGGCAGCGCGTGCTTCGGCGGCATGCCCGTGGCGGCTGCGGTGGTTCGCTCCGCTGCCGCGGTCGAGGCCGGAGCCACCAGCCGCCTGGCCCCCCTCGTGCAGTCGGTGATCCTCGCGCTCGTGGTGGTGGCGTTCTCGTCGTTCGTGGGCCACATCCCGCTCGTGGCGCTCGCGAGCATCCTGCTGGTGATCGGCTGGCGCCTCATCGACTGGACACAGCTCCGTCACATGTGGAGGAGCGCGCGCTTCGAGGTTGCCGTGTTCGTGGCCACCTCGGCCGGCATCCTGCTCACCGACTTCGTGCTGGGGGTGGTGATCGGGGTGATGGTCGCCCTCGCCTACTTCGCCCACCGTCAGCGCGAGCTGGTCCAGACCCGGCAGCTCGTCTTGAGCGCGGACGAGCTCGCGCAGCCGCTGCCCCCGAGCCTGCAGGGGGTGCGAGTGATCCGCCTCGAGGGCCCGCTGTTCTTCGCGTCACAGATCAAGCTCGACGCGCTGCTCGAGCGAGCCGACCACCCTGGACCGGTGGTGATCGACCTCGACGCCGTACCCACGCTCGACTGCTCGGGCGCGATCGCCCTGGCCCGCGCATCCGAGCGTCTCGTACGGGCCGGCTCGGACGTGTGGCTGTGCTCGCTCACCCGCGAGGCCACGACGCTGCTCGAGCCGGCGCTCGCGACCATCGAGCGTCTCCACCTGAGCCACGACCTCGGCGACGCCCTGCGCTCGATCGCGCGGCGCTCCGAGGCCCAGGACTCGTCGCTCGCACCGGCAAGCGACCACAGCGACGGACGCTGGCGGCGCCTCATCGCCTCTACCGAGGTCGAGGAGCCCAGCCTTGCGCGATCTTGACCCCGGAAGAGAGGAGTACCAGACCGTGGAAGAAGCGCTCTCCCATCAACACGAGATGAGCACGACACTCGGCGTCGCGAGGGCACGGGTCGAGGATCTCGACGCGAGCCTCAATCGGGCTTCCATCGACTTCTCGCTAGCGCACGTGCTCGCGGTATCGATGTGGCTCGTAGCCGCCATCCTGATGCAGCGATCGGCCACGACCGAAGGGCTGGCCACCCCAGCCGTGATCTGCCTGGGACTGACCGCCGCGCTGATCCTGAGCGCTCGCCACCGCCTTCGCACCGCCCTGCTCGACGAGGCCCGGCACAAGGGCCTGGTCGGAGCCGAAGCCCGAGCCTACGTGCGGGACCAGCTCGCCCGTCACTCCGAGCGCCGCAGTCGACGCGGGCGCTGAAGCGGCCGTAGCGGGACAGCAGGCATGGGCGATCGCGAGAGCCCGATCGCAGCCGACGAGGTTCCTTTGCGCGTCGTGCTTGCGCGTGGTGTGATCTCGGCCCATGGCGGCCAATGCTGATCGAACCCGCACCTCCCTCGTGGCCCTGCATGCGCTCGCCTGCGCCCTCGCGATCTCGGCGTGCCGGGGCGAGCCGCCGCCGACCGACAAGGGCGACCGCAAGAGTGTGAGCGAGGGGGCGAAGGCCCGCTCGGCGCCGGGGCGCACGGTGGAGGAGGCCAAGCAGAAGGTCGACGTGGTGGAGGGGCGGCTGCAGGAGCGGAGCGACGAGATGTTCGACAAGTCGGCGGGGGAGAAGGTCGAGCGCGGGTCGCCCTGAGGCGGCGCCGCAGCAAGGCAATCGAGCTCGCTCCCGGCATGCCGGTCGTCGAGCTCGTCCCGCAGCCGGGGCAGAAGGCCGAGCGCCTGTCAGGCAACGAGGCGCAGCTGAGCCTGGCGGTGCTCGGGACTCTGCTCGGCGGGCAACAGCCCGAGTCCGCGCCCAACGAGAAGCAGAAGGTCGAGCCCCACGAGCGCAGCAAGCCCACCGGGCGCAAGCCGCTGCCCGAGCACCTGCCTCGCATCGACGTCGAGATCGTGCCCGACGAGGTCATGCGCGAGGGGCTCGATCTCCGGCCCACGCAGGAAGACTACTACTGCGATGTCGGGATGAGCATGGACACCACCACCGATGAATTTGGATGTGATTACCCTGCCGATCGGAAGCTCTCCCAACGGTAGTTCGGTGCGCCCGCCGATAGGGGTCATTCCCTGATGTTGATCTCCGTCGAGTGCAGATCTCGGAGAAAGAACCGCGCACTCGAGAAGGGCTCGGAACTGCACACCTCGAGTAGGGCTCGGAACCGCACAAGAGCGACAAGGCGGGCGGTAAACCGCTGAATCCGTTGCCTACACCAACGCCCCACTGTCCTACTGACTTCGCAGCAAGAATGATAGTCTGCTTCATGACAGAGGCTTCGCTTCTCGAGACGATTCAGACCTTGCCCGTCTTTCAGGGGCTCGAGCCATCGTTGCTGGCGCGCCTGGCCACCGCCGGCAACCTGCGCTCTGCGAAGGCCCGGGCCGCGATCGTCGACGCCTACGAGCCGGTGACCGCGATCGTGATCGTGCTCCGCGGCATGGCGGAGGTCTCGCTCCCCGCCGAGGACGGTCGCCTCAGCCTTCTCGGCTTCCTCGGGCCCGGGGGCATGGCGGGCGATGCCGCCGTGCTCGATCGCGGCCCCTACGGCGTCAGCCTGGCGGGCGGTCCCGACTGCGACTACCTGGCCATCGACGCCACGGCGTTCGTTCACGCCATGCGCGAGAGCTCCACGCTCTCCTTCAACGTCGCGGTGGCGCTGTCACGCCGCCTACGCATGATGTTTCGCCGCAACGAGTGGATGGGCACGCGCTCGGTGTCGCGCAAGCTGGCCTCGTTCGTCGTCTGGCTCGACGGGCAGCGTGATCCGCATATGCCGACGCTACGCATCACGCAGGAGCAGCTGGGCGCGCTAGTTGGCGTCAGCCGCGAGACGGCCAACAAGCACCTGCGGCGCTGGGTGCAGGCGGGCTGGATCGAGCAGCGCGCGGGTGCGATCAGCGTCGTGGCGCCCGATCAGCTGCTCGCCGAAGTCGGCGCAGAAGATGACTAGAAAAAGAACCTCGGTGTGAAGCGCTTCACAGCGAACCGATCACCACCGGGGTACTAGACCCAAGGGGGGCGATGCCGTCCGCGCCGCAGGTCAGATCGCTCTGATCCCGCGGCTGCGCCGGTGCGCCATGCCCTCTGTCCATGGAAGGGGATCTATGTCCGTCAAGCTCGAGCTGCAGACCATCAAGTGCTACCTGAGCGAGGCCTCGAGCCTGGCCAACCTCACCTTCAGTCAGCCAGTCGGGTCGCTGTTCTACGGGATCTCCGGCTTCCTGCTGATCTTCCCCGAGAACAACGTGTGGACGGGCCCCAGCGGGTGGACGGCGTCCTGCAAGATCACCGACGTCCAGCTCCAGCTCTCGCTGACCCGGGTGTCGTCTGGCGGTCGCGAAGCCTACGCCCCGACGATTACCGCGCGGCTCAGCAGCAAGGACTCGGGCACACCCGAGCTCGACCCGAGCAAGTCGTGGGTCTACATCACGGTGGTGGCGCTGACCGGAGACAACACGGCCAGCATTGGCGTGGCCGGCAACACCGGGCTGGTCGCGGCCGGCACCGAGGTCAGCGTCGCGGTGGCCAGCGGGGCTTCGGGCGTGCCAGTGCTGGGCGGCTTCAACCTCGACTACGGCGGCGAGCACAAGGTGGCGGCGATCAGTGCCGGCGGCAACCTGAGCGGCTCGACGGTGATCCCGACCGCCGCCATGCACGACGACTCGGACAACGACGCCACTGCCAGGGCGGACGACGGCTACCTGTACTCGCTCAAGGGGAGCCCCGGCTTCATCACCACGCAGAAGAGCCAGCTCCAGCACAGCACCAGCTACGACTACGATCTGGGCGCGGGGCCGCTGTCGGCCTGCGCGGCGGTCATGCGCGGCTTCACCGTCAAATTCGGCAGCAACGACGACCACAACATCAGCTATGTGGGCGCGGGGCTGGTGCCCAGCAACCGCTACATCGAAGCGTCGACGAAGTGCCCGCTGCCCGACGACCCGACGGTGGTCAACGGCAGCTCGATACGCCTGCCGTATGCCGAGGCGCTGCTCGGTGACTCGGGCGAGGGCTCGAGCTCACCGAAGTATCAGGACGACTCGTCCAGCAGCGTCGACATGATCCTCATCGGCATCACCGCGTAGGAAAACCACCATGGCTCTCGAGATCAAGACCATCTCCCAGACTCTCGCCAACCTCAGCAACCTCGACGATCTCGTCTTCAGCGACGCGATCAGCGGCTATGTCTACGGCCTGAGCGGCTTCTCGCTGAGCTACCCGGAGGGCGATCGCAACGACGTGCTCAACCTCCAGGTCTCGGCGAGCCTGCTCAAGCCCGCCGGGTCCAACAATCGGCTGTCGCCGAAGCTCACGGTCGTGCTGGAAGACGACGACGGCAACACGGTCGATCTCGACGACTCGTGGGTGACGCTGACCGTGGTGGCAGCGGTCGGCAGCGACAGCGACGTCTACCTCGGCAACACCGGCTTGCAGGTCTCCGGCAAGGTGGTCGGCATCGAGCCGGGGGCCACCACGTTCACTGCGCTTCCGCTGCTTGCCGGGTTCAAGCTCGGCTACAGCGGCGGCAAGGACAACGAGGTCTCCCAGGTCAACGCCAGCACCAGCCTGACCATGGCCTCGTCGACCGGCCAGGTGACGTCGAGCGCGGCGATGTTCGATACCGCCGACAACCATGCCACTGCGGAGGCCGACGGCGGCTTCCTGTGCACGCTGGCCAACCACGCCGGCCTGGCCTCGGCGAGGCTCAACGGCCGCAACACCACCGCCTCGCTCACCTCCGACCTCGGGGTGCCACTGTCGGCGTGCGCGGCGTTCCTGACCAACTTCACCGTCGCCTATCCCAAGAACGACGCCCACAGGATCAACACCATTCGCATTGGCGTTGGCACTGGCGCCGGCAGCATCGCGACGGTCTCGACCAGCTCGCCGTCGGTGGTCGACCTGCCGTGCGCGCAGTCCAAGATGTATTCCAACGGCCACGGCGACTACTCCGACGACAAGGCCAGCACCGTCGACGTGATCGTGATCGGCGTGCCCAAGGTGCAGCCATGAGCTCGAGCGCCGCACCGCCGATCCGCGCGCCGCAGTTCGATCACGCCCAGGCTGGCGGGGTCGACGACAGCGTGAACCTGTTCCGCGGCGACGTGAACCTGACCCAGTCGCTGTTCACCCTGCCCGGCCGCTTCGACGGCCAGGGCCTCGACGTCGAGGTCTCGCTGCTCTACTCGAGCAACGTAATCGGCCAGGCCGACGTGTGGAACCGCGACGCGCCCACCGGCACCGTCGGGATGGGCTGGAGCCCACCGCTCACCTCCATCACGCTCGAGAGCTCCGGCGCCGGCGCGGTCAGTCGCAGCTACGCCTACGCCGGCGATCCGCTGATCCGCGAGCTCGACACCCCGTTCCTGTTCGCGCTGTCGGCCGCCACCGCCGCGCCCGCGGTCGGCCCGGTGCCGGCCAGCCTCGTCAGCGCCTTCGCCGAGCGCGGTCTCGCCCTCGATTCCGGCGCCACGCTGGCGGCGGCCGGCGATCGCTGGACCATCGACGACGACGCCCTCCAGCAGCAGTTCACGCTGCGGCCGCGCGACGGCGGCTGGGCGGTCCATGACGGCGGTGAGGCCTTCCAGCGCAAGAGCTACCAGTTCTGGAAGATCCTCTACTACCCCCGCTGGGAGCGCTGGGCGGTCACCGACCCGGCCGGCGTGGTGTCCTCGTTCGGGGGCAGCGCCGCGGTGGGGTCGGGCCCCCGTAGCTCGCGCGGAAACAGCGTCGAGTGGGCGGTGGGCTGGACCTCGCCGACGGGCGCCCTGCGCTGGTCCGGCGCCAGCCAGGTCACCGAGGGCCAGCGCCAGTACGGCCGCGCCTGGTGCCTGGAGTCGCGCACCAGCCTGTGGGGCGACGTGGTGCGCTTCAGCTACGACGTCGTCGAGCAGGCGGTCGGCTCCGGCGGCCTGCCGTACACCAAGGCCTGCTACCTCGCCTCCATCACCGACGTGTTCGGCCGGACGGCGCGCTTCACCTACGCCGAGAAGCTGTGGTCCGACGACGATGGCTCGCCGCGCGAGTACTGCGATCCGCATCGCGCCATCCCCAGCGACGAGCCCGGCGCCTACCAGGATCGCTACGAGACGCGGTACCTGCAGGCGGTCGCGGTCCACGACACGCAAGGGGCCGCGATCTTCTCGATCGATCTCACGTACTCGGTCGCCAACGTCACCACCAGCAGCGGCCGGCTACGCGGCGACACCTACAAGCGCTTCCTGACCAGCCTGGTGTTCCGGAACGCCGACGGCGACGCCCAGCCGCCGCTGCAGTTCGACTACGACCTCGACCCCAGCTCCGGCGGCAATCGTGGCGCGCTGCGCTCGATGACCTCGATGGAGGGGGTGGTTCGTACGTGGAGCTATCAGCGCCAAGAGCTCGACCTCTGCCAGCGCAGCGTCGTGGTCCGGCGCCCGAGCACGTTCAGCAGCAACTCCCAGCCGCGGGTGTGGTTCGGCTCCGACTACGCGGTTGCGCTGTGGTACGACAGCACCCGCGACCAGCTCGCGCTCGAGGTGCTCGCGTGGTACGGGCGCTGGATCTCGTGGTTGCCGTCGTCGGGCCCGATCATCCACAGCGGCGACCTCGACCTGTCCAGCCTCGAGGTGGTTGCCGCCGAGGGCTACTTCGCCGTGACGTTCTCGTCCAGCGATGCCCGCCAGATCCTGCTGTACGCCCGCGATACCGCGCGCCCCGGCCAGTGGTTCGCCGCCACGGTCCACGACCCCGAGCTCACCCCGATCGCGCAGCCGCTGTCGTACTCGACCAAGAGCGCCGCGGTGACCGTGGTGGCCGGCACCTCGTTCCTCGTCGTCGGCCAGATGGACGACGTCGCCGGCACGTACGTCTACGACCGCCTCACCTGGCGCTGGACCTCGCGCACCTGGACGCGTGAGGCCGCGCTGCCCACGCTGGACGGCGGCTACAACTTCATCACCGCCAGCGGCGAGTCCTGCTGCTTCGTCACGCCGGCCGGCAACGCGCAGGTCCAGACCCTCGATGCGGCGCTGGTGTGGCGCGACGGCCCCACGGCACGGATCCCCCGGTTCAGCGCGGGCTCGGACTACGACCGCGTTGCGCTGGTCCCGGGCAACTCGATGGTCGTCATCAGCAAGCTGACCCAGGCCACCAGCACGCAGCAGAAGTACAGCCTGTTCGTGGTGCCGTGGGACGCCAGCGACACGCTGCTGCCCGGCAGCGCGTCGTTCGACTACGTCGATCAGCTCAGCGTCAACCCGACCAGCTGGGTCCCCCAGATCGTCGACGACACCCTGATCGCCGTCGGCGGCCACCTGCTGCGCTTCGACGGCCGCGACTGGCAGCGCAACGACAACCTCGCCGTGCCGATGCCGGCCAGCGGCTCGTCGCAGCGCTACGCCTACGGTCCGGACGTCGCGGTCCAGGTCTATGTCGATGTCAACGACAACGCGACCGCCCAGGTGCTCGGCTTCGATCCCGAGGCCGACGCCAACGCCGGCTGGAGCGGTGTCGAGCCCCAGGCGCCAGTGCAGCGCCTGACCAAGCCCAGCTCGCACGCCCAGCTCGCCAACTGGCCCTCGATCGGCGGCGACGACTTCCTCACCATCGGTCAGTACCTCTACTTCCGCGGCTCCGAGGTCGACTGGGGCACGGTGGTGCGCTCGACCACGCCCGGCGATCTGCTGAGCACGGTGCGCGCGAGCCTCGGCGAGGCCGGGTTCACCAACACCGCGAGCTACGTGCTCGACACCCGCTCGGTGATCGACCAGAGCCCGCAATTCCTGACCTACGGCGCCTACGACGGCGTCGCGACCAACACCGACCTCAGCGTGGTGCCGCTGGTGGAGAACGGTCAGGTGATCGCAGCGGCCACGGTGCTCGACGGCGAGGTCGTGATCACCGGTGCCGAGAGCGACTACGGGCAGCCCGGCGTCACGCCCAGCGGGCTCGACACGTTCGTCACCTACCCGCCCAACCCGCAGCAGACCTTCAGCGCGGCGTCGTCCTTCACGCTGCGGCGCTTCGCCGGCGACGCCGTCGACGGCAAGATCGTGCACTACGCGGTGACCGGCTTCACCGCCACCGACGGCTTCGGCGCGGTGACCTCGTCGCTGATCGTGCCCGATCCGGCCCAGGCCACGTGCGACAGCGAGGGCCGCGTGGTCAAGTACTACCAGACCACGGTCGCGCCGGGCGCTGCGACGCTCGCCGATCTGCCCGCGGGGCGGATCGTCACGACCTACCTCAACGGCCTCGACCTCGTCGCCGGCGACTACTACGGCGTGCTCGACGGCCTGACCAGCCGGGTCGAGGTGTACGGCGCGGCGGGCGAGCTGGTGTCCCGCACCGACAACCAGTACGAGGCCCACCCGCAGCGCTGCCCCGACCCCGCGGCGAGCGAGGGCCACGCCGTGAACCTGTACGGCGCCTTCGTGTGCCAGACGGGGGTCACCACGCAGGTCGAAGGCGTGACCCAGATCCAGAGCCGCTGCTATCGCGCCGCGGGCTTTGCCGCGCCGTGGTCGACGCAGCCGCTGTCGAGCACGACCTCGGCGATCGGCGCGTCGGGTGCGATGGAGATCGACGAGTCGGTGACCCGCTACGCCTGCCAGCTCGGGCTCGGCGGCGCCCTGGGCGATGCGATCCGCGCGCTGCACCTGCTCGCGCCGCCGTCCCAGGGCACGTCGCGCTGGAGCGTCGCTGGCGGCACGCCGCTGGTGACGAGCGCCGCGGCGCGCACCGCTGTGCTGTGGCCGAGCGCGCGCGGCCCCGGGGTGACCGTGCCCGCGGCCGAGGCCACGTTCGCCTGGCGCGGCGGTGGCGATGCTGCCTTTCCGTTCGCCGCCTACGAGCCGGGCGCATCGGTCACTGGCTGGCGGACCGGCAAGCGCGCGCTCGTCTACAGCGATCGCGGCGTGCCGATCGAGTCCCTCGACGCCCAGGGGGCGCCGATCTCGTTGCTCACTTCGGCCGACGGCGCCCATGACGTCGCGCGTGTGTTCAACGCCTCGCTGGCGCGCGGCCAGTGGACCTACCTCGGCTTCGAGCCCTACGAGCGAACCGCAGGCTGGAGCTTCGCCGCGGATCGCCTGATCTCCGGCGACGGCTATGCCGGCGTCACATCGCTGGCCTTGGCGCCCGGCGCCGCGCTGTCGACCGCCGTGACGCCCGCGGCCGGGGTCCGCTACCTGCTCGGCTACGCGCTCAAGACCCCCGCCGGCTTCTCCGCCGCCGACGGCACCGGTTGGTCGATCACCGTGTCGTCCGCTGGCGTCGCGCTCTCGACCCAGCGCGTCCGCTTTGCCGACACCGACGGCGGCTGGCGCTTCTTCACCTGCGGTATCGAGGTCCCGGACGGCAACGACGGGGCGATCACCGTCGCCGCCAGCAATGGCGGGACCGAGTCGGTGCAGATCGACGACGTGTTCCTGATCCCGTTGGTCAGCGATCTCACGGTGATCACCTACGGCTCGGTCGGGCGGGCGATTGCGACGATGGACGCGCGCGGCACCGTCACCCGCACGGTGCGCGATCGCTTCGGCATGGACGTCGGCCAAGTCGACGGCGAGGGCCGCATCGCACAGCTCACGCACGACTTCGCCTCGCGGGCCGGGAGCACCAACGGGGCCTTCGACCCCACCAGCCCCAACGCTCAGGTCGCCGCCGCCTTCGCTGGCGGTGGCGTGCTCGACACGTTCGACCACGGCGCCGCGTGGACCAAGCGCTGGCAGGCCGGCGATCCGTCGAGCTGGTCGATCGTCGCGGGCGCATTGCGCCACGCCGCGGGGACCACTGGCACCCTCGCCTGGAGCGGCGAGCTCCCGCCGAGCGCCGCGCTGACGCTCGACGTGCGTCCCGATCAGGCGGTGACGGGCGCCATCTCGGTGCAGCTGGGGGCCGGCAACCAGGTGTCGTGGACCGCAGGTGCGGGCTGGGCCTGCGTGCTCGACGGCAATCGCGTCGATGCCCTCGCCACGCCGCCGGCCATGGCCCACCAGTGGCTCCTGATCTTCGGTCGCGGCCAGTTCCTGTGCTTCGGCGACGGCCAGCTGCTGTTCAGTCACCCCTGGAGCGGCGGCGTGCCGGCCGCGCCGGTGATCGACGTCGGCAGCAATGCCGTGTCGGTGCGCAACCTCGGCCTGCTCGCCGACCCGCGCGTGCAGGTCGCCTACGCCGACGCTGCCGGGCTGCGCCGGCAGTCGCACGCCCTGTGTGGTGCCGACGCCATGATCATCGCCACCGTGTCCGACGCCCTCGGCAACACGCTGGCGCAGACCAAGCCAGTGCCGGCGAGCTTCGGTGACCGCGCGGTCCTGGCCTACGACCCCGACGTCGTCGACTACGCCGAGTTTCGCGCTGCCACCGCGACGACCTGGGCGATGACGGGTCTCGCGGCCGACTACTACCGCGGCCAGGACGAAGGCCACGGCGTGACCCGCTCCGACGATCAAGGCTACCCCTACGTCGGCACGCGCTTCTTCGCGTCTCCCACCACCCGGCCGTGCGAGAGCGGCCTGCCCGGGCTGGCCTACGCCATCCACGATGTCGAGCAGCCGCCGAGCTCTCGAGCCACCACCAGCTACCACTACGGCTGCAACGGCGACGAGACGCCTGGGCTGGCCCCGGGTAGCTTCGGGTTCCAGCGCACCACGGGACCGACCGGCCGGGCCACGGTGCGCTACGAGACCGCAACCCAGCAGATCGTGGGCAACGCGACCTACGACGCCGGCGGCGTGCTCACGGCTCAGCTTCGCCAGCGGCGCGGGTTCGGGCAGCTCGACACCAAGCAGGGTCCGCTGGTGGTCGGTACCGGCACCACCCTGCTGCCGGATCACTTCGAATCCTCGCCGCCGTCGGGCTTCACCGGCGACGCGCTGGTCGACGCGCTCGGTCAGCAGATCAGCTCGGCCGACTCGGCTGGCGCCGGGGCATATACCGCGGTCTACGACGCCTGCGGGCGCGTCCGCTTCATCGTGCAGCCAGCGACCGGCGCCGCCGCCTACCTGCGCTACGACCCCCTCGGGCGCTGCTTGGAGCAGGGCACGCTCGCCGGCACCTGGAGCGCGGAGCTGCTCGCCACTCACGCCGACGACCCAGCGTGGCCCGGCGTCGGCACCGAGCACACCGTCGCACGCGCGGCCACGTTCGATGGCGACGGTAGCGATCCGACCTGTGTCGGCCGCACCACCTCGGTGCGGACCACCACCGCGTCGCCGGCCGATGATGCGAGCCAGCCGCCGTGTACCGTCACCGAGTCGTACACCTACGATCGCCGCGGCCGCACCACCTCGGTAGGGCTGGCCTTCTCGATCGACGGGCCGCCCGCCGGCACCGTACGCAACAGCTACAACGAGGTCGGCGAGATCGTCCGCGTCGACTATCCCGAGGGCTCGCCGCTGGCCAGCGCCTGGTACACGTGGGACGACTGCGGCCGGCTGGCGGCGATCGGCACCGCTGCCGGCACCGCCGACCTCGCTGGTTACCAATACACCGCGGCCGGCGAGCCCTTCGTCGAGACCCGCGGCGCCGCGCTGACCATTACCCGCCAGGTCGATTCGCCGGGCTGGGTCGGGCACATCGCCGCAGCGCCGAGCGCCGGGGGCGAGCCCGTGTGGTCGCTCGACTACCAGTACAACCCCGACGCCACGGTGGCCACGCGCACCGAGACCAGCGCCAGCGGCCCGCGCCCGGGCACCACCGTGGTGACCTACGCCTACGACGGCCGCGGCCAGCTGTCCTCGGCGGTCGCCGTGGGTGCCAACCCGGGCACCGAGGGGCTCACGACCGTCGACGCCAGCGGCAACGTGCTCGCCGCCCTCCACGACGATCAGGCGGCAACCTTCACGCTGGCGCCGGCCAGCGACCAAATCGAGAGCTACACCCTCGGCGGGCAACCGCCGGTCGCGCCGGTGTACGACGCCGCCGGCTTCATCACCCAGGCTGGCGACCTCGGCGTGTCGTACGACCCGTTCCTGCTACGACCGTCGGGGCTGTCGCGCGGCGACACCCACGTGCGTCTCGCCTATGGCGCCGCGTCCAGCCGCGCCCTCAAGCAGGTGAGCGGCCCCGCGCCGTCGATGCAGGCGTACTTCTGCGGCCCCTCGACCCGGCCGCTGGCGATCTGGAAGGACGGCACCTGGACGGCGCTGGTCTACGGCCCGTTCGGCGTGACCGCGGTCCAGCGCGACCAGCTCTACTTCCCGCTCGAGGACGTGCAGCAGTCGGTGCGCCTCGTGATCGACACTCACAACCAGGTGGTGGCGCAGTACGACTACGGGGCCTTCGGCCACCCGCGGCTCGCCGACGGCGCGGACCCTGGTGTAGTGCCGCTGCGCTACATGGGCCAGGAGTGGGACGCGGAGGCCGGCGTCTACAACTTCAAGGCTCGCTTGTACTCACCCGATCTGCGTCGCTTCCTGTCGCCGGATCCGTCGCGCCAGTACCCCAGCCCCTACGTGTTCGTCGGCAACCAGCCGGTGAGCACGGTCGACCCGACCGGCGAGATGTCGGCGGGGGCCGCGTTGCTGGTATCGGGCGCGATCATGGCCACCGGGTTCGTGCTCGGTCTCTTCAGCGGCGGCCTCACCACCGAGCTCGCCCTCGACCTCGATGTGATCGTGCTCGCCGACGAGGGCGGGGCCGACCTCGCGACGTTGATTCGCCGCGAGGGCGGCCCGACGCGGCGGTTGCGGACTTGGGTGGGGAAGAAGCTCGGTCGGACGGTCGATGAGACCCGACCCCTGCGCGCCACCGAGAAGCTGCGCATGAAGAACCCCAACGATCTCATGTGGGTCGACAATCGTCGCAGCCTCACGCCGACGCCGAGCCCCGCCGAGGCCAAGAGATCGGTCGGAAAGCGGACAGCTCAGCACTTCATCGCCTCCACCGCCGGCCAGATCGGCACCAGCACGGGCTACCGCGCTGGCATGTACAGCCTGACCAGTGCCTACCGCGGCGACTTCAGCGGGCAGGGCTTCGCCGCCAACCTGGCCGCAGGCGCCTTCTACGGCTTCCTCGGTGGTTGCCTCGGCGGGCTGGTGACGATGCCCCAGATGCGGCACGACCTTGGGCGCCGCAACTGGAGCCCGCTCGAGATCGCCATCGGGGTGACGATCGGCAAGGCGATCACCACGGCGATCGCCTCGGACTGCACCCAGGCGTTGGTCGATGGCGTCACCCGTCAGCGACCGACCCTGGTGGGCTTTCTCAGCAACACCGCCAGCGGCCTGGTGGTGGGCGCGGGCTTCACCGCCGCGACCGAGGTGGCCTGGGGCGTGGGCATCAGCCCGGCGCTGAGCCGGGGCCTCGACAAGGTGGGCGACCGCGTGTCCGACTTCATCGCCAGGACCGCGATCGGCATCGGGCTCTCCGCCGAGCCGCTCGAGTCCGAGGTGCTGTCGATGGAGCAGATACGCGTGGCAGCGACGCGGTCCGTCGGCTCGCGGCGCTGAGGCTTGGGGGTAGGCCGCGACCGCACGGACGAGGGCATCGTGGAAGGCATCGCCGCCTCTCCACCGCGTCGAGCAATCGCGCGAGCATGACGGGGTCGACGTCGACCGACGCCGCCACGACGCGCCCGTTGCCCAGCAGGATCTCGACGCGTCCGAGGTGTTGCCGGACCCCGCGCGGTCGGAGACCCTCGATGTCGTGCCGGTACTACGAGCCGGGGGCTCCCCCGCATACACGCGGGGATGGACCGAACATCGACGATCGAGCGAGGTCCATGATCTCGGCTCCCCCGCACACGCGGGGATGGACCCGGCTGGAGCGTGGCGCAGCTCGAGCGCGCATGGGCTCCCCCCTTGATCAATATCCAACGATGGTGTCAGCCTCGAATCGATCGCGAAGGGAACGTCGCCTACCGGCACGGCAACTACGAGCCGGGTGACGAGAGAGCGCTTGCGGCAGCGCTCGAGCGGGTGACCAACGACGAGCCATGAACGACTGCGAGTGAATCGACCCCACAGGGGATCCGCCGAGATCGGACCCTGGCCGCGGGTAGACGAGCGAGAGGATCCCGGACCAATGGGGCTCGTCGTGGCCGCGCTCGTGCAGGGCTCCCCCGTGCTCGCCGTGTGCCATGCCGGCCCCACCCCGGGCTTCGCCCGCATCCCCCGGGA
>JBFIJN010000107.1:0-19645 GCA_041600735.1 Nannocystaceae bacterium
CCGCCACCGGCACGACCTCGTGCCCGCGCGCCGCGAGCGACCTGGCGACACGAGCTCGCACCGCGGCGGCCTCGTCGGGGAACAGCACGACGGGCGACGAGATCTCGAGCGGTAGCACGATGATCGCGGTCGGCGAGAATGGGGTCTCGAGCGGAGCGAGGACTTGGAGCGGAGCGGGCGGCGGTGCGGGCTCGGAGGGTGGCGGCTCGGAGAGTGGCGGCTCGGATGCCGGCGGCTCCGATGCCGGCGGCTCGGCCACGCCACGCTCCGCTTGCACTCGCGTGGGTTCCACCGCCGCCGGAGATGCCATCGAGGGCTCGCGGCAGCTCATCGTCATCGAGGTCACGGCCAGTGCCGCCGCGGCCAGTGCCGAGTGCATGGTCGATGTGTAGCACGGCCGCTGACGCTCGATCTTGCGCAGCAACCGTGCTCGCGGCTCGTGCTCGTACGATGTGCTCCGGGAGTGGGCGTCACGCTGCCGAGGTGACGTTCTCCCTCACCACATGCGGATGCCGAGCTGCGATCCGCAGCAACGCGAGGGCCGGACCCTCTGGCTTGCGTCGACCTTGCTCCCAGTTCCGCAGCGTGTGCACGCTGATCCCGAGCGCCGCGGCGAAACCCACTTGGGACAACCCGACGAACTTCCTCAGAGCCGCAACATCGTCGCCCGACTCGATCTGGCCGCCGATGATTCGGCGCCGCTGGCTCGCCTTCATCGCGCGTCCAAAGTCGGCCTCGGTGAGGGCTGGAGCATCATCACTCATGATCGGGTCTCCATGTGTCGGTGAAACAACTGGATCTCGCGTGGCGTCGCGGGACGAGCGCTGATGATCCGAATCGTATCTCCGAGTTGCTCGGTCCAGACCACGATGATGACACCGCGCTTGATGGGACCCACCGCGATGAAGCGATCTTCGACCGAGTGGACCTCATCGAAGACCTCCAAGTAGTCGGCGCCGCTGGTGAAGAGCGCACTGGCCTCTGCGAAGCCAAGGCCGTGTTTCTCCTGGTTGGTCGCATCCTTGTGCGGGTCCCAGTCGAACCGCATGACCGAGCATACGCGCTCGACGAACTAAGTCAATGGCTTAGCTAGAGGGCGGTCACCGGATCACCCCAGGGGAGCCGGTACCTCGTTCACCGGTGCTCGCCACGGCCGCGCAGGACGGAGCCGTTCGCACGGGGGTGTGCCGCCCTCCTGCTAGACTGCGCCCCTCATGGTCGAAGCGCTCGCTCCCCATCCGATCCTCCGCGCCCCCCGCGGCCCCGTCGTCTGCGTGGTGATGGATGGCGTGGGCCTCGGGGCCCACGACTCCGGTGATGCGGTGCACTTGGCCCATACCCCCACGCTCGACTGGTTGAGCACGCTGCGCTCGTTCACCCAGCTGCGCGCCCATGGCGTCGCGGTGGGCATGCCCAGCGACGCCGACATGGGCAACAGCGAGGTCGGTCACAACGCGCTCGGCGCGGGGCGCATCTTCGACCAGGGCGCCAAGCTCGTGGCGCAGGCGATCGAGAGCGGCGCGCTGTTCCGCGGGGCGGTGTGGCGCGACGCGGTGACCCGCGTCCACGCCTCGGGGCAGCCGCTCCACTTCTTGGGCTTGTTGTCCGACGGCAACGTGCACAGCCACATCGACCACCTGCTGGCGATGCTGCGCCAGGCCGCGCGCGAGGGCGTGGCGCGCGTACGCGTGCACATCCTGACCGACGGCCGCGACGTGCCGGGCCGCTCGGCCCTCGACTACGTCGATCGGCTCGAGGCCTGCCTGGCCGCGCTGCGCGACAGCGACCACGACTACCGCATCGCCAGCGGAGGCGGCCGCATGCTGCTGACCATGGATCGCTACGAGGCCGACTGGTCGATGGTGGAGCGCGGCTGGCAGACCCACGTGCGAGGCGAGGGTCGTCGCTTCGACAGCGCGCGCCAGGCCATCGAGACGCTCTACGCCGAGCACCCCGAGCTCGACGATCAGTTCCTGCCCGCGTTCGTCATCGCCGACGCGCACGGGCCGGTAGGGCCGATCCGCGACGGCGCCGCGGTGCTGCTGTTCAACTTCCGCGGCGATCGAGCGCTCGAGATCACGCGCGCCTTCGACGACCCCACGCTGACCGCGTTCCGCCGCGGCCCGCGGCCCGACGTGCTGTTCGCGGGCATGATGCAGTACGACGGCGATCTCCAGCTGCCGCGGCGCTTCCTCGTGAATCCGCCCGTCATCGCCGGCACCATGGCCGAGCGCCTCGCCGCCAGCGGTCGCCGCCAGCTCGCGCTGGCCGAGACCCAGAAGTTCGGCCACGTGACGTACTTCTGGAACGGCAACCGCACCGACGCCTTCGACCCCGCGCTCGAGACCTACGTGGAGATCCACTCCGACGTGCTCCCGTTTCAGCAGCGCCCGTGGATGAAGGCGGCGGAGGTCACCGATGTGCTGGTTCGCCAGTTGCGTGAGGGTCACTTCGACTTCGCACGCATCAACTACGCCAACGGCGACATGGTGGGCCACACCGGAGATCTCGATGCCACGCGCATCGCGGTCGAGGCGGTCGATCTGTGCCTCGCGCGGCTCGTGCCGGTGATCCGCCAGCTCGAGGGCGTGCTGGTGGTGACCGCCGACCACGGCAATGCCGATCAGATGATCGAGCCCGGCCCCGACGGCCGCGACACGGTGCGCACGAGCCACAGCCTCAACCCGGTGCCGTTCGTGGTCTTCGACCCGCGCTCGCCGATGCAGTCACCAGTGCTGCGCGCCCTCGACCCCGCGGCGCCGTTTGGCCTGGGTCACGTGGCGAGCACCTGCATCGAGCTGATGGGCCTGTCCGCACCGCAGGACTTCCTTCCCAGCCTGCTTGCGCCGCACACATAGCGGCCCAGAGAGCGGCCCACGCGAGAGCCCCTTGTTGGGCCCCTGACATCTCGGTAACTTCGACCCCGAGATGTCCATGCTCGCCTCGAGAAGCTACAAATTCGGTGCGCTCGCGCTTGGCGTGCTTTGCGCTCTCCCCCTCGCTAGCTGCGACAAGAAGGGCACCCGCGGTCAGTCTGCGATGGCCAAGTGGATCGACAGCCCCACCAACGGCACCAAGGACGGCAAGGTCATCAAGATCGCGCAGCTCGGAGTCAAGCTCGAGATCCCCGACACGCTCTACGTGTTCCGCAACTGCGGCGAGGCCAGCCACACGCCCGACAGCATCAACCGCGAGTGGATCCCGGTGATGACGTGCAACTCGAGCGGGGGCAAGTCGTTCAGCGCGGACGAAGAGAGCGACGATCCGTTCGCCGACGACGAGGCCACCGAGTCGGGGGCCGAGCCCATCGATCTCACGTTCTACGTGACCAAGAAGTCGCGGCCCATCGACGAGCGCGCCGTGACGTGGTTCGAAGGCCAGTTCAAGCAGGCCGGCCTCGGCGTCAACGAGATCAGCTATCAGCACGAGTACCACAAGAAGGCTGGCATCTACGCCAAGCTCTACGTGCTGAGCGGCGCCGAGCCCGAGCGCGAGATCGTGCAGTTCATGTTCCCGCACGAAGACGTCGTGTTCATCGCGCGCATGGAGTACCCGTTCGGCGAGACCCGCTCGGTCGATGCCGACTGGCAGTACCTGATGTGGAACTTCGACTTCTTGCCGCCGCCCGCCAAGAAGTAGTCGGAGCTCCCCGTGTCGACCGACGCCCCGGTCTACCTCGACTACAACGCCACCACGCCCGTGCACCCCGAGGTGCGCGACGCGATGCTCCCGTGGCTGGGTGCGCGCTGGGGCAACCCCTCGAGCGCGCACGCGCACGGGCGTGACGCGGCGCAGGCCGTCGCGGCAGCCCGGGCCGAGGTGGCCGCGCTCATCGGCGCCAAGCCGCATCAGCTGGTGATCACCAGCGGCGGCACCGAGGCCGACAACCTCGCGCTGCGCGGGCCCACGGTGGCGCGGCGGCGCGTGGTCGTCTCGGCGGTCGAGCACCCCGCCATCGAGCTGCCCGCACGTGCGCTCGAGGCCGAGGGCTGGACCCGGGTCGAGCTGCCCGTCGACGCCCGCGGCCGCGTGGACCTCGAGCGCGCGCGCGAGCGCCTCGCCGCCCCCGCCGGGCTGCTGAGCGTGATCTTGGCGCAGAACGAGACCGGGGTGCTGCAGCCCGTCGCCGAGCTCGCCGCGCTCGCGCGGGCCGCCGCGCCCGATGTGATCGTGCACAGCGACGCCGCACAGGCGGTGGGCAAGATTCCCGTCGATGTCACCGCGCTCGGCGTGGACCTGCTGACCATCGTGAGCCACAAGCTCTACGGGCCGTGCGGGATCGGGGCGCTCTACGTGCGCGACGGCCTGCCGCTGCGCCCGCTGACGCTCGGCGGCGGCCAAGAAGGCGGGCGGCGGCCCGGGACCGAACCGGTCGCGCTCATCGTGGGGCTCGGGGCCGCGTGCGCGCTGGCACGGCGTGATCTCGAGCTCGAGGCGCGCCGCATCGAGGCGCTGCGCGAGCGGCTGTGGACGCGGCTGCGCGCGGGGATTGCGGGCCTGCGCTGGACCGGCGAGGGCGCGCCGCTGCTGCCCAACACGCTCCACGTGCGAGTCCCGGGGATCGACGGAGCGACCGTGCTGGCGCGCGCCCCCGCGGTCGCGGCGAGCACGGGATCGGCCTGCCATGCCGATGATGGCACGCCCTCTGGAGTGCTGGGCGCGATGGGGTTGTCGGCGCAGGATGCCCGTGGCGCGCTGCGCCTCACGCTGGGGCGGCGAACGAGCGAGAGCGACGTCGATCGGGCGGCCGCGGCCCTCGTGCAGGCCGCGAGCGCCGACGGCTCCCCGTGAGCACCGTGGGCACCCGTGAGCACCTGGGAGGCACGCGCGTGGTGTGACACCATGCGCGCATGGCCGAGCCCGGCGTAACGGTTGAGCGACGCTACGCCGCGCCCCGCGAGCTCGTGTGGGCGCTGCTGTCCGATACCCACCGCTACAACCGCGCGCTCGGCATGAACCCCCCGCGCTACCTGTGGCGCGAGGTCGACGGCCAGCGCAAGCAGGTCGCCTACGCCTCTCAGGGCGTGGAGATGTCGTGGGTCGATCTGCCCTACGAGTGGATCGAGGGCCGCTTCCTCTCCTCGCGCCGCCGCTTCCTCACCGGCCCCGCGAGCTCGGGGGGCCTGACCGTCGAGGTCGAAGACGATGGCGAGGGCTGCATCGCGCGGGTCACCGCCGCGGGCGAGGCGACCTCGTGGCTGCTGCGCGCGCTGGGACCCTTGATTCGCGCCCACCTGCGCCGTCGACTCGTGGCCTACATGGAGGCCGTGGCCCAGGTGGTGGAGAGCGGCGCCGGTGACGAGGACGACTCACGACCCGCGGCGGCGCGAGTCCAGGCGCTGCTCGGCAATACCCGCGTGGAGCTCGCCTCGGGCCAGAGCTCACCCGTCGATCGAGCCGAGCTCGACCGCCGCGGCGAGCGACTCGCGGCGGCGCCGGTCGAGCCCGCGGTGGCCAAGCTCCTGGTCGATGCGCTGGGGCAGCGCCCCGACGAAGAGATCGCGCAGATGCGACCGTTCGAGCTCGCGCGCCAGTGGGGCAAGGATCGCCGCCGCGTGCTGCAGGCGTTCCTGCACGGCACGCGCGCGGGCCTCGTGGACCTCGACTGGCAGATCAACTGCCCGGTGTGCCGCGTCTCGGCGCAGGTGGTCACCTCGCTCGACCAGGTGGGCCGCGACCTCCACTGCGAGGCCTGCAACATCCGCTACGACGTGGACTTCGGCGCCAACGTGGAGGCGGTGTTCCGCTGCAACAAGGCGATCCGCCCGGTCGAGCCCATGGTGTTCTGCACGGCGAGCCCCGCGTTTCGGCCCCACGTGCTCGCGCAGCTGCGCGTGGAGCCGGGGGCCACTCGCGAGCTCCAGCTCCTCCTCCACGACGGGCACCTGCACCTGCGCACGCTGGGGTCCCAGCGTGCGAGCGATCTGGAGGACGAGCCCGCACCCGAGCGACTCGAGGTGGAGATCACCGCCGACGCGGTGGTGGCCACGGCCCACGGTCGCGCCACCGACGGCCACACCGCGCTCGTGCTGCGCTCGTCGGTCGAAGAGCCCGCGTACCTGCTGGTCGAGCGCGGCGGTTGGTCGAGCGATGCAGTGCTCGGCTCGGTGATCGCCTCGCTGCCCGATTTCATCGATCTGTTCGCCACCGAGGCTCCGGCCGCGGGCCTCGAGCTCAGCATTGGTCGCATCACGCTCCTGTTCAGCGACCTCACCGGATCTACGGCGCTCTACGAGCGCATCGGGGATGCGCGCGCGTACGCGGTGGTGCAGGAGCACTTCCGCGTGATGGAGCGGGTCATCGCCGCCCACGAGGGCGCGGTGATCAAGACCATGGGCGACGCCGTGATGGCCAGCTTCGCCACGCCGCTGCAGGCGGTGGCTGCCGCCTGCGAGGCCGTGCGCGAGACCGAGGCGCAGCACCACGAGCTCGACATCGGAGTGAAGCTCGGCGTACACGAGGGCCCGTGCCTCGCGGTGCGGGCCAACGAGCGCCTCGACTTCTTCGGCACCACGGTCAACCTCGCCGCACGCCTCCAAGGGCAGGCGGGCGCGGGCGAGCTGGTGATCATGCGCGAGCTCGGTGAGCTACCGGCAATCGCCGAGCTGCTCGCGGACGCGCCACGGCGGGCGGTGACGGCGAGCCTCAAGGGGATCACGGACGCGCAGGAGCTGATGGCGATCGATCTGCGGCCTCGCGTCGGAAGCGCTGATCCATCGGCCTGAAGCGGACTCGACCCGCGTCCACCCCCCGGGGCGACGCCCACGTTCGCGCCTAGCCGGGGTACGAGCGCTCGCTCGCACCGCGCGGTGGCCGCTGGCACACCTCCACTCCCGTATTGCACGACCACGCTTTGCGCAGCGGCCCTCGATCGGTACGATGCGCCCGCCCTCGCATGGCGCAGGTCACCGACTACAAGCTCCACCGCGTGCTCGCCCGGTTTCCCTGGCGACGACGCAAGCCGCGGTCCGCCCAGAAGGGCCGGCCTCCGATCGGCTTGACGTTCCGCGAGGGACAGCAGCTGTGGGCCGACCCGCGTGACCTCGCCCAATTCGAAGACCCGGGCCCGGCGCTCGTCTGCGTGGCGATGCACGCCGACGCCACCGCCCACGAGCTGCTGCGCGCGCTGGTCGAGCACCACGCCGAGCAGCGCGGCATCGATCTCCCAGTCGACGTCCCCGACATCACCACGGCCGGCCTCGTCGTGCTCGCGAGCCTCATCGAAGACGCGGGCCTCGATCCCGATCACTCGATGGGGCCGCACGCGCTCGGTGATCTTCTCACCGCGACCTGGGCCATCGCAGCCGCACAGCGACCCGTCGTGATGGCCCAGGCCTAGCAGCGGGACGCACGATGACCCCGCACACGGCATCGGTGGGCCGGCTCAACGCGCTGCGGGCCACGCTGAGCTTCGTGCGCGACCCCTTCGCCGCGCTGGAGCGCGCCCGCGACCACGGCGATCTCGTGCACACGCGCCTGCTCGGCTGGCGCTCGCTGATCGTGAGCGCGCCTGCGCTCGCCCACGAGGTGCTCACCGGCTCGGGCGACACCTGGCACAAGGACCGCCTCACCAAGCGCACCGTCGACGTGTTTGGCGACGGCTTGCTGCTGGCCGAGGGCGCGGTGTGGCGACGCCAGCGGAGCATGATCAACCCTGGCTTTCGCCACGCCCGCTACGAGGCCTATGCGCAGGTGATGCTCGAGGAGGCCGAGGCCGCGCAGGCCGGCTGGGCCGAGGGTGCGCGCATCGATCTCGCGGCCGAGCTGGCCGCCGTCACGCTGCGCATCGCGGTGCGCACGCTGTTTGGTCGCGGCCTCGACGACGCCCGCGTGGCCGAGGTCGGCCACGCCTTCACCGAGATCTCCGACTTCCTCGCCAGCGCGCTGGCGAGCAGCCCGCTGCCGCTGCCGCGCTGGCTCCCGCTCCCGCTGCTGCGCCGCTACCACGCCGCGATCGAGCGCCTCGATCGCGTGGTGGCCGAGGTCATCACCGCTCGCCGTCGCGACGACAGCGAGGGCCACGATCTGCTCGCGATGCTGCTCGAGGCCCGCGACGAGCAGGGCTCGGGCCTCGGCGACGTGGAGGTCCGCGATCAGGTGATGACGTTCATGCTCGCCGGGCACGAGACCACCGCGCTCTTGCTGGTCTCCGCGCTCGTGCTGCTCGGCATGCACCCCCACGAGCGCGCCCGCGTGGAGGCCGAGGTCGACGCGCTCGGCCGCCCGGTGCAGCTCGGCGACGCGCTCCCGCGCATCGACGCGGTGATCGCCGAGTCGCTGCGCCTGCGCCCGCCCGCCTGGGCGCTCTCGCGCGAGCCCACCCACGACATCGTGCTCGGCGGCCACCCCGTCCCCGCCGGCACCATCGTCGTGGTCTCACCGTGGGCGCTGCACCACGACCCGCGCAGCTGGGGCGCCGACGCCACCGCGTTCCGCCCCGATCGCTTCGTCGACGCCACGCCCCCCAAGGGCGCCTACTTCCCCTTCGGCCTCGGCGGCCGCAAGTGCATCGGCTCGCGCTTCGCCGAGATGGAGGCGCGCCTGCTGCTCGCACGCTGGGCCCAGGCCGTGCGACTCGATCCACAGCCGGCGGTGATGCCCAAGCTGCTGCCGTCGATCACCGCGAGGCCAGCGGGACCGGTGTGGGCCCGCGTGCGTGCGCGGCGAGGGGCGTAGAGACGCGGTATGCTCGAGGCCGCCATGTCCTCGGACTACGTGCGCACCCGGATCGTCCGACTGAGGGTCTCTGGGTACCGAAGCCTCTACGACGTCGAGCTCGACGACCTGCCGGAGATCGTGGTCTTCCACGGCAAGAACGGAACCGGCAAGAGCAACCTGATGCGGGTGCCCTCGCTGGCGCTGGGTTGGGTCGCAGAGCTGGCGCCCACCGCCGAGCGCCAGCGTCTCTCCTATGGCGAGGCCAACACGCGCCTTGGATTTCGCCGCGACGACTTCAGCCACGGCCGGACGCCCGAGCTGCGCATAGAGCTCGCCATGGACCTCGGCACCGTCGCCGGATCGAGGATCGACAACACGGCATCACCCCTGGGGCGTCTCGAGCTCACGGTTCGCATCCAAGACGTCGGTGGCGCCGTGGATGTCTGGTTCGAGAGCGCAACGCTGGGAGACCACCCGCTCGTCGACCCCTGGCAAGAAGACGACGACCAACAGCACGGGCTCCTCGGTCGCCTGCGCTACGCACTTCGAGAGCAGCACCTCGTGCTCCACCTCGGCGCGAATCGCAACGTTGCACGCGAGCCACTCTTCGATCCCAACGGCCCGCCGCTTCGCGATGGCTCGAGCTCGTTCCAGCGACGCATGTTCGCGATCCACGTCGACTCCGACCTCGCCCGGCGGCGCCAGCTCAAGTACATCAGTCGCCGGCTCTCCGCGCTCGGTATCTTCCCGGCGGGCGCAGAGGTCGAGCTCGGTCCCGCAGAAGACCGTGATCTCAAGGAGTGTCGGCTCTACGTATCGGTCCCGGGCGTCGGCGACGTGCCGCTGGAGAACCTCGGAACCGGTCAACAGCAGCTCATCATGGTTGCTGCCGATGCCCTGGTCGAGCGACGCCCGATCGTTCAGATCGAGGAACCGGAGGCTCACCTGCATGCGACGCTGATGGAGGCGCTCGCGCGCTTCTTGCGAGCGGAGGCCGAAGAAGCCTCTCGAGAGTCTCCGGTCGACCAGCTGTGGATCTCGACCCACCACCACGCATTCGCGATCGCGCCCGAGTACTTCGAGGTCCAGCACGACCCCGAGCACGGCACCACCGTAGAGCGCCGTGACCGAGCCCTGGCCGTCGAGCACTTCTACGAGCCCGGTCCGCTGTGGGAGGCGCTGCGGTCGTTCGCGAGCTCGACCTCGCGCGAGACCGTGGTCATGCACGATCGCGACGGGAGTCCAATCGAGGCCGGCCAGATCCTCGACTCCATCGACGGCGACCGACAGCTCGCGAATGATTTCGCCGCTTCGGCCACTCGAACGATCGTCGGGAGGTTCCGCAAGCACCCGGTCGAAGAAGGATGACCTACGTCCTCGTTCATCTGCGTGGGGACCAAGCGACCGCGGATGCGGACCGCTTGGTCGAGCACGTGAAGGCAGCGCGCGCGGCAGTGGCCACGGTGGCTGGCGAGTCGCCGTCACACCGAGAGCTCATCACGACGCTCGCCGCCGCCCCTGCCTCTACTTCGGGCGTTTGCATTGGCCACGGTCATGCCGGCGGTCTCGGCCCGACTCCCTCCCGGGTGTGGGCCAATGCGGAGCAATTGGCCGCGATCTTTCGCGACCGTCGCCTCTATGCCTATGCGTGCAGCACCACGGGTCACGAGACGTCGCTCGGAGCCCGCGCCGTCCTGGCGGGGGTTGCCGTATACGTTGGCCACGAGGGCCCGGTGGAAGCCCCGCTGCCGCTGCACGAGCGCCGCATGGTCGAGGCCGTCGCGAGCGCCGCGATCCTGGCGTTCATCGATGGCGAGGACGACGAGGCCAGCCTGAGACGGGCCATCCACGATGCAGGTGACGCGCTCCTCGGGGACGAGGAGCCCATCCCCTACGCGTATTCTGGCCGCGACGTCCCCAACTTCTGGACGCAATCGTTGCTCTTCGACCAGCTCGCGTTCTCACTTCGGGTCCACCGCCGCGGCGAAGCGCGCACGTAGCCCACGCCCGTACGCTAGGGGGTGTCCCTAGAGCCCGCGGCGCCACGGTCCGTCGTCGCGCTCCAGCCGGCGGACGGTGATCCACACGACCGCCCCGAACGCCGCCAGCAGCAGCCACAGGGACACGAACAGCACGACGGACCAGACCGCGATCATCATGGGCGCGGCAAGATCTACCACACCCGGGACCGCGGCGGCCCGGCTCGCAATCAGCCGTTCACGCGCCTAAGCTCGCCCGCCATGGAGACCTCGCCCCTGGCCCTGGCCACCGCTCGCGCCATCGTTGCGGCGCTCCCCGAGGGCGCCGACCTCACCATCGACGAGGTCGCTGGCCTGCTCGCCCCACCGCCCAGCCCCGAGCTGGGTGATCTCGCGTTTCCCTGCTTTCGCCTGGCCAAGGCGCTGCGCAAGGCACCGCCGCAGATCGCAGCCGCGCTCGCCAGCGCAGTCGCGGAGGCGCTGACCCCGGGCAGCCTCATCGCAGCCACCCGCGCCACGGGGGCGTACCTCAACGTGAGCTTCGACCTCGGTCACGCGGCCGCGCTGGTGCTCGACCCGCTGGCGCAGGGGCACACCCCCGCCGCGCCGACGCGGGCCCAGCGAACGATGGTCGAGTACTCGCAGCCCAACACGCACAAGGCCTTCCACGTGGGGCACATGCGCAACCTGTGCCTCGGTGATGCGATCGTGCGGCTGCTGCGAGCCGATGGCTACGAGGTGGTCGCGGCCAACTACCTCGGCGACGTGGGGGCCCACATTGCGAAGTGCCTGTGGTGGTACCTCGACGTGCTCGACGAGGCCGGTCGCCAGCCTCCCGCGCACGCGCGCGGCGAGTGGCTGGGCGAGCTCTACGCCGCCGCCAGCAACCAGCTCGACGACTGGGCCGATGCGGCCAAGGCAGGTGACACCGCGGCCGCGACCTCGCTCGCCGCCGCCAAGGCCCGCACCACCGAGATCCTCCAGCGACTCGAGGCCCGCGACCCCGAGCTCGCCGCGGTCTGGCAGCGCACCCGCCAGTGGTCGCTCGACGAGTTCGACGAGATCTATCGCTGGTGTGGCGTGAGCTTCGACCGCGTGTTCTTCGAGAGCGAGGTCGACGAGCCCGGCCTCGCGCTGGTCGAGGAGTACCTGGCCAAGGGCGTGTTCGTGGAGAGCGAGGGCGCGGTCGGCATCTTCAACGAAGAGGTGAAGCACATGCCGTTCTTCATGCTGCGCAAGCGCGACGGCACCAGCCTCTACTCCACCAAGGACCTCGCGCTCGCCCGGCTCAAGTTCCAAGAGCACGAGATCGACCGTTCGATCTACGTGGTCGACACCCGCCAGAGCGATCACTTCCGCCACGTGTTCCTCACGCTCGCCAAGATGGGCTTCGCCCAGGCCGCCGAGTGCGAGCACGTGCCCTATGAGATGGTCGAGCTGACCACGGGGCCGATGGCCGGCCGCAAGGGCAACGTGATCCTGTTCTCGGCCCTGCGCGAGCGCATGACCCGGCACCTGCTGGACAATTACCTGGCGAAGTACCGGGGAGAGTGGCCCGACGAAGAGATCGAGCAGGCCGCCCACCGCGTGGCACTAGGCGCGATCAAGTTCGGCATGCTCGCGCGCGACGTGAACCAGAAGATCGTGTTCGACATGGAGGCATGGCTCGCGGTCGAGGGCGACACCGGGCCCTACCTCCAGTACAGCGCGGCGCGAGCGGGCTCGATTCTGCGCAAGGCGGCCGAGCGCGGGAAGCCGCTGGACCCCGCGCTCCACCACGATGCGGCTCGCCTGGCCGCAGCCGGAGCCGCGCTCACGCAGCCCGAGGAGCGGGCGCTGCTGCTCGAGCTCGCCGAGCTCGGACCGGTGGTGCACCGCGCGGCCCAGAGCCTGCGGCCCTCGCTCGTGTGTACCTACCTGCTCGGCTTGGCCAAGGCGATCAACCGCTTCTCCAACGCCAAGCAGTGCCGCGTGGTCGACAGCGACGGCGCGGTGCTCGACGGCCGCTTGCTGCTGGTGAAGGCCGCCCACGAGGGCATGGCGTGGGGCCTGGGCCGCCTGGGCGTGCAGAGCCCCCAGCGCATGTGAGATTCCTACGTCGCGCGTCGCACGAGCCGCGCCTCGGGTCGTGATACCTCGGGTCATGGTCGACGACGCGCGCACGCCAGTCATCATCGACGCCATCCGGACGCCCATTGGCCGCCTCCGCGGCGTGCTGGCCCCCATGCGACCCGACGATCTGGCCGCACACGTCGTGCGTCGCCTCGTGGAGCGCTACCCCGCCGCCACCGAGCAGCTCGAGGACGTGTACTTCGGCGCCGCCAACCAGTCGGGCGAGGACAACCGCAACGTGGCGCGCATGGCCGTGCTCTTGGCCGGGCTCCCGGTCGAGACCCCGGGCGTCACCGTCAACCGCCTGTGCGGCTCGGGCATGGAGGCGATCCTCCAGGCCGCCAAGTCGATCATCACTGGCGAGGGCGAGGTCTACATCGCCGGCGGCGTGGAGAGCATGACGCGCGCCCCGTTCGTGATGCCCAAGTCCGACGAGGCGTTCCCGCGCAGCGCCGAGATCTTCGACACCTCGCTGGGCTGGCGCATGGTCAACGCGCAGATGAACAAGCTCTACCCGATCGAGGCGCTCGGTGTGACCGCCGAGAACGTGGCCGAGCGCTACGAGGTGAGCCGCGCCGAACAAGATGCGTGGGCGCTGGGCTCCCACCAAAAGGCCGCCAACGCGCAGGACGAGGGCTGGCTCGACGACGAGATCGTCCCCATCAGCGTGCCCCAGGGGCGCAAGAAGGAGCCGCTGCGCGTCACCGAGGACGAGGGCATCCGCCGCGACACCTCGCTCGAGCAGCTCGCGCGCCTCTCCCCCGTGTTCAAGCCCGGCGGCAGCGTGACCGCGGGCAACAGCTCCTCGATCAACGACGGTGCGAGCGCCGTGCTGCTCACCAGCCTCGCGCAGGCCAAGAAGCTCGACCTCGAGCCCATGGCGCGCATCGTCAGCTGGGGCCACGCAGGCGTGCACCCCGGCGTGATGGGCATCGGCCCCGTGCCCTCGTCGCGCCGCGCCCTCGACCGCGCCGGCCTGAGCATTCGCGACATCGATCTCGCCGAGCTCAACGAGGCCTTCGCCAGCCAGGTGCTCGCCTCGATGCGCGCCCTCGAGCTCGACCCCACCAAGGTCAACCCGGCCGGCGGCGCAATCGCCCTGGGTCACCCGCTCGGCTGCTCCGGCGCCCGCATCGTGACCACGCTAGCCCACGGCCTGCGACGCACCCGCAAGCGCTACGGCCTCGCGACGATGTGCATCGGCGTCGGCCAAGGCATCGCGACGATCATCGAGCGGCTCTAGCCGCCCCACGCGAACGCCCCACGCGAACGCCCCACGCGAACGCCCCACGCGAACGCCCCACGCGAACGCCCCACGCGAACGCCCCACGCGAACGCCCGTACCCAGTCGCTACGCCCCCCTTGGGGGGCAAGCTGGTTCTCCGCAACCACGAGACCGGCTGCGGGGGGCCAAGGCTAGTCGATCCAGCGATCCCAGCGAGGCTCGCGGGTCTCCAGCCGGCCATCCGCCTGCGCGCGTCGATACACCTTCCACGAGCCATCGCCTTGCTCGATGAGGAACGAGTCGACCGGTCCGAACACGGTGTCGAGCTCGGCCTTGGTGCACGTGGGCAAGTAGGCTCGCAGCACGCGAGGATCGTAGTAGCGAAACAACACCTCGCGCCCCTCGGGCAGCCGCGCGCGGATCATGCTGGCGAAGTGCTCGGCGATCTCGTCCATGGGCGCGGCGCTGCGCAGCATCACGCCCCAGTTGTGACCGCGACCATAACGGGCGAACCACCCCGAGAATGGGTGATGCGAAGACAAGCCGACGAGGTAGGGGGCTACAGTAGCCAGGGCCCGTGGCAACTCGCTCCCGTAGAGGCAACGCCAGTCGTTGCCTTCGGCGGAGAGCAGCGCAAACACCCGCTCGTCCTGCGCACCATCGACCAGGGCGTACACCGAGCGGGGCGCATCGGGGACCTTGATCTGCGACAGCGCCCGGCGAATCATGCCGTTGATCGTGCGCTTGGTCGTCCTCGTCACCGCGGAGCACGATACTACGTGCGCCCCAGACCAAACCAGTCCGAGGCGCGCCTTCAAAATGGGTTTGCCGAGCCCCGGAATTCTGACAGTGTAGGAGGCGATGCGATGGATCCTGCGTGATGGCCCGGCTCAGCTCGTGCTCAGCACCGAGCGCGGCGCTCCGTTCGAGGGCGCGGTGCTGGTGGACGACGCCACCTCCGCCGCCTCGACTCTGCGCGAGCTATCCTACGACCCCGACAACATGAAGGTGCTGCGGCAGATCCATGTGGAGCTGGTCGCCAGCCACAACGCCCGCAGTCGCGCCGATACCTTGTTGCTCGCCGAGCTCATGGCCCAGGTCGCGGCGCGGCGCCTGTTCTTGTTCGAGCAGGGCCGCAGCTACAACTTCACCTACGAGGTGCCCGAGCCCGCCGAGGACGACACCCTGTGGGAAGAGGCCGAGGCCCTGGTGACCGACGAGCCGCCACCGCCCGCACCCGAGCCCGCACCCAGCCCCGCGGTGCTGGCCCAGGCCGCGGCGCTCAAGCAGGCGGCGCAGGCCGGGGCCCCATTCTGCGAGGAATGAGTGGACTAGCCTGCTCCCGCGTGTCGGGAGCCCAAGACCTCGCCTCTCCTTCGTCGCCCTAGTCGCCCTTGTCGTCGCCCGCCGCTTCCGTCGGCGGGCGAATCCGCTCCACGCGAACGATCGCACAGTAGGGCAGCTCGCGGTGCGGCGTGTTGCGACCGCCGCGATGCACGACGTGCCCCGCGACGCGCAGCCGCTGCCCTACCTGCACGATGTCGGTCTCGGCGCGCAGCCCCACGCCGTAGCGCTCGAGCAGGCGCTGATGCAGCGCGCCCACGTCCTCGCCCGGATCGGTGGTGACCAGCACGTGCGAGCTGCCATCGGAGAGCACGAAGTCGACCGCCTGACGGGCGTTGACCTGGTAGGCCCGGCCCGCGTGCGCGGTGGCCCCGTCCATCCCCAGCGTGGTCGCCGGCGGCCACGCCCGGTACGACACCGCCACGCACGCCTCCCCGCTCACCGGATCGACGAGGGTGCCGAGCGGCTCCACCGAGCCCTCGATCTCCACCCGCAGGGCGGTCCCCGTGACCAGCGCGCCGAGCTCCGCTACCGCCTCATACGGCCGCCAAAGGCGGCGCAGCCACTGCCAAGCCACCTCGGATTCCGTCTTGCTTCCTGCGTGTGCCCGCGACGCCGCGGGCCGCGGCTCACGAGGACGACTTGATGAAGACCTTGCCCTCGCCGAACGCGAAGCTGATCCGCCAAGTCTGCATCATGTTGAGATTGATGTGGCCGCCGACCTCGAAGCCGGTGTTGCGCAGGAACAGGTCGAGCGTGGGGTCGGCCGGCTCGTTGACCAGCACGAGCCCGCTGGTGCCCAGCATCTCCTTGTCGCCGATCTGGAAGCCGTCGAGATAGACCATCTTGAGGCCGGCGTCGGGATCGTCCGGGGGATCGATCTGGCGCGGGAGATGGCCGCTCTTGAGGTAGTGCTTCTTGGTGATCGACAGACCCGAGCCGTAGGTGAAGCCGAGGTAGGCGTAGAAGCGGTGCTCCGAGCCGTCGATGCTCACCGGGATCACCGGGGCGTGCGCCACGTGCATGCTGAGCATGAGCATGGGCAGCTCCACCTCGCCCTCGGCCGGCCCCTTGGGCGCGGCCTTGGCCAGCTGAAGCGTGTGGGCGGGGAAGTCGAACGTGACCGTGCCCAGCCCCTGCAGCGCCTGGCGACCGAGGATCACGCCGGGGATGTCGCCCCCGGTGGCCTCGGCGTAGGCCTCGAGCGGCTGGATCGTGGCGGGCACATTGACCAGCGAGATCTTGCCGAACTTGATCTCCGGGATGAGGACGATCGGGACCTCGGCCTCGGCGCCCGGCGGCTTGTACTTGGCCAGCTCCTTGAGCCCGAGCTTCTTGGCGAGCGCGGCGTCGATCACCGCCTCTTCGCGGGTCTCGAGGAACACCACCGGGGCGTACTCCTTGCCGATGGTGGCGCCCGCGTACTTGAGCCCGTAGGTGAGGTTGAGCTCGAGGTTGCTGCTCCCCTCATCACCCTTCACGGTGCACAGGTCGGCCTTGCCCTCGAACGGACGCATGAACGCGGCGTACGCCTGGATCAGCGGCAGCAGCGGGTCCGACTTGCCCATGCGCGGGAAGATCTCGTCGAGCGTCTTGATCGCCGCGTCGGCGTCGCAGACCGTGTAGTAGCTCCACAGCTTGGTCAGCCGCGGGTCGAGCTGCTCGGGGTCGTCGGCGAGGAGCGTGTCCTGCAGCGCCGCGGCCTCGAGGTGCTTGCCTGCCGTCTGGAGGTTGCGGGCCAGACCGAGCGCCGCGCCGTAGTTCTTCTCGTCGAGCTCGAGCGCCTGGCGGTAGGCATCGTTGCTGCCCTCGAAGTCACCGGCGCGCCAGCGCGAGGCACCGAGCACCGCGTAGGCATCGGCGTTGTCGGGGTTCTCCTCGATCGCCTCGTCGGCGAGCTTCGCCGCCGCAATGTAGCGCCCGTTGGCGAGATCCTTGTTGGCCAGCACGATGAGCTCGGAGGCCTTGGCCTCTTGCTTGGCCTTGGCGATCTCCGCCTGGACCTGCGCGGCCGAGGCTGCGCCCTCGGGATTGGTGGTCTCTTCGCCCTCCTTCTTGCCGCACGCGAGCAGCGTCAGCGCCAGGGCGGCGATGGGAAGGCGACGGGCGACGAGGGTCGACAGACGGGGCAGTACCGCGCTGTGCAGCATGAAGCTCTCCTTTGGCGGCCCACAGGGGGAAGCGCGGCGCAGCATACCCGCCGGGCCACCGGGGCAGCAAGCGCGCCCCGTTCAACGGGCACCCGGCACGCTGCTTACGCGCCGGGGCGCCGCAGCAGCCAGGCACCGGGCAGCGCCACCATGGCCGCCCCGACGAATTGCATCGCGTACATCGCCGCGGCGAAGGTCGAGCCCGGGCCCTGGAGCTGCGCCTCGCTGAGGAACAGGCCCAGGGCCAGGCTGGCGCCGATCTGGAAGGTGCCCGCCTGTGCGGGGCCGCCGGGTAGCTGGATGCTGAGCCCCACGATCGCCACCACGGCCGCCGCGGCCGCGGGCGGCAGATGGACCCCGCAGCCGCGCAGCACCAGCCACAGCTGGAACGTGGTGATCCCCCAGTAGAGGAGCGACCACGACAGCAGCGGTACGGCCCGCCGTGGGTCGAGCAGCGGCCGCACCGGCACGGCCACGCGTCGCACGATCGCGGCGCCGCGCGAGCCCAGCGCGCCCGGCAAGCGCCCCGCGAGGGCGGCCGCGCGCTCGGGCGCCCGCGCGGCGATCAACAGCACGCCCAGCCCCACCACGAACACGGCCAGCATGCCCTGCCCGATCGTGCGCACGTCGTGCAGATGGGCCGGGGCGTCGGGCCCGAGCTCGGTCGCCAGCGCGAGGCCACCGAACAGCATGCCGCAGATCACCAGGCCATCGATGATGCGCTCGGTGGCGACGGCCGCGAGCGCCTCGGCCAGCCCCACGCCGGGCTCGCGCGCGCGCGCCAGCAGCAGCGGCCGCGAGAGCTCGCCCAGCTTGAGCGGCAGCACCAGCAGCACCAGGAACGAGACCAGCCCGCTCCCATACAGCAGCGTGCGGCTGAGCCCGGTGCGGGTGGGATCCGCCGCGACCACTACCGGGTCCAGCAGGTAGCGCAGCCGCATCGCGCGGGTGAGCCCGTAGGGCACGTGCACCGCGAGCGCCAGCCCCAACAACCACGGCTCGGGCAGCGAGAGCTCGTCGGGCCACAGGCGCAGCCGCGAGGAGGCGAGCCACATGAACCCCGCCCCGCCGAGGAGCGACGCCAGCCACGTGAGGAGCCGGCGGCGCGGCGAGGACGGAGGGGGCTCGTGCATTCGCGAGCGCGATCTTGAGCGATCGGACGCCGTTTGGCCACGGCGCCCGCCGATCCGGGCCCGCGCTCAGCCGGCGTCGGCCACGTAGTCCACGCCGTCCCAAGTGAGGATGCCCGTGCGTGGATCGTAGGAGGCCTCGAGCCCGGGGTTGTTGCCCACCGTGATCGCGCCGCCCTCACACGTGTAGGGGCCGCCCTCTCCGAGGTCGGAGTGCATCCACAGATAGCCTCCGCTCTCGTCGAACTCCACCGTCCAGCGGCACAGCTCCACGCCCTTGGGGCCCAGGCCGCACTCGAGCTCTTCGACCGACGAGAACGTGGTGCCCACGACCTCCGCGCACACGAGGTCGGGCAGGCCGTCCACGCACAGCCAGTCGAGGCTGCCACACGCCGCGCAGCAATCCCCGCCCCCGTCGTCCCCCTCGGCGCACACGCAGGGGTTGGTCTGCACCTCGCTGCACACGCCCACCGTGCATCGCGAGTCCGGGCCTTCGCAGGGCTCGTAGCAGCCCGCGCCCGGCAGCAGCGGCGTAGCGTCGTTGGTTGGGCAGGCCGCGGGCTCGAAGTACGGAAACGCGGGATCGGGACACAGCTCGAGCGGGCCCGTCTCCCCCGACTCGGTCTCGCCGGTCTCGCTGCCCGCCGAGGCGCTCGTGGCCGAGCCTCCCTCGCTGGCGCCTTCGCTCGAGCCATTGCTCGTGGTCATGCCATCGTCGTTGCCGGACTCGAGCTCACCGAGCGAGTCGGGGTCCTTGGCCACACAAGCGGTCACCATGAGGGCAGTAAGAAAGGTGGGGATCAGGAAGCTCGAATCCATGTCGGTTCGTGGCCGTGCTGGCTTGGCGGTATCACGAAAAGCGACGTGCTCGTTTCACGCCATGGTCGCGGCATTGACGCTCGGCCTCGGGGATCTCACGAGGAGGGTCATCGAGCACGCATCCGATACGCGAGCTCTCGGACTACCATCGACGTGATGCAGCTCCATGTCGTTGCCCGGGTGTGCAGGAGACCTACGTTGCGGGACTCCGCGCGCCCGACGAAACGC
>JBFIJN010000108.1:0-19518 GCA_041600735.1 Nannocystaceae bacterium
CCACCGTCCACAGCTGCTCGCTGCGCGGGAGCACGCCCACCGCCAGCGGCGGCGCCACCTCGCCGTACGCGGGCGTGCGATAGCCTCCGACCGGCTCGGGCGCAGCGACGGTCCGGGGCTTGGACCCCTCGTCGATCGCGCGCGCGACCTCGTTGCGCACCAGCGTGCCGAGGACCAGAAGAACCGCAGAGATCAGCAAGTACACCACCACGAAGCCGAAGCCGGGCGGCATGTCGAACGGGAAGAAATCGAAGAGCTCGACCATGGCTCAGACCTCGAGGGCGTCGACGTCCGCGATCGCGGCATCGAGCAGGAAGGTGAGCGCGTCGTAGGCCGCCTCGGGGGCCTCGTCGAAGCGCAGCAGGGCCTTCACGTCGGCGTCGTAGAGCGCACACGCCTCGCGCATCACGGGCTCGATGCCATCCTCTACCTCGCGGCCGCGCAGGCGCAGCAGCGCATGCAGGGGGCTGCGCAGCTGCTTGACCTTGCGCGCGACGGCACCGTTGAGGAGCCGCGGCAGCTGCGGTGCCTCGGAGAGCACCAGCCGGAGGCGAATGCGCGATTCGCGCAGCTCCTGCTCGATGCGCAGGCGACGGTGGGCATCCGAGATCTCGAGCCCCGCGAACGGATCCTCGCCGTGCAGCAGCGCATGCTGGCTGCGCACGTCGTCGTAGAGCAGCGGGAACACGTCGGCGGCCTTGGCCAGCTCGTCGCCGCGCAGCAGCATCGACTCGATCCGCGCCGAGGTGCGGGCGAGCAGCAGCGCGCCGCCGATCTTCTCGAGGGTGGCGCGATCGTCGTTGCGCAACACGACCAGCAGATCGACGTCGCTGCGCCCCTCCACGAAGCCCCCGCGCACGGCGCTGCCGTAGACCACGAGGGCCTGGAGATCATCGCCGAGGCCGAGCACGAGCGTGTCGCGCAGCGCCTCGAGCTTGGTCTTGGTGGTGGGGGCTAGCCGCTCGAGCTTGGCATCCATGGCAGTGCACCTCGCAGCGTCGGTATATCACCGAAGCTCCGCGCACCCGCTCTCGGAATGCGTCGCGGTCCGCGATCGAGCCGACTCCTCACACCGTCCGAACGCGGTTCGCAGGGTTTCTCCGCGCCGCAGTGCCGTGCACCTCTGGGCGGATGCGAAGATGCGGCCCCCCACGGTCGAAACGAAGATGGAAGTCCCTCGCCTCCCCACGCTCGCCCCGATCCTCCAACTCGCAACCTTGGCGGCACTCGTGCTCGCATCTGGATGCGGCACCAAGAACGTCGGGAGCAAGCTCGCCCCCAAGGATCCGAGCGCGACCGAGGCGCTCGGGGAGACGATCGCGTGCACCTCCACCAACACCGTCGCCGAGCCCTATGTGGTCGATCTGCGGGGAGCGGATCGCAGCCACCTCGAGGCGGTGATGACCGAGGGCATCGCGATCGTGCGCTACGACTGCGAGGGCCTACAGGTGCTGCGTGGCTGCACCGTGCGCGGGGCCCCCAATCCGTACACGTTCGTCGGCGTGTCGATGAAGGAAGACCAGGTGCAGATCGACACGCTCGATCAGCTGAAGGCCAACCTCCCGGCGAGCGCGGTGAAGCTCGAGGCCGAGCTGACCTCGGGCGCCGCGATCGACATCGGCCTGGTGATGGTGGGCCGCAAGAGCATCCGCGGCGACATGGTCGCGAAGGCCGATCTCGACGGGCCGGGCTGCGAGGGCGCGACGCACTTCGTGCGCTCGGCGATCGTGGGTGCGTTCGCGGTCGAGAAGGGCACCCAGGGCAAGGCCCGCGCGGCGGCCGAGATCTTCGGGGCCGGAGCCGCGGCCGGCAGCGAGGCCAATCGCCGCGTGGCCAACCGCGACGGCAAGCGCGAGGACTGCAACAACGCGCACCCCGGCGATCCGACGCCGCCCGAGCAGTGCCGCGCGGCGATTACCATCGAGCTCTACCCGATCGTCGAGGAGCGGCCCGCGCTCGCCGAGGGTGATGCCGAGGGTGGGGGCGAGGACTCGCAGAAGGAGGCCATCGAGGCGCTCGACGGCAAGTGTGCCAACGGCTTCGTTCGCTCCAGTGGCAAGTGTGCGCCGGCGAGTCAGGTCGCGACCTACCAGTGCAAGCCGGGCGACTTCGACGAGTGCAAGACCCAGTGCGAGAAGGGCAACGGGCCCAGCTGCTACAACTACGGGGTGATCCTGCGCTCCGGCACGAGCGGGCGCGAGCGGGATCCCGCGGCGGCGCAGCAGGTGTTCCTCGCGGCGTGTGACGCCGAGGACGGACCCGCCAAGGCGTGCTTTGCCAGCGCGTTCGAGCTGTCCAAGGCCAACGACTGGAGCGGCTACATCAAGGTGCTGCAGCGCGGCTGCGACCGCGGCGACGCCAACGCGTGCGACATGCTCGGCAACACGATGATCAGCGGGCGCAAGGGCCTCGACGCCGACACCACGCGGGGGATCTCGCTGCTCGAGCGCGCGTGCGGGATGGGCCGCAAGGGGTCGTGCTCGCAGCTCGCCCTGAGCCTGATCCGCACGAAGGTCGACGAGGAGCGCGGGGTGGGGCTGCTCCAGCGCTCGTGCGATGCGGGCGAGCGCAACGACTGCGTCAGTCTCGGGTTTTCGTACGACAGCGGATCCATGAGCAAGGGCAAGCAGCCGGCCGAGGCGCACGCCCTGCGGCTGCGGGCCTGCGACCTCGGAGACGTCGGCTCGTGTACGAGGGCCGGTCAGGCGATGCTCGCGGGGACCAAGCCGATCAAGAAGGACGTCAAGGGCGCGATTGCGCTGCTCGAGAAGGGGTGCCCCGAAACGAAGTCCGACGGACCCATGATGATGAACCCGCAGGCCTGCAGGTCGCTCGCCGAGGCGCACCGCACGGGCCAGGGCGTGCCGGCTTCGGGGACCGCGGCCAAGGCGGTCCTCGAGCGCGGCTGCTCGGGCAAGCGGCGCCTCACGTGCGTCGACCTGGCCACGCTGCTCGAGGAGGGCGCCAAGGGTCTGCCCAAGGACCCCGCCGAGGCCGACAAGATCCTCCGCCACGCCTGCGACGAGAAGGACATCACGGCGTGCACCGCGGTGGGCAAGCGGCTCGAGAAGCACGACAAGGGCATCGCCCGCGCGTTCTACGAGGACGCGTGCGCGCGCACCCGCTTCCCGCCGCTGTGCACGAGCGCCGAGAAGCTCGGCGGCAAGGGCCTGCCGGCCACGCCGTAACGGCCGCTCGCCCGCGGTCGCAGCGCTGGGGGGCGCTTCACATGCGACCGCAAGTCACTGATGATCTTGATGATTTTCGTTCACCCAGGTTTCACCCGAGCGGCGACGGGAAAGGGCTGGAGCTCGGTCGCCAGAGCGGTCAAGCCCTGTCCCGAGGCTTGGCGACTCGCCAACGGGATGGTCCCGGGTGCGTGGTCGAGCAATCGATCGAGATGAGAATCATGAAGATGTACGAAACCCCCGAGCTGTTCGAAATTGGTGACGTGGAGACCCTGACCCTTGGCAGGCGGAGGGGCGACTGGCCGGACGGCCTTCCCGACGGCTTCACGTTCTCGTACGGCACCGTCGAGGACGACGAAGAGGACGCGCAATAGCGCGCGCTCGGGGGCGCGTGGCCGTGCCTCGCGCACGGTCGCGCGCCCTTGCGCGGCGCATGGAGGTCACCATGGTCACCCTCGAGGCCACGGCCGCCGTGGAGTCGTTCCTGTCCGAGGAGGATGGTCCGCCGCTGAGGGCGAGCGCCCATGCGCGTGGGCTTCACGAGGCCACGGGCATGGTCGTGATGGACCTGCGCTGCGGCAAGTACTACGCCCTCAACCCGGTGGGCGCCGAGGTCTGGGCCGCGCTCGAGGGCGGGACGGATGGACCGCGCCTGCTCGGCACCCTCGCCGATCGATTCGAGGTCGATCCCGCTCGGCTTCGCGCGGACATCGGGCGTCTGCTCGAGGCCCTCGTTGGTCGTGGGTTGGTGGTCCCCGCGCCCGTGCAGCACGATGAACGGCCTCGACCCTCGCTGGCCGCCGTGGCCTGGGTCGGGCTGGTCGCGGCCGATCTGGTGATCCGCGTCGCGGGCTTCCGCCGCCTCCATCAGCTCGCGCGGGCGATCCCCGTGCGACCTGGAGGCCCCGCGCAGACCCATGCGACCGCAAGCACGCGGGCCGCCGTCGACCGGGCCGCGCGGCTCTACTTCAAGCGCGCGTGGTGCTTGCAGCGGTCGTTCGTCACGACCGTGCTGCTGCGCGCCCGAGGCGTCCCCGCCGAGCTGGTGATTGGCGTGCGCTCGACCCCGTTCATGGCCCACGCGTGGGTCGAGGTCGAGGGGCGTGTGGTCAACGATCGCGCCTCCGTGCGGCGGATGTATCGGGAGATCGAGCGCTGCTGAGGCGCGAAGGGACGAAGCGATGGCAGGAATGGGCGGGGGATGGTGGCAGACCGGGAGCGAGAGCGCCGCGAACGTGCTCGTCGAGCTCCACCGCGCGCTCGTGCGCCGCGGCGAGGGCGAGGGCGAGGTGCTGTGGCGCAACCCGGTGGGCATGGTCTCGCGAGCCATCGAGGGCGACGCCGACGCCCCGCCACGGATCCATCGCAGCGGCGTCGTGGCGGTCTGGGACGGCCGCCTCGACGACCGCGACGCGCTCGCGGCCTCGCTCGGGCTCGACCCCACCCGCATCGAGGACGACCTCGCGCTGATCCTCGAGGCCTACGCGCGCTGGGGCAACGAGACGTGGGGGCGACTGCTGGGCGACTGGGCCCTCGCGCTGTGGGACCCGCGGCACGAGTGCCTGTACCTGGCGCGCGATCCGTTCGGCGTGCGCCCCCTGTTCGTGCACGCCCGAGGCGATCGCGTGCTGTGGGCCTCGACCCTCGGCGCGCTGCGGGCCGCCGCCTCGCCGAGCGATGCACTCGACGAGGCCTGGCTGGCCGACTACCTCGCGTCGATCATCGACGCCGGGCGCACGCCCTATCGCGAGCTCGAGGCCGTGCGCCCGGGACACGTGCTGCGCTTCCACCGTGGGCACCGCCGTCAGACGCGGTACTGGCAGCCAGCACCTGCCGCAGCGCCCCCCTCGACCGACGATCGCGAGCTCGAGCGGCACTTTGCCGCCGTGCTCGAGCAGGCCGTGGTCCGCCGCCTCCCCGCCCGAGGAGCGGTCGGCGCAGAGCTGAGCGGCGGTCTCGACTCGTCGTCGATCGCTTGCCTGGCCGCGCGTGCGCTGGGCGAGACGGCTGCGACACGGCTGCGGCCGGTCTCGATCGTGTATCGCGACAGTCCGCTGGCCGACGAGCGCCGTCACATCCAAGCCGTCGAGGAGCACCTCGGCCTTCGGGCTCACCGCGTGTGGCAGGAGGACTTTCCCGCGCTGGCCGGCATGCACTCGCCAGGCTACGAGACGCCGAGCATCGGCGAGTGCATCAAGCTGCGCGAGCAGGCGATCACGCAGCACCTGCGCTCCGAGGGCGCCACGACGGTGCTGCGAGGGGTGGGCGGCGACCAGGTGCTGTGCAGCGAGATCGAGGGCTCGCTCGGGCTGGCCGACTCGTTGGTCCACGGACGCCCGCGCGAGCTCCTGGCCGGCTGGCGACAGGCGGCGCGCAGCGGGCGGATCCCGTACCTGCCCCTGGCGCTCGATGCCCTGCGCTCCGCGCTCGGTCCGCGGTGGTCGGGCGACCTCCCCGGGCGCGTCGCCACGTGGGTGCACCCCCGCTTCGCCCGCCGCGTTCGCGAGCGGCGCGACCAGTTTGCGACCACCCGCGCCCGCGCCGAGGTGCGACTCCCGAGCCTGCGCATGCGCCTGGTCGAGCTCGACGACGTGATCGACGTGGTCTCGGTCGCCCACGATCGCGGACCTCGCCCGCTGGTGGTCACCTATCCGTTCCTCGATCGCACGCTGGTGGAGCTGTGTCTGTCGCTGCCCTTCGAGCAGCTCGTGCGGCACGGGGAGACGCGCTCGATCCAGCGGCGCGCCCTCGCGGGCTTGGTCCCTGCCAAGGTGCTCGGGCGCCGCAGCAAGGCCACGATGCAGGACGCCTTCGTGCTGGCGCTGCGCCAGCAGATGCCACGGCTGCAGCCGCTGCTCGCCGAGCTTCGCGTGGCCGAGCTCGGGCTGGTGGAGCCGCGGATCTTCACCGCGCAGCTACGGCGCGCGCGCTACCAGGGCTCGGTCAACGTCGTGCCGCTGCTGCGCGTGCTGGCGCTCGAGCACTGGCTGCGCGCGCGGGACTCGGATCGACCGCGACCGCTCGCCCATCCCTGAGCTATCCCGCGTCGACGGACGCGAGCGAGGGGAGGGACGACGGTCCCTGACTGGCCTCCAGCTGGGCCATCAGCGCACGGAATCGGTCGTGGTCACGCAGCGGGTCCATCATCGGATCGACCGCGAGGAACGGAAGCCGCCAGCCCTCGCGCAGCGCATGGGCCCGCTCGAGCTCGTCGATCGCATCGTCGTGGCGACCCAGCATCACGTAGAGCACGGCCAGCGACTGGTGGCTCATCTTGCCCTCCGGCTGCTGGCGCCAGCGCGCGTACCACTCCCAGATCTCGTGCAGCGTGTTGCTGGGCTGCTCGCGCTCGACCGCAGCGAGCTCGGCCGGGGAGGCCTGTTTGGCCATGTACGCGCGTGCGTGCTCGGCTGCGAGCTCGTAGTCCTCCAGCTCGAGCGCGGCCTGTACGATGCACATGTGCACGACGGGAATGCCGGGCCACTGCTCCAGCGTGGCCTGGCAGTCGCCGATGGCCTGGTGGTAGCGGCGGCCGAAGTATGCGAGCCAGCCGAAGTCCATGTTGATCATCGGCGAGAGCGGATCGAGCCGACGCGCGCGCTCGAGCGAGCGCATCGACGCCTCGTGCCGACCGCGAACGGTGTAGACCGTGGCCAGAGCGTGGTGCGCCTCGGCCTTCCCTGGGTCGAGCTCCAGTGCGCGCTCGAGCCACCGTCGCGATGATTCCAGATCGAGGTCGTAGTCGAAGGCGATCCGGGCCATGACCACGTGGGCCTCGACTTCGTGGGGATCGAGCTCGAGGGCGCGCTGCGCCGCGGCGCGAGCCCGGGGCATGCGATCGTGCGCCCGCCCCGGGCACTGCTCGTAGGCGCGAGCCCTCGCGGCGTGGGCGACCGCGAGCTCGGGCGCCAGCTCGAGCGCGAGCTCGAGCTCGCTCGCCGCTCGCGCGCAGCTGGCTTCGTCCGGGCGAGTCAGCGCCGAGCGCCCCCGCAGGTAGGCCTGGTAGGCCTCCGCGGGCACCGAGGACTCGAGCGACTTCGAGGGCCCGGGCAGCAGCTCGAGCGCCAGCGCGTGCGCGACCTCGTCGCCGATCTCGGCCTGCAGCGCCGCGAGATCACCCAGCTCGAGCTCGCGGGTCTCGCTCCACGGCACCGCGCCATCGCGGGTGCGTACGAGCGAGAACGTGAGCCGGAGCCGCTGCGCGCCGTGCACGACCGTCCCTTGCAGCACGTGGTCCACGCCCAGGATCTGGTCGAGATCGGCCGGCTCATGGGGACGATCGAGCGCTCGCCGCACGGACTCCATGGCGATCACCTCGAGGCGCTCCGGGTGGCGCTGACTGAGCTCGGCGATCACCTCCCAGGTCAGCGCATCGCCCAGCGCCGCGCCCTGCGGCACCGTGCCCACTTCGAGGAAGGGGAGCACGGCCAGTCGGATCGGTCCGCGGGCGGGCTCGGGCTCGGGCGCGGAGGCACTCGCGAGGGCCGGCGAGGGGATCGACGCTGCGCTCGGCGGGGGCGGGAGCGAATCAGCGGGAGCCGGGCCTCGGCTCGAGAGCGCGACGAGAGCGACGCAAGCGACCAAGGCCAGCGCCGCGGCGGGCCACCACCATCGCGATGCGCGAGCGACCTGGTCGAGCGGGATGATGGCCTCGGGGTGGTCATGGGAGTCGCCTTCCTCGAGCGCGAGCGCGTCGGATGGCTCCTCGGCAACCTCCGACGGCTCGGCGACCTCCGACGGCTCAGCCTCTGCTTCAGCCTCGGGCACCACCACCTCGGCGGCCGCCTCGGCGACCGGTGCCACCTCGACCACTCGCGCAGCTCTATGCCCTCCCGGCACCACCGGCGCGACGAAGCGATAGCCGATGCCGGGCAGGGTCTCGATGAACCGCGGGGCCTGGGCATCGTCGCGCAGCGCGGCGCGAATGGCCTTGATGCACGCATTGATGCCGCGCGAGAAGTCCACGTGAACCCCGGGCTCCCACAGATGGGCGCGGATCTCGTCCCGGGTCACCACGGCGCCCCCGGATCGAGCCAGCAGCCACAGCAGCTGCATGGGCTGAGCTCGCAGCCGCACCCGAGCGCCGGCGCGGCGCAGCACCATGGATGCGTCGATCTCGAACGCTCCGAACGCGAGGACCTCGTCATCCTTCGCAGCCGAGTCGAGGGAAGCGTGCATCGTGGCCCTCGTCAGCATACCGCACCCATCATGGTATCCTCGACACCCCTCGACGGCGTCGAAGTTTCGGACGGAGTCGAGGCCAACCGGCGCGCGATCACTCGCCTACCGCGCGGTGCCAGGCATCCGCGGCCTTCTCCTTGGTGCTGCGGCCGATCGCGCGTGCGGACTCGACGGTTTGATCGGTGAGCCCTTGGAGCTGCTCGGTGGACAGCCCGCCCTTGATGCGATCGACCTCCGTGCGCAGCTCGCCATCGAGGCGCAGGAGCGCGCGCCCGGACTCGCTGGCCTCGAGCTCCTCGCGCCAGCGCACCTTCGCGAGCACGCGCAGCACATAGCTGCCCACGATCTTGGCGATCAGGATCTTGTCGGTCACGCCGTTGAGGGCGCTCTTGGGGTCTCGCTCCTCGAGCGCCGCGATCGCTTCCTTCACCAGCTTGCGCGCGTCGTCGTCGAGCAGCGGGCTGGTCTCGAGCTTGCGCAGGTTGGTGAGCGCTCGCTCCGCGTCCTCGCGGCGAATGCCCACGTACGCGCCCACCAGCCACACGCCCTCGTCCTCTAGGCCCAGGGTCTGCGCGTCGACGAGGAATGCCTCGAAGTCGTCGAGCGAGCCCTCTTCTTGGTCCTCGATCTGCAAGCGCGCCACCCCGCGCAAGAGCACCCCCGGGGCGTGCCACTGCGCGTAGACCACGTCGTCGTCGCTCGAGATCTCCTTGCCGCCGTAGGTGCGCGTGAACGCGATGACCTCGGCGCGATGCTCGGCAAGGTCCGCGAGGTAGGCGGTGGTCTCTTCCTGCGTGAGATACACCCAGTGGTAGCGGTAGAACGCGCCCGCGCGCACGAGCCGGGCGCCTCCGCGGAGCCCAGGCTCCTGGATCCCCGCAGGGTCGAGCTGGCCGAGCTCGTAGATCACGAACCCTGGCGGCGCCACCGAGCTGCCGCTCGTCCATAGGAGCGCGAGCACCAGGTGCTCCCACGCGGGGTCGCTCCAGCCCATGGCCGCGATCGGAGCCGGGTCGCTCCCCGAAGCGACGACGATCTGGTGCAGCAGGGTCGGATACTCGTCCTCGTCGACCTCGCGCAGCTGGGCGCGCAGCTCGTAGAACTCCTTGGCGAGGGCCACGTAGTCCCCCGCGCTGAGCGAGGTGTCGGGCTGCCCCGCGGCGTCCTTGCTGAGCAGGCGCGCGAAGATGCGGGCGGTGAGCTGGCGGATCTTGGTGGCCGAGGGATCGGTGGCCGCACCGGGCTCGAGCGGAGCCGAGCGCAGCGTGACCTTGAGCCCGCGGTAGAGGATGGCCTCGGTGGTCTCGCCGGCCTCGCGCAGCTCTCGGCGCTCGCGCTCGATGGGCGACTCACACGTGAAGATGCCGCAGCCCGTGAGCAGCAGCGCCACCACGCACACGACCACCTGCCACCCGCGCAAGCCTTGCATGGGCTCCACATTGCGGGCTTGGAGGCCGCGGTGCAAGCCCCGTGGAGCTCGCGGTCGAGCGGGCCGGCTGCGGGCCGGCTGCGGGCCCTGCCGCAGAAGCAGCAGAGCCCGCGTCTCGTCAGCCGAGATCAGTACACGTCGACGTAGGGGGTCCAGCCATCATCGATGCAGTCCTGGTAGCCCCACGCATCGTAGTAGGCATGCAGGCCGGTCATCACGTGGCCGGGCAGCGTGTCGCCGGGGGCTTCGTCATCGATCCAGCAGTAGACCTCGTCGTTGTTCTGGGGCTCGACCACGCAGAACTTGCGATTGGGCCCCGGGTAGTCGACCTCGACGATCGCGGTCGCATGCGAGAACACGGGATCATAGCCGAGGCACCAGTGGTAGTTGCGATAGATGCAGCCGAACGTCAGCGTCCAGCTCGGCACCCCGGCCTCCGTGCACTCCTTGCAGAAGTCATTGGTGAAGTCGAGGCACTGATACTCGCCCTCGACATACTCCCGCTCGCAGACGGTGATCCCATCGATGATGGTGCACGTCTCCGTGTAGTTGTAGTTGCACGGGACCTCGTTGTTGGGCGGCCGAATGGCGCACGGATCTTCGCATGTACACTCCTCCCCGCCGGTGGTTCCGGTGCCACCACCGCTGCTCCCACCCGTGCTGGCCTCTGCCGCGCACGTCAGGTCCTCTTCGGTGAGCCCGGCCTCGGCCAAGCAATCATCGGGACCACCCGAGCTCGATCCTCCCGAGGACTCGGAGCTGCCAGAAGTTCCGGAGGTTCCAGAGGATCCGGAGGTGCCAGAGGATCCCGAGACTCCGGTCGTCGTCGTCGAGTCACCGCTGGTCGAGGCGCTGGGCACATCGTAGCCCGTGGTCGTCCAAGAATCACCGCCACTCGAAGACGAATCCGTCGAGGTCGAGCTGGAGCTGCCCCAGCTCCCGCTCCCGCTCGCGTAGCCCATGCGCAACGAGGGCGAGTCGGTCGAGTCACCCTCGACCCCGCACGCAGTGCCCAGACCGAGCGATAGTGCGCATACGATCGAGAGCCGGAGCGCGTGAGATTGACGAAGATGATCGTGTGAATGAAGGACTGCTCGCATCGACGCTGTTTCGTGCAAACAGCATTCCCGCGAGAAGCGCAGTGATCTTGGCAGTTGGGATCGAGATATGCCCAAGTTGGGCAGATCTCGTTGGCTTCAAGCACAATGCGCGCTGCCGCGCGAGCGCTCCTGCGCCTAGCGCTCGTAGAGCCGCACCGTAGCGGCCATTCCCGGCCCCTTCAGCACCCAGCAATCGCGACGTCCTTCGAGCCGCGCGCGCCCCACGAACGGGCCGCGGCGTGGTCGAACCGAGCCATGCCGATCGGGGCCGACGAAGCGCGCACGCAAGATCAGCTGATCCACGCGCCCGGCGGCGGCGAGCGCAGGCTCGGCCGCTGCGGCAGCGGCGATTCGCAGCGCGTCGGCCACCGCAGCGCCCTGCGGGGCGCGGGGCATGTGCTCCACCGCGGCGATCGCCACACTACGCGCCAGCGCGCCGAGGGCCGCGGTGCGGGGCACCAGCGGCAGCGAGTCGTCGACCCGCTTGCGCCGCAGCACGGCACGGGTGCGGCCGAGCGCGGCCTCGCCGTGGCGCGCGAGCAGCTCGGCGGAGGGCTCGGCGAGCTCGGTGAGCGCACACGCGAGCTCGTGCTGACGCGCCGCCTGTACCTCGTCGGGACCCGCCGCGGCGGCGGTGGCCGAGCGCGGCGCCTCCCGTGACCAGGCGCCGCGCTCGGGCTCGGCCGCGATCGCCCGCACTCGCTCGAGCTCGCCCTGCAGCTCGGCGAACGGACCGAACTCCGCGTCGCGCTCCACGAGCATCGGCACCGGGCCACGCCAGCGCACGAGCGTGCGCAGCAGCTCCAGCACCGGCTCGCCCAGCGGCGCGGCGTGGGTATCGAGATAGAACCCATGATCCCACTCCCCGCCGGCGAGGTGCACCATCGCCACGCGATCGAGCGGGAAGCGCTCGAGCACCGCCGCGGGGTCGAGCCCCTCGTTGGTCGCATTGGCCCACAGATTGCTGAGATCGAGCAGCATGTCGCAGTCGGTGGCGGCCACGATCTCTTGGTAGAACGTCGCCTCGTCCATCTCGTCGTCGGGCCAGCCGAACGTGGCGGCCACGTTCTCGAGCAGCAGCGGCACGTCGGGCAGCAGGCGCCGCGTGGTTGCCACGTTGCGGGCCACCACCGCCACCGCCGCGCGCGTGCGCGGCAGCGGCGTGAGGTGCCCGATCTCGCGCTCGCGCCCGCGCGTGAACGCCACGTGCTCGGAGATCACCGGCGCGCCCAGCTCCCGCGCCAGCGCGCCCAGCATGCGCGCTCGGTCCAGCCGCACCCCATCGGCGCTCCCCAGCGAGAGCTTCACCCCATGCAGCGCCAGCGGCCACATCCGCGAGAGCGCCACCGCCTCGCGCCGCAGCTTGGACTGCACGTGGCACGACTCGGCGACCACCTCTACGAAGTCGACGACCTGCGGCGCGCGCAACAGATCGGCCGCCAGCTCGCTCCGCCAGCCCAGGCCCACCCCGCGGAGGCCCGCCCCATCGAGCCCAGTGCTCACGCGCTCGCGAGCATATCGCAGAACCTCAGGGACCCTCGCGAGCCGACCCGACGGCCTTGGCCGCAGCCGCCCGCGCCCGCCTCCGCGCGCGCACACGCACCCGCGCGGCCTCCAGCGCGGCCGCCCCCAGCACCCACCCCTCGAGCGCGAGGAGGATCGCATACGGATCGTAGGGCGTGCGCAGCCGAATATCGCCGAAGAAGATCGCAGCCACGATCATCGAGCTCACCAGCTGCCACGCGCAGAACGCCAGCCCGGGTCGCCGCCGGATCCACGCCAGCGCAGCCGCCATCCCCACGAGCGACGGCAGCCACACCGCCACGATGAACACATACTTGAACACCTCGACGGGCGGGCGCAGGTAGTTGCCGTTGCGGCTCTGCTCGGGCCACTGCGAGCCGATGAACCATTGGAGCGACAGGTTCACCACGCTATAGCGCAGCTGCTCGAGCCACCCGGTGCGGCGATAGCACTCGGCCCGGATCGCACGATGCACCTCGGCATCGCCGATGTAGCCCACGAAGCGGATCGTCTCGCTCTCCAGCGCGGGGCGCAGCGCCAGCGGGTGCTCGGGGGGGAACGTGTGCGCCAGCACGCGGAACGCAGGCAGGCTCACGCGGCGGCCATCGGTGGTCTTGCGCGCGCGCTCGCTGACCCGCAGCGCGCCCTCGTTGGGGAACGCCTGCGTGACGATGTTGTGGCAGCGCCCCGCGGTGAGGTTCATGTTGGCGTTCTCGGCCACGCCCATCCACGCCCCGGTGTGCGCATGGAAGCGCCACGAGGTGTACGCGAGCATCGCCAGCAGCGGCAGCGCCACGAGCACCAGCTGCTTGGCGCCCACGTGCGGGATCCGCTTGCGACTCACGACCCACGTGACCAGCACCAGCACGAAGAACAGCGCCGACTGGGGCCGCACGGCGAACGCCACCGCCGAGACCACGCCGGCCACGAGCGCCCCGCGCCCCTCCTGCACCACCACCACCAAGGCGTAGGTGGACCACAGCTGGAAGCACAAGAACGGGGCCTCGGACAGGAAGTAGCCGCTGTTGGTGAAGCTCGGCACCCACAGCAGCAAGGCGATGCCCACGACCTTGGGCATCCACGCGCGCGTGCTGACGCGGCACGAGAGCAGATAGCCCGCGGGCACCGCGGAGGCCCCCATCAGCCCCCACACCAGCGCGCCCGACCACAGCGCATCCTTGCCGAAGATCCACAGCGGGATCGCCAGCAGGTGGTGGGTGCCCCACGCCTGCCACGCGAGCGTGCGATCGGGATGGAAGCCGTGCTCCGCGAGGTCTTGCGCCCGCTCCACGTACTTCTTCATGTCGCTGAAGACGTAGTCGCTGGGCGGGTGCAGCCACAGCACCCAGATCAAGCGAGTCAGCAGCGCCAGCGCCACCAAGATCAGCAGGAACCGGCGGTTGGGGCCGCTTACGCCGTCGGGGCGGCTCATCGGCGCGAGGGTACCAGGCTTTCGCGCGCGCCCCCCGGGCCCTCGCCACGGCTGGTCGAAGTGTGGTTAAACCGCAGAATGTCCGCGCAGCTCCCCAGTCAGCCCGCCTCGGTGTTCACCCGCCGCCGCGCCGCCCTCGGGCAGCGCCTGGGCGATGCGGCGGCCCTCGTGTTCTCGGGGGGGCTGCGCGCGCGCAACTATCCCGCCAACACGGCGCCGTACCGCGCCGACAGCCACTTCCTCTACCTGGTGGGCGCCGCGATCCCCGACGCCGCGCTGCTGCTGCACGGTGATCGAGCCGAGCTGTTCGTGCCCCCCAAGGACGACGACGATCCGCTGTGGCACGGGCCCGTGCCCGGCCCCGAGGCGATCGCCCGCGCCACCGGGGTGAGTGCGGTGCGCTCGAGCGATGAGCTGGCCGCTGCGATCGCGGCCGCGGGCGGCGAGGCCGTGGCCACGCTGCCCTCGGCCGATCCCATCACCCGCTTCGACCAGTGCCGTCGCTTGGCCCGCGCATGGCCGAGCGCGGCCGCGCCGGGCGTGGAGGGGCTCGGCCCCGCCGATCTCGCGCTCGCCGACGCGATGATCGAGACCCGCCTCATCCACGACGCACCTGCGATCGAGATGGTCCGCCGCGGCATGGAGGGCACCACCGCCGCCCACCTCGCGGGCATGGCCGCCTCTCGCCCCGGGCGCTTCGAGCACGAGGTGCGAGCCGCAATGGAGCACGAGCTGCTCGCGCGCGGCATGACCACCGCCTACGGCAGCATCGTCACCGTGCACGGCGAGGTCCTGCACAACACCAGCTATGGCAACCTGCTGGGCGCTCACGATCTGCTGCTCGCCGACGTGGGCGGAGAGCTCGAGGGCTGGGCCAACGACATCACCCGCACCTGGCCGGTGAACGGCAAGTTCTCGCCCACGCAGCGCGCCCTCTACGAGATCGTGCTCCAGGCCGAGCTCGACGCCATCGCCAAGGTCCGCCCCGGCGCGCGCTACCGCGACGTCCACCTCGCCGCCTGCCTCACGCTGGCCCGCGGCCTCGTCGACGAGGGGCTGCTGCGCGGTGATCCCGAGTCCCTGGTCGAGCGGGGCGCCCACGCGATCTTCTTCCCCCACGGCGTCGGCCACCTGCTCGGCCTCGACGTCCACGACATGGAGGACCTCGGCGACCGCGCAGGCTATGCGCCCGGGCGCGGGCGCAGCCCCCAATTCGGCCTGGGCTACCTCCGCCTCGACCGCGACCTCGCCCCCGGAATGATGGTGACCATCGAGCCCGGCCTCTACCTCGTGCCGGCCATCCTCGAGCGCAAGGCGCTCGTGGGGCCGTTCATCGCCGACGGAACGTTCGACCCGAGCGCGCTTGGCCGCTTTGCCGACGTTCGCGGGATCCGCATCGAGGACGATGTGCTCTGTACGACCACCGATCCCGAGGTCTTGAGCGCGGCCATCCCCAAGCAGCCCGCCGCCGTGGAATCCGCGGTTGTGGGTTAGGCGCACGTCCTTGTGTTAGGCTCGGCGCTGGCCCTCGGGGCCGTGACCGGAGCTGCATTCATCATGCGAACGCGTCCCCTGCTCGCCCTCACGGGCCCTGTGCTGCTCGCGCTGCCTTGTGCGGGTGCCGGGTGCACCAGCGACCTGGCTGCCCCCACCAACTTCGTCGTCGTCGAGCCGCCGCCGCCCGACAACGAGCTCATGGTGGATTGCGCGACGCTCCCGCTCACCGCCGAGGGCGCGAACTACTCGCAGACGCCCACGATCACGGGGCAGCTCGACGGCGTCACCTATCGCTACGCGAGCAGCGATCTCCCAGCCGGCTTGGTCCTCGACCCGTCCTCGGGCTTGATCAGCGGCATGGTCGAGGCGATCGCCGGCGACTACACGTTCGAGGTCACGATCGAGGACGTCGACGATCCCGAGGGCTACAACGCCACCGGCACCTGCAACCTCCAGGTGCGCGAGCACCTGTCCGCGCCGCTCGCCATCGACGCCGTGCCCTACTGCCTGCGTCCCGGCGCCGACCTGCGCAGCCTCGTGGTCGACGGCACCGGCGACGGCACCGAGATCACCTGCGACTACACCGGCGGGAACGGCAACGGCCGCATGCCCAACGGGGTCGAGGTCGATCCGGCGGGCTGCACGGTCACCGGTAGCATCGCCGAGGACCGCTACGGCACCTGGGTGTTCGTCGTGCGCGGCGTGCAATCGGGGGCCGAGGTGTTCGTGCCCTACTGCGTCACCAATGACGAGGCGCAGGGCTACGACATCGCCGCGCGCCACAGCGGCGACAACGACCCTCTGCTTCCGATCACGAGCGTCTACGACCCGCTGGCCGACTTCAGCGTCGGCACCGACATGGACCCCCGCTACGAGATCACCGCCCCCGGGATCTGCGGGGCCTCGTGCTTCTACAAGTACGAGTTCTTGCGCACCAACGCCCCCATCGGCGACGGCGGCTTCAGCCTCAGCCCCGACGGTCTGCTCGAGGACGCCGGGATGATGCCGATCGGCTTCTTCCACGAGCTTCGCGTGAGCGGTCCGCCCGTACCCGAGGAGTTCATCGACCGCCCGTGGGTGCTGAGCGCCGCGGTGAGCTACTGTATCGCCGATACGGACACCGCCTGCACCGATGCCTCCGACGACGGCGACGCCGCGCTCGAGATCGGCGTCATCATGGTGCCCGACCCCGGCTGACCCGTGGCCACCGCCAACGCCCAGTCCCTTCGCGAGCAGCGCATCGCGCGGGCCATCGACCGCGAGGTCGCGCCGCTGTGGCACGACCGCTTCGCGCGGCTGCTCTACCGCCGCCTGCCGCGAGGGACCAACGCCTTTACCCTCGACGTCCACTGCGGCCCCGGGCGCACCACCTTCGAGCTGCTCGAGCGGCTCGGCGACGGCGCGCGGGTGCTCGCCGTCGAGCCCGATGCAGCGCTGCGCAACCTGGCCAAGGTTCGCATGCGCCCCGAGTGGAAGGGCCGCGTCTATCTCAAGGACGGCGCCCTCACCGATGTGGCCGGGATGGGCGCCGACACCTACGATCTGGTGGTCGCCAACCTGGTGCTGGGCGACGTGCAAGGCTTCGAAGAGTCGCTGCGCGAGCTGCTGCGCGTGACCAGGCCCGGCGGCCACGTGATGGTCACCCTGCCCATGGCCGGCACGTGGGTCGAGGTCGAAGACCTGTTCCTCGAGGTGCTGCGCGATGCCTCGCTCAAGGACGCCGCTCGTCGCCTGCGCCACCTCGCGCGCCTGCGGCCCAGCGGCCACGACATCGCGCGAGCCGTGGCCGCGCTGGGCGTGGGCCCCCATCACTTCGTGATCGAGCAAGAGCGCAGCGCGCTCGTGTTCGCCAGCGGCCGCGAGTTCTTGTTCTCCCCCGTCATCGAGCACGGTCCGCTGCGCCTGTGGAAGGCGATCCTGGGCACCCACGAGAAGCCCCAGGAGCTGTTCTGGAAGCTCAAGGAGGCCATCGACGCCTACTACTCCGACAGCGTGCTCTCGGTGAGCGTGGTGCTCGGTCTGCTGCACATCCGCGTGCCCGAGGTCGGCGCCGCGGCGGCCCACACCGCGGCCGAGACCGCAGGCGGGTACTGGCGCCGCTTCCCCGAGCTCGACGCGATGTTCGGCCGCGCGGAGCGAGGCGAGGCCGAGGACGACATCGACATCGACCTCGACGACGCCGACGAGGACGCCGACGACACCCAGATCGCCCCGTTCAACGGCGACGACGAGGATGAGCTCGCGGCGCGGAGCACGAGCGACTCTGGTGCTTCGCCTTCGGCGTCGTCCTCGTCGATGTCGATGAGCGCCGAGGACGAAGCGATCTTCGCGCTGCTCGATCAGCCGGTGGGCAAGCCCGACGAGAACGCCGAGCTCGACGCGCTGCTCGACCAAGTGCTGGAGTTCGCCCCGCCCAAGAGCGAATTCGAGGAGATCGACGACAACGAGCTCGAAGAGATGATCGCCGAGGAAGAGATCAGGCGGCCCGGCGAGACGCTCAAGCGCATCAAGTCGTTGCTGCCCCCTCCGCCCGCGATCCCTCCGCCGCTGCCCGGGAGTCGCGGGGGCAAGAGCGGCCGATGACGCGGCGAGCCTGCGGGTGGGCCAGCCTCGCGCTGGGCCTCGCGCTGGGCCTCGCGCTGGCCGCCTGCCGCGAGCCCGAGGCCAAGCCCGAGCCCGAGCTGGCGCCGACCGTGCCCGCCACGCCCCCGCCTTCCGCCGCGGCGCGTGAGGGCGATGCGCCCCCGATCCGCAAGGACGGCACGGTGTTCGCCGAGTCGGAGCTGATGGGCACGCGCGTCTCGATCAATGTGTGGGCCGGCCCGCCCGAGCAGGCGGATGCCGCCGCCGCGGGTACGGCCGTGCGCGAGGCCTTCGCCGAGATGGTGCGGCTCGAGGGGATCATGAGCGAGTGGCAGCCCGACAGCGAGCTCTCGCGCCTCAGCGACGCGGCCGGTGGTGACGCGCGCCGCTTGAGCCCCGAGCTGCTGCTCGTGCTCACCCGCAGCCGCGAGATCGCCGAGGCCACCCACGGAGCCTTCGATCCCACGTTCCACGGCGTAGGCCAGCTGTGGAGCTTCCAGCCCGGGGCCACGCCACCCACGGCCGCGGAGATCGCCGCCAAGCTTCCCTTGGTGGGCTGGCAATCGCTCGAGCTCGACCCGACCGCCGGCACCGGAAGGCTCGCTCGCGAGGGCATGCGCCTGGGGCTCGGCGCGATCGGCAAGGGCTTTGCCGCCGACCAGGCCTCGGCCCTGCTCACCCGCGCCGGCTTCCCCAATCACGTGGTCGAGGTGGGCGGCGACACCTACGCTGCCGGCGGCAAGGACGGCAAGCCGTGGATGGTCGGAATCCAGAAGCCCGAAGGCCGCGGGGTGGTGGGCGCGCTGCCCGTGCACGACCGCGCGGTGGTGACCTCGGGCGACTATCAGCGGTACATCGAGTTCGAGGGCAAGCGCTACGCCCACATCATCGATCCCAAGACGGGCTGGCCGATCCCGCTCGAGCGCAGCCCCAAGAGCGTGACGCTCGTCGCGAGCAATGCCACCGACGCCGACGCCTACTGCACCGCGGTGGCGGTGATGGGCGTCGACGCCGGGTTTGCGTTCGTCGAGGCCCACGCAGGCCTCGAGGTCGTGATCGTCACGCAGGACGACGAGCTGAAGGTCTCGAGCGGCCTGCGCGACGTGCTGGTGCTGCCCCCCGTCGCGCCCAAGGGTGCATCAGCCGCAGGGCGCGTCGACGGTGAAGCCGAGCTCCGTTAGCGCGAGCTCCTCGGCCGTGCTCCCCACGATGAGCGGCATGCCGCAGGCATCGTGGAACGCGGCCGCGTAGGCCTCGGCATCCGCCATCTGATCGATCTCGGCGAGGCCCGGTAGCACGATGGAGTAGGTCGTGCCCGGCTGCAGCACCTGGCCGTGGATCGCCTCGTCGACGTAGAACTTCAGCTTCCCGATCACTCGGTCGCCAGCGTCGAAATCGAGACAGGGGATCGCACCCGCCGCGATCTCGGGCGCGGTGGCCAGCGGATCGCAGTCGTCACCGCCGGCCACCCGCGGGCCATCGGCCGCGCCCTCGCGCAGCTCGAGCTTGCGCAGGTTGACCTCGCTCGGGTCGTACAGGTTGCTGAGCGCCACCTCGAACGTGCTACAGCTCTGGATCTCGACC
>JBFIJN010000109.1:0-19518 GCA_041600735.1 Nannocystaceae bacterium
AGCGCGCGCTGCGGGCCGCCCTCGCCCTGCGCGACGACGCCAGCGACGCGGCCCCGGGGCTGCGCCTGGGGTTCCTCGTGGCCAACGCGCCCACCGTCGTGCAGCGCGATGCCCACGGGGTCGTGCACGTCGAGCTGCGCCCGGGCGTGGCGCAGCAGCTACGCATCACCGCGCGCCGCAGCCTCGATGGCCCCGTGATGGTCTCGGGCAACCTCGTGGACCTGCTCGCCGACGCATGGCGCTTCGGCGACTCGTCGTTCGTCGAGCCCCCCGAGGAAGGCACGGGCAGCGCGCGCGTGGCCGATCACGAGCTCGAGCACGTGGCTCCGCTGCTCGGCCCCGCCACCCGCGAGCAGCGACAGCCGGTCGGTCCCCCCGGCGGGCGCGCGCTGCTGGTCGGCCGCGAGCTCGAGCTCAAGATCCTGCGCGACGCCTTCTCCGAGTCGATCCGCTCGCGACGCTCACGCGCCGTGCTCGTGGTCGGTGAGGCCGGCCTCGGCAAGCGCGCGCTGGTCGAGCGCTTCGTCGCCTCGCTGCCGCGCACCGCCTGCTGGGTGCTGCGCGCGACCGGCAGCTGGTCGCGACGCAACGCGCCCATGGGCGTGTTCCTCGACCTGCTGGCCCGCTTCCTCGAGATCGAGCACCAGACGCCCACCGCGGCGATCGTGGAGCGCCTGACCCGGCTCGGCGTGCGCGAGGCCGACGCGCTCGGCCGCACGCTCTCCACCTCGCTCGGGCTCGCCGACGCCGAGCCGCCTGGGATCTCGCCCCGCACTCGTCGCGATCGGCTGTGGCGGCTGGTCCGACGGCTGATCATCGCGCTCGCGCAGCGGCGCCCCGTCCTCGTCATCATCGAGAACCTCCAGTTCCACGACGAGCAGAGCCTCGGCCTGCTGCGCGAGTGGATCCAAGACTTCGCCCCCTGGCCCGTCCTGGGTGTGGCCACGGGGCGTCCCGGCAACCGGCGGGTCGAGCTCGTGCGCCGCGAAGCCAACATCATCGAGATCCGCCTGGGCGAGCTCGACGAGGAGGCCCGCCGCGACCTGCTGATGCGGCGCTTCGAAGACCGCGCCGCGGCCGAGCCCCTGGTCGAGTCGATCCTCGCGCACACCGGCGGCAACCCGCTGTTCATCGAGCAGACGCTGGCCTCGCTGGTGGAGCGCGGCGTGGTGGCCTGGAACGCCCAGGGGCGCCACCTGGTGGTGCGACAGCCGGGTGCCGCCGTCGCCCTGCCGCGCAGCATCGAGGCCGCGCTCGGCGAGCGCCTCGAAGAGCTGGCCCCGGCCGACCGCGAGGTGCTCCAGGCCGCCGCCGTGATCGGCCGCCACTTTCGCGCGCCCGAGCTCCCGCTGCTGCTCGATCGCGACGTCGACGACGCGCTGGCCCACCTGCTCGCCAAGGGCTTCATCGAGCGCATCGAGGGCGCGCGACGAGAGAGTGAAGACCACCGCTTCACCACCGTGAGCCTCCACGAGGCCTGCAAGGCCACGCTCTCCCACGCCCAGGCCGAGCGCCTGCACGGGCGCGCCGCCGAGCAACGCCGCGTCCGCTCCGACTACTCCCCCGAGCGCGACGCCGGCCCCATCGCAGAGCACCTGATGGCTGCGGGCCGCCCCGCCGACGCCATCGAGCCCGCGCTGCGGGCCGCGGCCGATGCCTCCGAGGTCGACGGCAACGTGGAGGCCTACTACTTCCTCTCGCTGGCCTTGCGCGCGCTCCCCGAGGACGACCCGCTGCGCTTCGATGCGCTGCTGCGGCGCGAGCGGATCTTGCGAGCGTGGGGGCGGCGGCGGGCCCAGGTCGCCGACATTCGCCTGCTGCTGCGCGCGGCCGAGCGCCGCGGTGATCCGATGCAATCCGCCATCGCCGCGGTTCGCCTGCTGCGCTTCTACCTCGAGGTCGGACGCCCGCAGCCGGCCGAGCGCCTGCTCCCGCGCGTGGACGAGCGCGTGGCCGCCGTGCCCGATCCGGCCCCCTTTCACGCCGTGGTCGACGAGCTGCGCAGCGAGCTGGCCTTCATGCAGGGCCGCTTCGACGACGCCGAGCAGCACGCCAGCGAGGGCCTGCTCCACTGCGCGCAGGACACCCGCGGCCTGCGTCAGCGCGCGCGGCTGCTGCTGCGCCTGGGCCAGGTCAAGAGCGGGATCGGCCGCTTCGACGATGCCCGCGAGGCCTTCGAAGAGGCGCTCTCGCTCGCGCGCCGCATCGACAACGTGCGACTCGAGGCCCACCTGCTCAACGCGCTCGGCGAGGTCGCCGGCCGCAGCACGCACTACCAGGAGGCGCTCGACTACTTCAAGGCCTCGCTGCACATCGACAGACAGCTCGGCGATCGCTTCACCACGGGGCGCAAGCTCGCCAACCTCGGCCTCGCGTACGCAGCCATCGGCCTGCATCGCCGCGCCGAGCGCTACCTTCGCAAGGCGCTCGAGCTGCACGAGGCCGTGGGTCATCCCGGCGAGTGGGGCGACGTCGTGGTCGCGCTCGGCGAGGTGGTGGCCTCGCTCGGCGACCTCGATGCCGCACGTGCCCTGCTCGAGGACGCGGCCGAGATGGCGCGCCGCCGCGACGACGTACGCACCGAGCTGCGCGCCCGCGTGCGCCTGGCCGGCGTGTTGCTCGACCAAGCCCAGGCCAGCGGACCCGCGGGCGGGCGCGCCAGCGATCTGCCGACTGCACGCACGATCGCCGAGCAAGTGCTGGAGACGGCCCGCAGCCGCGGCCTGCGTACGCCGCGGCGCCGCGCGCTGGCCGTGCTGGCCCGGCTCGCCGAGCACGCGGGGGATCGCGTGCAGGCCATCGAGCTCGAGCGCGAGGCCGTCATGCTCGTGCGCGCCGGAGCCGATCCGATCGACGGCGTGCGCTCGATCCACCACCTCGGGCGCTTGCTCGTCGCCGACGACCGCGCGGCCGAGGGCACCCCGCTGCTGCGCGAGGCCGCCGCGATGCTGCGCGCCCGCCTCGACGATCTACGCGACGAAGAATTGCGCCGCGGCTACCTCGACCAACCCGACGCGCGACGGATCCTCGTCGACGGCGCAGCCGGTGACGCCGACAGCCCCCCGCGGGACCCCGGCGTGCCTCGCTGACGCGACCTCGCTATGCTGTGGCCCAACCCCGTGCGCCTGCGAATCCGAGCCCTCGCCTTCTCTGGCCTCGCCCTCGTCGGCCTCGGCGCCTGCGCGAGCCGAGGCGTGCTGGTGGCCGAGAACGGCGACCACCGGCTGCGCGCCCGCGACGAGCCCAGCGGCGTGACCGTGGTGCTGACCTCGGGGGTGTGGGATGGCGAGCCGCCGTCGCTGCCCAAGGAGTGGACCGTCGTGCACGTGCTCGTGGCCAACCTCGGGTCCGCGCCCGTGTTGATCGCACCCGGAGACCTCGAGCTCCGCGACGAGCGAGGCTTCCGCTACGAGCTGCTCGATCCCGGCGCGGTGTTCGAGCTCGCCGATCCCAAGGCCCCGGTCGACAGCTACGGCCGCGTCTACCACCGCGACTACGACCCCGGCGGCCCCGTCGAGTTCGAGCCGATCATCGCGCCCGGCGACGTGGCCGCGCGTGCGCTGCCGTGGGGCGTGCTCCAGCCCGGCACCCAGATGCGAGGCTTCCTCTACTTCGAGCCGGTCGAGGCCAGCGCCAACGCAGCCACGCTCACCTGGCACTTCACGGGGCCCGATCACGCCCCCATCGTGGATCTACGCTTCCCGCTGTTCGTCGCTCGCCCGCCGCGTCGCGGCTGATCGCGAGCCGACCAACGCGAGCCGACCAACGCGAGCCAACCAACGCGAGAAGGCCCCCCGCACTGCGTGCGAAGGGCCTTCGAAGCTGCCCTCCCGCATGATCCATGCGGGGGGCCTCGATGAGCATCAGGCAGGCAGCGCGCAGGCGCCGACGTCCTCGTATCCGGGAGGGGCCGCGCCCTCCTCGTACCACGCCTGGCAGGTCTGACCGCCGGCCGCACCCTCGCACTGGGCATCGCCCGCGGGGTCGGAGAGGTCACAGATGCCGGAGCAGCAGCCGCCCGCGCCTTCGCAGGCCTGACCCGACGGAACCGCCGCGGCGTTGAGGCAGATGTAGCCCGGGTCGCACACGTTGATGAACTCGCAGGGGTCACCGTAGACGCCGGTCTCGCCCGAGGCATCCGGCGCGCAGCTCCACGCGTCGTTGATCGGGTAGCAAGCCTGGCCGTCGACGCAGTCCTGCAGAAGAGGATCGCAGTTGGGCAGACACAGGATGATCGCACCGTCGTTGGCGATGGCGCAGCTGGTGTCCGGGTCCTCGCAGATCGGGTTGGACTCGTCACCGGTGCACATGGCCACGCAGGTGCCCATGTTGGTCTTCGGGTCGACGTCCCAGCACATCACGCCGATGTCGCAGTCGTCGATGCCCGACACGCCGTTGCCCTCGACCGTGCACTCGTCGCCGGCCTGGCCGGGCGCGGGTGCGATGGGCGAGCAGCGGGTGGCATTCCACGCGCCGCCGCCGTCGTTCGCCCACGGCATGCACTTCTCACCTTGCGGGCAGTCCTGCGCGAACAGGTCGCACTCGAAGCTGACGCCGCCACCATCCGGGTCGACCAGGAAGATCACGCCAGTGTCGACATCACCGCCGGAGCTGCCGTCCGCCGAGGTGGTCATCTGGTTGGTGTCGTTGTTGGTGTCGAGGGTGGTCGTGACCGGAGTCCCCGAGGTGCTCCCGTCGCCATCCTCCATGGGCGTGACGGTCGAGTTGCCCATCGGGTCATCGTCCTTGGTGCCACATGCGCTTAGCGCGAGCCCCGCCGACACCATCACTGCCCATACGATCTTCTTGTTCATGCTCTTGTTCGTCCCTTGAGTCGATCGACTCGGCCAACGCGCGGTCCCGTTCACCGCGAAAGGCGTCGAGTCGGAAGTTTTGTCAGCTTGTCGCGCATCCCCAACGCGACTTGCCATCAGGTCTCGACGAGAATCCACCAAAACCTACTGGACCGCAAGAGGAACCCAGCGGCGAAAATTCCTGCTTGGCAGCAACGTGAGGCAGCTCCGCCTGATGATGTATGCCAGAAATCCCAGCAATTTTGATGATGTGCGCGTTGGAGCTTCGGCCTCGGGGCCGAGTGGCTCCACGAGAGGGAAAATGCGTGTGTATTATCACGTTGTTCTCCAAGCATTCGAGATCCGGGCGACACAAAGCGCAGGGGCCCTGGGTCGGGCTCACCCACGCGAAAGAAGAGCGGGAAGAGGTCCCGGCCGATGGCCGCGCCCCTCCCCGCTCCGCGAAGGCTCGAGGGTTCCCGGCTCAGCCCGGAAGTGCGCAGGCGCCCACGTCCTCGTACCCGGGAGGGGCCGCGCCTTCCTCATACCAAGCCTGGCAGGTCTGCCCGCCCGCCGCGCCCTCGCACTGGGCATCCCCGGCGGGATCGGAGAGATCGCAGACCCCCGAGCAGCAGCCGCCAGCCCCCTCGCACGCCTCACCGGGCGGCACCGCGCCGGGATTCAGGCAGATGTAGCCCGGATCGCACACGTTGATGAACTCGCACGGATCACCGTAGACGCCCGTCTCGCCCGAGGCATCGGGGCCGCAGACCCAGTCGTCCGCCACCGGATAGCAGGCCTGGCCGTCGGGGCAGTCTTGCAGCAGAGGATCGCAGATCGGCAGGCACAGCACGATCGCGCCATCGTTGGCGATCGAGCAGGTGGTGTCCGGGTCCTCGCAGATCGGATTGGCGGAGTCACCGGTGCACATCGCGACGCACGTCCCGATGTTGGTCTTGGGATCCACGTCCCAGCACATCACGCCGATGTCACAGTCGTCGATGCCGGAGGCGCCGTTGCCCTCGACGGTGCACTCGTCGCCATCTTGGCCCGGATTGTCCGAGATCGGGGAGCAGCGGGTCGCATTCCACGTGCCACCATCACTTGCCCACGGCATGCACTTGTCCCCCTCGGGACAGTCCTGGGCGAACAGATCGCACTCGAAGCTCACCCCGCCCCCGTCGGGCTCCACCAGGAACACCACGCCCGTCGTCGCCGGCCCCGTCTCGTCCTCGGAGCTCGTGGCCCCGGTGGTCGGATTCGCGGTCGTCGTGGGGTTGAAGCCCGTGGTCGCAACGCCGGTCTCGCCACCCGTATCCGAGTCGGCCATGACCCCGGCCGTGGCGTCGCCTTCGTCCTTCGTTCCGCACGCCAGCGCGAGGCCGGTACACACCACCAGGGACCAGATCTTCGTCGTGTTCATGGGCCCACGAAGAATCTAACAAAACGCCAGATCTCGCAAGCGAGCTTTCCAAGCAATACCAGCTTGGGAGGCTTAGAGGATGTGTCGCGAGAGGTCCTGGTCCGCCAGCAGCGCATCGACGCGCTCGTGGACGTACTGCGCGGTAATGCGCACGTCACGTGAACCGAGCTCGCTGGCCTCGAACGAGAGCTCCTCGAGCACCCGCTCCATCACCGTGTGGAGCCGCCGCGCGCCGATGTTCTCGAGCGACGCATTCGCCCGCCACGCCGTGTCGGCCAGCGCCCGGATCGCCTCGTCGTCGAACGCGAGCGTGACCCCCTCGGTGGCCAGGAGCGCTTCGTACTGCTTGAGCAGCGAGTTCTCGGGCTCCCGCAGGATGCGGACGAAGTCCTCCGCGTTGAGCGACTCGAGCTCCACGCGGATCGGAAAGCGCCCCTGCAGCTCGGGGATGAGGTCGCTGACCTTGGCCATGTGAAACGCCCCCGCCGCGATGAACAGCACGTGATCGGTCTTCACGGGACCATACTTGGTGGTGACCGTGGTGCCCTCGACCAGCGGCAGCAGATCGCGCTGCACCCCCTCGCGCGACACGTCGCCGCCGCGCACGTTCTCGCGGCTACAGATCTTGTCGATCTCGTCGAGGAACACCACGCCGAGCTGCTCGGTGCGGCGCACGGCCTCGCGCGCCATCGCATCGCGATCGATGAGCTTCTGCGCCTCCTCTTCGATGAGCACGCGCAGCGCCTCCTTGACCCCGAGCTTGCGCTTGTGTCGGCGGCGGCCGAGCTTGCCGAACAGCTCCTGCAGCTGCTGCCCCATCTGCTCGCCCATGGGCAGGCCCGGCATCAGCGAGAGCCCGCCCGATTCTTCGACCTCGACCTCGACCTCGCGATCGTCGAGCTTGCCGCCGCGCAGCAGCTCGCGCAGCTTCTCGCGCGTGGCGGATCGCGCGGGCTCGCTCGGACGGTCGGTATAGCTGCGCTCGCCCCCCGGCAGCAGCAAGTCGAGGATTCGCTCCTCGGCCTGGGTGCGCGCCTGCGGGCGCACCTCCTTCTCCATCTCTACGCGCACCAGGCTGGCGCCCTGCTCGACCAGGTCGCGCACCACCGAGTCGACGTCGCGACCCACGTAGCCGACCTCGGTGAACTTCGAGACCTCGACCTTCACGAACGGTGCGCCGGAGAGCCGGGCCAGGCGGCGGGCGATCTCCGTCTTGCCCACCCCGGTGGGCCCCACCATGATGATGTTCTTGGGCGAGATTTCCTCGCGCATGTGCTCCTCGACCATCTGCCGGCGCCAGCGGTTGCGCATCGCGATCGAGACCGCGCGCTTGGCCTTGTGCTGACCGATCACGTAGCGATCGAGCTCTTCGACCACCATCCGCGGGGTGAGGTTGCGGATCTCGAGGCCGGCCATCTTCAAGCCCCCGCCTTCGTGGCGGCCTTGGCCGGCAGCTCGAGCTGGCTCTTGCCCGGCAGCTCCAGCGGACGCGAGGGCAGCTCGAGGATCGTGTGGTGGAGGTTGGTGAACACGCAGATCTCTCCGGCGATGCGCAGGCTCTCGGCGACCACGGTGCGCGCATCGGCCTCGGTGTGGCGCAGCATGGTGCGCGCTGCGGCGAGCGCGAAGTTGCCCCCCGAGCCGATCGCGAGCACCCCGTCGTCGGGCTCGATCACGTCGCCCGTGCCCGACAACAGCAGCGACCGCTCCGCGTTGGCCACGATCATCAGGGCCTCGAGCCGTCGGTAGCGGCGGTCCTGCCGCCAGTCCTTGGCGAGCTCCACGCAGGCACGGGTGAAGTTGCCCCCCACCGAGTCGAGCTTGGCCTCGAGCAGCTCGAACAGCGTGAGGCCGTCGGCCGCCGACCCGGCAAAGCCCCCCACGATGGTGCCCCCGGCCAGGCTACGCACCTTGGCCGCCCCTGCTTTCATGATCGTGTTGCCGATCGAGACCTGGCCATCGGCCCCGAGGGCCACCTGGTCGCCCCGGCGTACGCACACCACCGTGGTGGAGCGGATCCGGGGCCCTGTTCGCGGGTGCTTCGCCATCGCCCGCAGTATAGGTCGCTCCGGCTTCGCTCCGACAAGCCCCGGCACGAGAGCCGCTCCGCCCCCCAACCCGCCCCCTGCGAGGCCTCTGAGGGCACGGCCGGGGTGTGCCCACGGGCGTGCCGCACGGCCGAGGCCGCTTGGCTCGGGTGCGGCTCCGCCCTCCCCGACCCGCCCGCCCGTGGGAGGAACCATTGTTCAACGCATGATGGGCGCGCATGACTAGCGCGCATGACTAGCGGGCGACGAGCAAGAAGTGCGGCTTACAGGCCGGCCCGATCTCCTCCTCGATTCACCCATCGGCGGGGCGAGTGCTTGACACTGCTTTCGGCCGCGTGCTACCGCTAAAATGGACTACAGTTGGCCGAACGCCGCGCCATTCATGTAGGTGCGAGGCATCATGTCCAAGCCGACCGACAAGAAGAAAGACGCCAAGAAGCTCTCGGTAAAGGGCGGCCCAAAGAAGGCCGACCCCAAGAAGGCCGACCCCAAGTGTGCCGCAGACCCCAAGTGTGCGGCCGACCCCAAGTGCGCCGCAGACCCCAAGTGCGCCGCAGACCCCAAGTGTGCGGCCGACCCCAAGTGCGCCGCAGACCCCAAGTGCGCCGCCGATGCGGCCGCCAAGAAGCGCGCAAAGAAGAAGTGATCGGACCGAGGCCCTACGTCTCGGTCTCGCGACCGGCGTAGGGCCGCCCCCGCCGCTCGAGATGACCCTTCCAAGGCTTGGTGTCGGACTCCAGCTCAATCCGGCCCTGACCGGATGGTTTCCCTTCGTCCAGCAATCCCTCGATGTGCTGGAGGTCCTGTTCGATGGCGTGATGGGGCCTCTGGATGGTCCCGGGTTGTTCTGGCCCGGTGCCGCCGATGCGCTCGATGAGGTCGAAGCGCGCTTCCCGTTGGTGGGCCATTCGAACTACGGCGGGGACTTTGGCTTCGAGGCGATCACGCTCACTGCGGCGGCGCGTCGCCACGTGCCGCTCGCCAAGCGGCTGTGCGTGCCGTGGGTCTCGAACCACTGCTTCTATGGCGATGGCTCCTGGTCCGACGTATGGAGCAGTCCGCTACAGTTCTCGCGCGCCGAGGTGATCCGCGTCGCCGACCGGGCCCGCGCGATCCAGGCGCTCTATGGGGTCCCGCTCGGCCACGAGAATGCGGCCTACTACCGCGCGTGCCCCGGGAGCGAGATGCCCGAGGAGGAATTCCTGGCGCGCGTGGTGGAGCGGGCGGGCACCCATCTACACCTCGACTTGCACAACCTGCACGCCAATGCGCTCAACCATGGTGCCCACGGGTACTCGACGAAGCGATTCTTGGCCACGATCCCGCTGGATCGCGTGATCGCGATCCACCTGGCGGGCGGCCGGTGGTTCGAGGATCGCTACCATGATCTGCACGACACGCGGATTCCCGAGCCGGTGTGGGAGCTGCTCGACGATGTGCTCTCGCGCTCGCGCCCGGGGGCGGTGATCCTCGAGTACGAAGCGCGCGCGCTCTACGAGGGCGAGGCGCAGCTCGATCGCGGGGGCACCCTCGAGGCGATCCTCGCCGACCTCGAGCGCGCACGCGCGGCTTGGGATCACGCCTACGGCCGCGAGAGTCGGAGGACGACGCGATGCGAGCCGGGATGAGGGACGCACGCCTGGTCTGGGATGTGTGGCGGCGGATCTTGACGAGCGATGCGCTGGTCGACGAGGTCCTCGCGGCGCCGCGGGAGCCCGACCGTGCAAGCCCGGAGCTCGAGCTCGGCCCAGCGGAGCGCGCGGTGCTGGCCGAGTACGCGAGCGACCCGATCTCCGCCGACATCACCATCGGCATGTTTCGACGCGGGCTGACGAGGAATGTCCTCATCGCGCTCCGCCTGGTGCCGCTGACCCACCGTCTGCTGTTCAGCGGCGGCCTCGACCCCTCGAGCGTGGCCGCGGACTTCGTGCAATCGATCGGCTACCGCGACGACGGGCCCAGCTTCTGGCGCTCCGCGGCGGCGTTCGTGGCCTACCTCGCCGAGCTCCCCGCGTTCTGCCGCGCGGCTCCCCGCGATGCGCTAGCGCTCGAGGCGGCAGCGATCGCGCTGATGCGCCGGCTCGGGCAGGCTCCACCCGCGGTCTGGCCCGACGGCCTCGTCCGCCATGCGGTGGCCGCCCGAGCCTCGGATCGCCATGTCGCGAGTCCGACGGCCGTCCTGGCGCACTCGAGCTGCGACCTCACCGCGTGGCTGGAGGATCCGTATGGCTTCGACGTGGAGGCCGAGCTCGAGCCGGGCGAGCACCACTGGTTGATCCAGGTGCCGAACCCCGAGGCCGCGCCCGAGTACGCCGAGCTCTCCCCGCGGGCCGCCCGCGCGTTCGTGGAGCTGGCCGTCCCGCGCGCAGCGACCGAGCTGTGCGCCGCGCTCGAGGGAGTCTCGCTCGCCGACGCGCTGGAGGTGATCGACGCGCTGGTCGAGCTCGGAGCGGTGGCCCGAGTCGAGGACGAGGTGAGCCCGTGAGCGAGCCCGTGGCTCCTGCGCCGAGTCTGGCGGACGACGCGTTCGTCATGCTCGACCCCGCGGTCGAGGTCTCGAGCGTGGAGGTCCACGAGTGTGCGCTGCTGATCCAGACCGAGCTCGGCATGGGCATGGCCGTGCCTGCGGGCGAGGGCCTGCTGGAGTTCGTGCGCGGCCTCGTGGACGAGCCCGTCCGGGTGGGCGCGCTGCGCGAGGACTACGACGATGACGCATTGATCGACGAGATGCTCGCATCGTTGCTGGGCCGCGGGTTCGCGCATGTGACGGGGCGCGAGCGACCCACGACCGCAGCGCTGACGCAGCTGCGGGCGGAGGCTGCACGACGGCTGGCGCGAGCGCAGCGACGCCCGGTGGTGCTGGACCTCGACGTCGTCTCGCTCGAGCGAGCGTGTGCGCAGTGGAACGCCGGGGAGACCGCCGCCGAGGTGTTGCTGCACTGCTCGCGAGTCTCCGATCATGCGCGCGGGCTAGCCGAGCTGGCCCGTCGCCGGCGGGCCGGGGAGCTGCGGGCGCACCACGTCGTGGTGCGTACGCTCGACGTGCGCTGCGAGGCCGCGACGCGGGAGGCGCTCGCCCGCCTGGGCGCGGCGGTCGAGCTCGAGGATGTCGCGTGGCCGGCCCCGGCGGCCGTGATTCCCGGGCTCGCCGAGCTCTCGCAGCAGCGCATTGCCACGCATGTGTCGATGCGTCCCGATGCCTCGATCCTCGCTGCGCCGGCGCGCGAGCGCTGCATCGAGTGGGTGCGCGCGCAGCTCGTCGCGGGCCTGTGCTTGCGGCTCGAGAGCGAGGCGATCTGGGGCGCTGCACCGGTCGAAGACGCAGAGCGCGAGCGCCTGATGGAGGCCGTGCGTGAGCTCGAGATCGCGATCGGCGACGTGGTGGTGAGCAACATGCCGAGCGACGAGGTGCTGCTCGGCAACTGCGCAGCCATGCCACCGCGCGAGGCCCCCACCGCGGCCGCGCGAAGCCTGCGGCTCGCATACCTGCGCTGGCGGATCCCGCAGGTGATGGCGTTCGAAGGCACGTGCCCCTGGGCGCAGTCTCCCGAGCACGAGGACAAGTGGGTGCGCGCGGCGGACGATCTGCTGCCCAATCATCCCGAGCTGCTCGGGCTCGTGCCGGGGCACACGGTAGTCGACTTCTGCGGCGGCCTGGGTCGCGTGGCGCGGCGGCTCGGTCCCGCCGTCGGAGCGCAGGGCACGATCATCTCGATCGAGATGCGACGGTTCCTGAGCGAGCGAGCGCGGCGCTTTGCCTACGAGCGCAGGCTGGTCAACCTCGAGTTCCGACCTGGCCTCGCGCAGCGAGTCCCGCTGCCCGACGCCTCGGTCGATGCCGCCGTCAACGAGTGGACGGGTGCGATCTGGGAGCTCGGGCTCGGGCCAGCGATGGTCGCCGAGATGACGCGAGTCGTACGCCCTGGCGGGCGCATCGCGGTCACCCATCGGCTCGTGCAGCTCCACCTCGACGCGCTCGCCGAGCCGCGGGTGCAGTACGACCAGATCTATGCGTGGGTCCGCGAGGCCTTTCGTCGCCCCGAGCTGAAGCTCGTGGCCGAGCGCGTGTGGGGGCAGACGGTCCCCTCCCTCGGGGGCGAGCGCGCGAGTGACTGGGTCGAACAGTTCATGCCGCGGCTCGTGAACCCCAACGACTGGACGTATACGGTGCCCGCGAGCGAGCCCCCACGCGCGGATGTCTATCTGACGATGGTCGCCGAGCGACGGTGACCGTCGCGCGCAAGCGCGCTTGAACACCGCACGCTCACTCCTTGGCCCCGGGTGAGACCTCGTCGGTCTCTTCGCTCAGGTCTGCGGCGTCGTGACAGAGCGAGAGCCCGCCCGCCACGGAGAGGCAGCGCCGCTTGCCGTCGGCACGCAGCGCCTGCACCGTTCGATACGAGGTGCGGACGCGACCGGCGGGCGCACCCCCCTTCCAGTACGCGGGCGCGCCCTCGCGTACCCGCGTGAACGTGACCCTCTTGCTGCTCCCTCCGCCGAGCACCCCACCTACGCCGCGGCGCTCGATCGTGGGCACGGGGGCGTCGGCGACCATGTCGAGCGCAACGCAGGCGTCCTCGACGTGCACGCGCGAGACACCGAGCGCTTCGTCGGGCTGGATCCTCTGCACGGCTTGGAGCCGCTCGGGAAGCTCCTCGACGTAGACCCGACGATCGTCGAGCGTGAGGTGGGCGTGGGGCGCGAGCTGGGGCAGCTCCCACGAGGGCCCGCGCCCGGCGGGAAGGGCCAGGCCGGGCGCGGCGTAGGCGAGCCCGGCCTCTCCCTTGCGGAGCTCGAGCCGCAGGGTGAGCGATCCGACCCGCGCCACCACGCCAGCCTCGACCGGACGCAAGACCACGCCCGCGCCGAGCGTCACCGCGCTGCCGTCGGGATAGCCCATCGCCAGCTCGCGAGCGACCACGGGCACGAGATCGAGGGCGCGCACGAACATGCGCAGCTCATAGCGATCGAAGCCCACCCAGCTGCGCGCGCCGCAGTGCGACGCGGCGGGGCCCAGGGGCTCGACCTCGAGGCGCTCGCCGTGCACGGCAAGGATCCGTACGGGCAGCACGCCATCGTGGGGATCGCCCCGCAGCGCCTCGGGGAAGTCCTCGAGTTGCCCAACCGAGTCCGAGGCACCGGCGCTGGCGTAGATCGCCGCGTCGTGCCAGAGGAGCGCGAGGCCCGTCTGGGGGATCCCCGCGTCCACCAGCGCGCGCGTCATCACTTGCAGCGGGGTCGGTCCCGCTGCCGCGACGGGCTCGCGCAAGGCCACCACCTCCACGCCCTCGGGGCGCGAGACCTCGCCGCCGTCACCGAGCTGGCCGCTGCGACCCTCGCCCCAGCACCACGCGGTCTCATCCTCGAGCACCGCACAGCCGCCGCGCGGGTGGGCGGCGATCTGGGTCGCGCGACGGGTGAGCTCGGGCAGCACCCGCTCGGTGGTGCACGCGATCGTACGGTCGTAGTCGTCGACGCGGTCGTCGACGGGGTGTGGTGCCCGGTCGCGATCCCAGCACAAGAGCTCGCCCTCGCGCGCACGGCCACACTGCGGACCGGCCAGCGCAGCCATCGGCGGCAGGCCACGCACCGCCGCGGGCACCGTCACGGGCTCGAGCTGCGACACGCCGTGCTCACACATGAACGTCTGGCCCCAGCAGCGCACCTCGCCCTCGCGCGTCACCGCGCACGCGTGGCCCGACCCGACGGCGAGATCGATCACCGGCGGCAGCGCCGCGATGACCCGGGGCTCTGGATCGGACCCTTGCGAGTAGCGGCCCTGCGACCCCCAGCACCACACGGAGTCGTCGCGTAGCCAGGCGCAGCTGTACCCCTCCCCCAGTCGCACGCGGCGGGCCGGGCCCAGTGCCTTCACGAGCACGGGCTCGGAGCGCGTGGTGCTGGTGCCATCGCCGAGCGCACCTGGATGGCCATTGCCCCAGCACCAGGTGCTGCCATCGGAGCGCACGGCACAGCTGTGATCGGCGCCAACGCCAACGTCGATCGCATCGCGCAGCCCTGCGACCTCGACCGGCGTGCGTCGATCCTCGCGGCTCCCATCGCCGAGCTGTCCCTCGCGGCCGCGGCCCCAGCACGAGACGCGACCGTCACGGTGGCGAGCGCAGCTGTGCTGGGATCCAACGGCCACCTGCTCTGCGTCATCGATGCCGAGCACTGCGTGCGGATATCGGCGGGTACGCAGCGTGCCGTCGCCCAGCTGGCCGCGCTCGTTGTCTCCCCAGCAGCGCAGCTCGCCGCCCGCCATCACGGCGCAGGTGCGATCGCGCGCGACCGCGAGCTCCACCGCGGGGCCGGCCGCGGAGCGTCGCTCCGCCCGCTCGGGACGTGAGCCGGGCTCCTCGCTCGGGGCGCGAGGATGGCAAGCGAGGAGCGCCGCCGGCAGGAGAATCCAGGTTGATAGGCGAGACGACATGGGCTGCTAGCGCGATGATCGGCGTAAAGACCGAGGAGTCCAATCGACGCTCGATTCCTCGACCGAGCACCGCTCTAGCCCCCCCGCCGGGGGGTTACGTTGGCTCGCGCGAGGCCGATAGAGTGGCAGGCGACCGCGTGGTCGACGTCGCCGTCGGCATCGCGCGATGTGGCGCACTCACGTCGCACCCCTCGGAGGCAAGAACCGATGAGCTCCATCGACGAGCTTCGCACCCAACTCGCCGCCCTGGTCGCGACCGCACGGGCCCCGTGGACCCAAGACCAGATGGCGGCCGCGCCCAGCGCCTGGAATGCCTACGACCGCGTACGCATGACCTTCACGATCGCGCTCGAGGCCAGCTTCGCGGCCTACGCGGGCCTCTGTGCCGCGCCCGCGGGCGTCGAGGTTCCTGCGCAGGAGCTGAAGAGCGCCGTCGATCGGACCGCGAGCGACGTCGATGGCGTGGTCGACGTGCTCAGCCGGACCGAGTGCGACCTGTATCGCGCCGCCGATGGGCGCAGCGGAAGCGACGCGAGCGCGATCGAGACCCGCCGCCAAGCGAACGCTCAGCTCGACGCCGCGTTCCAGGTGTGGCGCGCCACGCTGCTCGCGGATTTCGAGATCGACCAGATCTCACCCGGGCCACCCGGACCGCCCAATCAAGCCCCGCTCGCGACCAACCCGGCGCTGGTGGGCGACCCCGGCGTGACTGCATGGCTCGCACCGATGCTCTTCAAGACCTCCTAGACAAGGCAGTGATCGACGATGGCGAATGATCTCTACATTGGGTACATGGACGAGGAGGTGGCTTCGATCCTCGTGCGACTGATGGCGAAGTACCCCAAGCGGGACTTCGTGGTGTACGAGCGCGGCCTCGTGACATCGGACTCTGCGAAGCTGTTCGAGCGCCCGATGTCGGATTTCAGCGCCAACCGAAAATCCTCGTTCCGGTATCTCGAGATCGAGGACTTGTTCAAGAGCAAGGGCAAGAGCGGGAAGTACAAGGACATCAAGTACGAGGAGTACTTCCGACGACGTCTCCGGAGCCGTACCGATGATGCCGAGCTGATCAAATTCTACTCCTCGATCATCTCCGAGATCACGCTGGCCCCCACCGAGGGCTCGGACGGCGACCCGGTCTTCGTGATCCGCGCGCCGGAGATGGGCAAGCAGCCCGGACTGACCCGCATCTATCTTCGACTCATCATTCGCTATCTGGCGAAGGTGTGCGCGGTCACGGATATGAACGTGGGTTGCTACGGCACCGGCGGAGGGATCGTGCCGGGCTCGCAGCCCGGCGCGCTGCAGAACATCACCGGCAGCGTGTTCGTGGGCCCCGACATCGACGACAAGGGCCGCAAGTTCGCCAACGTCGACTTCGTCTATTGGGACGGCAAGGCGTTTGCGCGCAAGAGCCAGCTGGCGCAGTCGAATTACGGACCCCTCGACAAGCAAGCCGAAGAGATCTTCTACGGCAACCCAATGCCGCTGGAGATCCGCAGCGTGCTCGCCGCGACCCCCTCGCTCGAGAGCTCGGTCAGCGCGACGTTCTCCTACTTCGACGGGTCCGACACCAAGCGAGCGGTCGACAAGACCTACAACAACCTGGTCACGCTCACCACCAAGTGCTCGTTCAAGCCGAAGGAGGGCGACGCCAAGAGCTACGAGATCCAGCAGCTTGCGCCAAGCCCCACCCCGGGCAAGCGTGACGGCACCGACTACATCATCAACTCGAACATGGAGGACTACCATCTGCTGCGAGTCCTGCATTCGATGAGCGTCGACGAGCTCGAGCGAGAGGCTCGCAACTACCCGAAGCTCTTGAAGTTCCTGATCTTTCGCGTCGCCGCCAATGTCGTGACATCACCCGAGATGGAGAAGCTCGTCGAGAGCTACATCGACAAGACGATGTACACCGTGGGCCTCGGCAAGGCCGAGTATCAGGCCTTGGTGGACTGGGGAAAAGAAGGGCTCCCGCTCACCAAGGACAAGCTCGCAGCGCTGCCCAAGGTAGCCTACACATGGCAGGACGCGCTCGGGCTGCAGCAAGGCAATCCACTGCTCCAGCAGCTCCTCATCTTCCACTTCGAGGGCGAGACCCCCGTGCTCGGCTATCAAGACCAGGGCGTCAACTACTGCCTCGAGCCGTTCTGCGTGGAGATCGCCACCGACTTCCGCGACACGAAGAGCCTAGTGGACGTGAACAAGCTGTGGCTCCGCGGGGGGAACAAGTGGATCGGCATCGCCAAGGCGATGTTCCTCAGTGAGGAGAACATCAAGGACACGCAGGTGAAGCTGAAGCTGCCCAAGAACCTCGACCGCGTGCTCTACAAGTCCTCCGGCGCCCCGGCGCTGCAAGTCCAGGCCTCCGCGGCGGTCACGGAGTTCACCAAGAAGTTCGGATGAGCACGCCTGCTCCGCAACCGGAGCCCCTCCTCACCACTTCTCGCCGAACGGCCGCAGCTCGACCAAGAACGACCAGGTCGAGCGCCCTTGCCTCGCGGTGGCCCACGCGACATCGGCGATCTCCTCCGGCTTCATGAATGCCTCGGGGGGCCGATCCGCGAGCGCCGCACGGGTCCGGGGGAGATCGACGACGCCGTCGATCACCAGCAGCGCGACATGGATCCCCTGGGGGCCGAGGTCGCGGGCCATCGACTCGGCGAGGCTGCGCTGTGCGGCCTTGGCGGCGGCAAAGGCGGTGAAGTTGGCCCCGCCGCGCAGCGAGGCGGTGGCGCCGGTGATCACGATCGTCCCGGAACCGGCGGCCTCCATGCTGGGCACGACCTGCTGGGCCGCGACCAGGAGGCCCAGCGCGTTGATCCGCCAGGCGGTCTCGAATTGCTCCGGGGTGGTCTGCTCGAGCGTGCCCCATGAGCCGCCGCCCGCGTTGTAGAGAAGTGTGCCGACCGGGCCGAGCTGCTCGCGGATCTCGGCAAACGCGCGAATGATCGACGCAGGGTCGCCGACGTCACAGGCGTAGGCGCGGGCGTGGGGCAGCGCGCTCGCGAGCTCGGTGGTGGTGGTGCTGCTGCGTGCGAGGAGCGCGACGGCATGACCCTCGGCGGCAAAGCGCCGGGCCAGCGCGGCGCCATTGCCGGGACCCACGCCGACCACCACACAGACCGGACGCTCGGGAGACTTCGAGTTGCTCATCGGCCCCGAATTAGCACGTCATCGTGCCATGTAGTTGGTGTATCATTGCACCCGTGGGGTTGGGTTTCGGGGCTTGGTGGATCGTTGCGAGCGTGCTGGCCACGCCGTCGCGCGCCCCCGTGCGGGTTGCGGTGCTCCCGGTGGACGGGGCGGGAACGCTGCCACCGACCAATGCTGCGCGAATTCGCGAGAGTATCGCCATCGGGCTCCGGCGTGCGGATCTCGAGGTCATCGACTCGAACGTCGTCGATGGGCTCCTCGAGGGCCAAGACTGCCAAGGTACGGGGTGTGCCACGGCGGTGGCCCATCACCTCTCCGCGGACTGGGTCGTTCATGCGCAGGTGACCGCGGCAGACTCTGTCTATGATGCGCGGCTCGAGGCCATTGGCGCGAAGGGCGGCACGTTGGCCACAGCCACAGAGGGCTGCAAAATTTGCGGGCTCGAAGAGCTCACCCAATTGGTCGCGGGACGGACGGCGGCGCTCGCGACGAAGGTGGGGGCCCTCGACCTCGGACCTCCTCGCGTAGAGGTCCGCTCCGAGCCGAGCGGGGCCGAGGTGTGGATCGATGACGAGCTCGTCGGCCATACCCCACTCGAGCACGTCGTGGGCCCGGGCGAGCACGTGGTGCGGCTCGCGTACGACGGCTACTCCGCGCAGCGGCGCCGGGTGATGGCCGTCGAGGGCACCACCGACACGCTCCGCTTCGAGCTGCTGCCCTCGCCAGTTGCACAGCAGAAGGCTGCTCGTCGCCTGCAACCTTGGGCGATCGCCTCGCTTGGGGCGGGCACCGTGGCGCTCGGGGCCGGGGTCACGCTGCTCGCGATCGACGAGCGACCTTTCCGAAACCCCTGCGATCCCGATCCGCAGGGGCGCTGCGCGCAGCGCTACGACACCCTCGGCGGGGGAATCGCGCTGACCGTAGCGGGCGGCGTGCTGCTGGCCACCGGCGTGGCGCTGCTCGTGCTCGACCGCCGGCGGCAGCCCAGCGACACCCACGCCGACCACCGCGTGCGACTCTCGAGAGGAGGGCTGGGCCTTGCGTTCTGACCCGCTCGGCGTGGCCACCTGCGCGCTGCTGCTGCTCGCGCCTGCGTCGTGCCTAGAGCCGACGCCCGGCTACTCGGGCGCGAACACCAGCCTCACGGGTGGCGCAGGCTCATCGACCGGCCTCGGCACCACCGGCGATCCCCAGACGGTGTCGAGCGGCACGCCATCCGGCTCGGGCACCGAGGGGAGCACGGCAGGGGTCGTGGAGACCGGCAGCTCCAGCGGGGACTCGTCCAGCAGCGGTGAGGGCTCGGGCTCGACCGGCGGCGGGCCGAGCTGCGGCGGGCCCCAGCAGCTGTGCCACGCGGGTCCGGGCCTGGTCGCGGTGGGGGTCGACCAGCCGCACGCGATCATCCTCGTCGACATGAATGGCGACTCTCATCTCGACATCGTGGTGACGACGGTCGCCGGGGATCAGGTGGCGGTCTTGCTCGGATCCGGCTACGGGACCTTCGCGGCGCCACTGATCTCGGCGGCGGGCGATGGACCCGAGGCGATCGCGGCAGGCTGGCTCGATGGCGACGGCAACCTCGATCTCGTGACCGGCAATCGCCAAGGCAATGACGTGACCGTCATGCTCGGCCTGGGCACCGGCTTGGTCGCGGGGCCGGTCTCG
>JBFIJN010000110.1:0-19510 GCA_041600735.1 Nannocystaceae bacterium
AGCTGCCCGGCAGCTTCACGTGCTCGGCCGTGGACGCGCGCGGTCGGGCACCCGCGGCGTGCGTGACCTCGGACCGGTCTCGCGGAAGGTGCGCCCCGGGCCGCCCTGACGGCGCAGCCTCGGGCTTCGCCGGCTCCGCGCGCGTGGGCGCCTCGATGTGCTCTCCCAGCATGCGATCGGTCGCCTCTTGCAGCACCGGGTTCACCGTGGCCCGCGTGCCCTCGATCAGATCGTGCGCCTCTGGGGTCTGCCCGATCCGGTCGACGTGCTCCGCGAACGTGCGGCCGCCCAGCTTCACCGAGCACGCAAACCACAGCGAGCCCACCAGGAAGGCCAGACTGATCAAGGGACGCAGCAGGCTGTACACCGCGACTAGGATCCGATCGCCCGCCGCCCCGACCAAATTTCGTGCGCCCTGCCCCTCACGCAGCCGCAGCACACCACGAGGACTCGTCGCAAATTCTCGACTGAATCCGCGCGGGCGTCAGCCCTTGTCCTTGCCGCTCAGGCGACCGAGCACGTGCTGACCAAAGCGCGTGCCACCCCGGCGCCGACGCGGCTCGCGGGTCGCGGTCTCGACGGCCACGGGCTCCACCACCACCATCTGCTGCCCCGAGCGCTTCTGCGACTTGAACGCTCGCTTGCGCACCAGACTCTTGTGCGCCTTGCTCTGCGTGGGGCTCGGGTCGGTCCCCTCGAACGGCGCGGGGGCCTGCAGCGTGGGGACGGCAACCGTCATCGCGGGGCGCGGCTTGGGCTCGCTGGCTCGAGGCCGCGGCGGCTCGGCCTTCGCGACCGGTACCGGCACCGCACCGAGGTGCTTGTCGGTCTTGGCCCGCGTGGGGGCGCGCCGCGGAGGCGCCCGCATGTCGAGGTTCGTCGTGCGATCATCCTCTTCGTCGGCCGTGCCCAGCGGCACCGCGGCGTGGGCCTGCGTCTTGACCTCGTCGACCTCGTCGCCCGCGCGCGCGTTCCACTGCGGAACCGATCGGCGCGGCAGCGACGACGAGCTCAGCGAGGGCGAGCCAGCCAGCACCTCGTCGACCACCCGATGCACCTGCGTGTCGGCCCGCAGGTTTCCGCCCGTGGCTCCGCGGCTGTACTCGGCCAGCTCCGGGTGCCCCGGATGGCGCTCGCGAAGGATCGCGAGCAGCTCGAACGCCTCGTCGAGCGCGCCGCGATCGAGGAAGAAGCGCATCTCCACCAGCTCGCGCGACAGGTTGGGCCAGCCGCCCGCGGGCGCGGCCATCTCGGCGCGCTCGACCTGCTCGGCCGCGGTCTCCATCGGTGCGGCACAGAACCCGCAGTAGCGAAAGCCCCGCGGGTTCGGCCGCTGGCACGCATCGCAGTGCCGCAGGTTCTCGGGGTCGTGCAGGGGCCCCAGCGTGGTGCCGCACGTGGGGCAGGTCTCTCTAGGTTTCATGCGTAGACCCCTTCGCGACCCACGGTACCTCAGCCCGCCAGCTTGCGCAGCCCGTCGATCATCGCCTGGCTCAGCACCATCTCGCCGTGCTGCCGACCCGAGGCGCCATACGTGCCCGACACATAGAAGTCGCTCAGGTCCGCGCCCAGCCCCTTCGGCAGCTTGCCCGACTCCGCGGGCGGCATCACCTCGCGCAGCCAGCCCAGCGCTCCGGCGACATCGAACGCCATCACGAGCGAAGTGTCGGGGTTTCGCGCCAGCAGGCTGCGTAGGCCCGCATCGGAGCCGCTGCTCGGCCCGCCCTTGGCGGCCATGATCGCGGCCCGGATGTAGCGCTCCTGCGCGCCAGGAGCCACCACGAACATCACGCGATCATCGAGCTCCACGCGATCGATCTCGAGCTTCAGCCCGCCGAAGCGACGCTCGATCTCGGCGATCACCGGGTCGGCCTTCGCCGCGATCTTCGCCTTGGACTCGGGCCCCGGCTCGATCGTCCAGCGATCGACCGCGATCCCGTCGACCACGAGCGCGTCGGGCTGGAACGACCACGTGATCGCTTTCTCCCCCTCGGGACCGAGCACCGTGGCGGGATCGAAGCCGTCGGCCCAGGGCTTCCACTGCGCGCGCGCGGGCGCAGACAGCTTGCGGCTCATCACCAGCCCGCCCTGCGTCCCGGGCAGGTGCACCAGCGCGGTCGCGAAATCACGGCCGTACAGGGTGGAGTTCTCCTCGAGGAAGCTCTCGATCACCGTGCGCACCGCCGCCGCGTCGCGACCCACCGCCTTGGCGTAGGCCTCGGTCACGACATCGCGCATCGTGGCCGCGCTCTCGAGCTGCCACGCCGCCTTCCAGTCGATCGTGGACGCGGTCACCATCCACGACTCGGCCGGCAGCTGCTGCACGAGCGTCGGGTCGATCGGCCCCGAGGCGATCGCCTGCGAGTCGGCCTGCGCGGTCGAGCCCGCCGTGGGGTAGATCGCGTAGCGGAACACGAAGCCGACCGGCTCGAGCCCCAGGCCCATGTCGAGCTGATCGAGCTCGCGATAGTAGTCGAAGCTGCGCTCGGTCGAGGCCCGCGTATACTCGGTGAAGGCCTCGCCAAACGGGTTGCTGGCGGGGACCGGCGGGGTCCCGCGCATCATCGAGACCAGCGACTCGACCTGCTTCGAGTAGCGACCCATCAGCGCCTTCGGGTACATCACCACCTCTACGTCGTCGGAGATGGAGGGCCCGCGCCCGATGATGTTGGCCTTGAGATAGACCTGAGCCTTGGCGAACAGCGAGGCGTGGTTGGTCACCACCACGTGGCCGCCCATGTCGTCGAGGTAGAGGTCGTTGCCGTCGATCACGTAGTGCGCCACGTGGCCCGCCGCGTCGGCCTGCTTGCCCTCGCTCCCGAGGTCGGTCGCCGCAGCCGCAGCTCCGCCCTGGTAGCCCACCATGCAGGCCACGGGCACGTCGACGGACGCGTCGTCCACGAGCACGCAGCCCATGGGTTGGTCGAGCACCACGTGCTGGCTCAGCCCCGAGCGCGCCCCGAGGCCCATGCCCGCCAGGCCGCGCAGCGACGCCTCGTTGAGGAACGCCGCGCCCTTCGGCGGGGCGGCCTGCGTGCGAACCTCTTCGAGCAGGCGCGAGGCGTTGGGCACCACGAAGTGGCCGAGCGCGTCACCACGGTCGAGGCGACCGCCTTCCGCCGTGGCCGTGTCGCGCACCACCTGGGCGAGGCCGTCGGAACCCTTGCGCTCGCCCGCGGGCGTCTTGCCGTCCGCCGTCTTGCCCGCCTCGGCCTTGGTCTCGGCGGCGGGGCTCGACTCCTTGCCCGCCGCCTCGTCCGATTTCGAGCAGGCGAGCGGGGTCGCGAGGAGGACGGCAATGCCGAGGTAGGAGACGACGCGGGGAAGCTGAGCGGAGTGCATGGGGGCCAGGACTCTCGCACCCCGTGACGAGATCGTGCCACCGTGGTTGCACGCCCTGCGCCAATGTGGCCTCAGAGCCCCCGCATTGACCCGCGCCGCGGCCCGTGGCCGACGCGCAGGCCGCGCGGATTACTCGGGGACGGCGGAGAGACGACCCGATGCACCCGCGGGCAGGTCCGCGCAGCCCAGGCGCTGCGTGCAGCGGCGAACCACCGAGTCACCGATCACCCGCCACCGATCGCCCTGCACCAGGAGCGCGGTCTCCTCGTCGATGCCAAACCCGATCAGGTCGGGGTGCCGCTCGAGCATCGTGATCAACCGTGGCTCTCGCTCACGCGCCAAGAAGTGTTGATCGATGATGATGCCGGGCAGCACGCCAAAGCCCGTGCCCTCGACCGGGTCGGGATTGCCGTGGTGGATCATCACCCGCGACATGATGGCCGACCCCGCCGAGGACCCGCCGATCGCACCGCCGCGGCTCAACAGGGCGTGAAGCTCCTTCTCCACCGGCGTGCCCACGTAGCGATCCTCGAGCCGGCCTTGCTTGCCGCCGCCGAACCAAGCGCAGGAGGCCGTGCGCAGCGGCTCGCTGAACGCATCGCCGTAGGCCTCGTCGCGGTCTCGCGCATGGAGGACCACCACCTCGCGCAGGCCGCTGCGCAGCCAGGGCTGCCGCACCCGCTCGCGATAGCGCTCGCTCTCCGCCGCCTCCGCGGCGGTGGGGATGAGGATCATCGGTCCATCCTTGCCGCACAGCGAGGCAAACTGCTGCATCGTGGTGGCGTGAATTGGGCCACCGCCATGCACGAGCACGGTGCCACTCTCCACCTTGGCGGAGCGGCGCGGCTCGACGATGCGCAGCTTGGGCTGCGGCTCGATCACGAACACGGGCTCGGCCTCGGGCACCGCGATCATGTCGGGCGGCATGGAAGCCGGCCCTGACCACTGTGCGGTCATGTCTACGAGGGGTGCCGAGCTGGTGTCCACCGCAAGCTCTGACGTGGCATTACAACCCACCAGTGCGAGTGCGGCCACCAGCGCCAAGTTACGCTGGTTCGCAATCATATAATTACAGTATACGCTATTTTGGCGCGGAACGCCAGTTTTGGCGGCATTTTCTTCGTTTGCGATCCAACCGCTGGGTAAAGTGACAGTGAACACCCTCGCGCCGAGAGTGCCTCGGCAACGCATGCGGCCATGATCTCGAAGTAGCATGCGCCGATGCTTCGAGCCCCTCGCGCGGCGCTTCTCTTGGCGACGGCCGTGACGCTGGCCACCGCGTGTCGTCGTACCGAGCCGAGCGGCCCTGCGCCGGCCGCTGCTCCAGACGCACCCGTCACCACGCCCGCGCCCGCACGCGTACCTGGGTTCGCATTTCCACTGGAGCCGGCATCACCCACCGCGCTCGAGGCCGTGCCCGCCTTTCCCAGTCTGCGCTTCGAGCTCGCGCTCTACCTCACCCATGCACCGGGCGATCCCACCCATCTCTACCTAGTACAGCAGGATGGCCGCGTGCTCCGCTTTCCCAGCCGCCCCGACGCCACCCAGGACGAGGTCGAGACCTTCCTCGATCTGCGCGACCGCGTGCGCAGGGAGCACAACGAAGAGGGCCTGCTCGGTCTCGCCTTCGATCCGGGCTACGCCGACAACGGCCTCGTCTATGTCTACTTCAGCGAGAGCAAGCCGCGCCGCACCCAGCTCTCGCGCTTCGTGGCGCGCGAGTCGGCGCGCGTCGACCCCCGCAGCGAGCGCGAGCTGCTGCGCATCGAGCAGCCCTACGGCAATCACAACGGCGGGTGGATCGCGTTCGGCCCCGAGGGTCTGCTCTACATCGCGGTCGGCGACGGGGGAGCGGGGGGCGACCCCAAGGGCAACGGGCAGAACCTGGGCACGCTCCTGGGCACGCTGCTGCGCGTGCGCGTGGGCGCGGGCATCGACACCTACGAGATCCCGCGCGACAACCCGTTCGTGGACACCCCCGGCGCGCGCCCCGAGATCTGGGCCTACGGGCTGCGCAACGTGTGGCGCTGCGGCTTCGATCGTCAGGTCGGCACGCTGTGGTGCGGCGACGTGGGGCAGGACGAGATCGAGGAAATCGACATCATCACCGCCGGGGGCAACTACGGCTGGAACATGCGCGAGGGCACCCACCCGTTCGGGCGCGGCAAGGCGGCGGGCCCGCTCATCGACCCGGTGATCGAGTATGGCCACGATCAAGGACAGAGCGTCACCGGGGGCTATGTGTATCGCGGCACGCAGCTGTCGGATTTTCGCGGCATGTACTTCTATGGTGACTTCGTGGCGGGCCATGTGTGGGCACTCGATCACGACGGGACCCAGGTGGTCGGTCACGCACGTGTCGCGCATGTGCCGTTCTTGGCCTCGTTCGGCGAAGACGCAGCGGGCGAGCTCTACGCGGTGAGCCTCGCGGGCGGGATCTTCCGCTTCGAGCCCAGCGATGCCGCGGTCGGTGAGCGTCACTTCCCCACCCGCTTGTCGCAGACCGGCTTGTTCACCGACACCGCCGCGCTCGCGCCCAGCCCCGCGCTGCTGCCCTATACCGTCACGGTGCCGCTGTGGTCCGACGGCGCCGACAAGCAGCGCTGGTTGTTCGTGCCCCCGGGGGAGACGGTGACCTACGATCCCAGCGGCGCGTGGTCGTTCCCGGTGGGCACGCTGGCCGTCAAGCACTTCGAGCTGCGCGGCGCTCCCGACCAGCGCGCGCGCCGGCTCGAGACGCGCGTGATGATCCACGAGCGACGCGGGTGGGCTGGCTATACCTACCGCTGGAACGACGCACAGACCGACGCCGAGCTCGTCACCCGACCTAGCGTCGACGAGGTCGAGCTGCCGGGTGGCACGCGAGCGCGCTGGCCCCAGCCGGCCGGCGCCGAGTGCCTGCGCTGCCACACTCCGGGCTACGGCGAGGCGCTGGGTCTGCGCACGCGTCAGCTCGCGGGCACGCCCGAGGGTCGAGCGCTGATCGACACGCTCGTCGAGCGCGACCAGCTCTCCGGCGCACCCGCCGAGCTCGCCACGCTCATCGCTCACCCGCGCCTCGACGACGAGACCGCATCGCCGCAGGCACGCGCGCGCGCCTACCTCGATGTGAACTGCGCTCCCTGCCACCACCCCAGCGGGCCTGCACCGGGCGGGCTCGATCTTCGCGCCGAGACCCCGCTGGCCGCGGCCGCGGTGGTGGGGGTACAGCCCGACGATCGACTGGGCACGGCCGAGGAGCGCCGCCTTGCGCCCGGCGACCACGCGCACAGCAGCCTGTGGCTTCGCATGGGTCGCGGGGGCGAGCGCGGGCCGATGCCTCCGCTCGCGAGCCTGCGCGTGGACGAGACCGGACGCGCGCTCGTGCAGCGCTTCATCGACGAGCTTCCGCGCTGACGCCGCGACCGTGCACGCCGCTGCGCACCACGGCATGCATTTTTCTTGGTCGATTCCTGAGACACGGACCCCCCCGGTCCGCACATCAGGTTCGAGCCGCCCGTCATGCAACGCCGATCGACCCTCTCCGTTTCCGCGCCAACCTTGGCCCTGCTGCTCACCCTCCCCGGCTGCTACCAGGGGCTGACGGGCGCGCCGACGGCCGACGGAGGCCCCGGCACCGACGGTGCTGGCGAGGCCGATGGCGAGGCCGGAGGCTCTGGCGACGCCGGGGACACCGACGGCTCCGACGGGGGCAACGACGACGGCTCCGGCGACACCGGCGAGCCTCCGGCGCCCTTCGACGCCTCGGATCCCGAGAGCTACACCCGCAAGGTCAAGCTCTTGCTGACCGGCGAGCCCGTGCTCGCCACCGAGCTCGCGCTGGTCCGCGCCGACCCCGAGGCCCTGCACGATCTGGTGCGCGACTGGACCGAGACCGCGGCCTTCCAGGCCAAGATGCTCGACTTCTTCACGGTCTCGCTGCACCAAGAGCAGGTCGACAAGGCCAACATCGTCAGCCAGATCCGTGGCGCTGACATGACGGGCAACTTCGACCCGCGCAACGACCTCTACCGCAACCTCACCGAGTCGTTCGCTCGCACCGCGTGGAGCATCGTAGAGGAGGGCCGCCCCTTCACCGAGATCGCCACCACCCGCCGCTGGATGATGACCACGGCGATGATGAGCTTCTTGGTCGCGGTCGACGACGACCCCACCAAGGGCCCGCAGCACACCTTCTATCACAACAACCCGCCCGCCGGGATGTCGGCCGGCTCGTCGGTGGCGCAGCAGGTGGCCAATCGCGCCTGGTACGTGCCCAACGGCTGCGCCGATCCGACCTACAACAACAACAAGCGCTACTTCGTGCTGCCCGCGCTGATGGGGCGCCTGCCCATCATCGACTGCCCCGACTTCGACGGCCAGGCGGTGATGAACAACGGCGACTTCGACGACTGGCGCGCGGTGGATCTGGTCACCCTCGGAGCCGGCGACGACAAGACCCCATACTACGACATCCCCGCGCTGCGCGACGCCACCACGCTCGGCCTCTCGATCCCGCGCACGGGGTTCTTCAGCACCCCGGCGTTCCTGGCCAAGTGGCGCAGCAACGTGGACAACGGCTTTCGCGTGACCACCAACCAGGCGCTGATCGTCGCGCTGGGCCAGAGCTTCGACGACGAGGACGGCACGCTCCCGCTCGACGAGTCGGGCCTCTCCGATGACCACGCGGACCCCACCACCGTGTGCTACGCGTGCCACAAGAACCTCGACCCCATGCGCGACTTCTTCGCGCGGGACTTCGACCCCGAGTGGTACTCGGCGCTCGACGTGAAGGCCAACGTGTCGCCTTCGTTCAGCTTCTTCGGCGAGGTCGCCGAGGGCAACGACCTCTCCGACCTCGGCCAGTCGATCGCGACGCACCCGTTCTTCGCCTCGGCGTGGGTGCAGAAGCTCTGCTTCATGGCCAACTCGCAGGAGTGCAACCCCGACGACCCGGAGTTCCAGCGCATCCGCGATGCGTTCGTGGCCAACGGCTTCGACTTCCGCACGCTGGTCGTCGACCTGTTCTCCTCGCCGCTGGTGACCGGGGCCGAGCGCACGCTCACCCACGACACGCACGAGTTCTTGGTCTCGATCACCCGCCGCGCGCACCTGTGCCACACGCTGCAGACCCGCCTCGGCGTCAACGGTCTGTGCGCCGGTGGCAACAACGTGGCCAACGCCACTCCCGAGGACGCCTGGTCGCGCGGCAGCGCCACCCCGTTCCAGCCCGCCGCCTCTTCCTTGTTCTACGCGGCCAGCATGGACGCGTTCTGCGACAGGGTCGCCAAGGCCGTGGTCGACGAGCCTGGCTCGCCGCTGCAGAGCACCGACATGGAGACCTCGGTCGTGTTCCTGGTCGAGAGCATCATGGACCTCTCGCCCGAAGACTCCCGCAACGCGATGGCCCGCGAGGCCATCGACCTCCACCTCGAGGAGGCCGCGGCGATCACCGCCAACCAACGCGTGATGCTCGAGTCGGCCTTCACCCTCGCGTGCACCTCACCCTTCGTCACTTCCGTGGGCTACTAGAGAGGAACCAAGTCATGGATACCACGCGACGCAACATGCTCAAGACCGCGCTGTTCGGCTCCGGGTTCATCGGCCTGCGCTCCCTCGCCACCGGGCTGCCCATGGCGGCGCTGCTCGGCGGAGGAATGAACGAGGCCAACGCGGAGGACGACCTCACCGCCGCGCCGCAGTCGCTCATCATGTTCAGCTCGATCTCGGGCGACCCGTTCAACGCCAATGTGCCCGGCTGCTACACCGGCGTGAACGGCGTGTACAACAACCCGCACGCCGCGATGGCGCCCACCAACATGATGCTGGGCGAGCAGTCCACCCGGGCCGCCAAGCCCTGGGCCGAGGTTCCGCAGCGCTTCCTCGATCGCACCACCTTCATCCACCACCGCACCTACCTCAACACGCATCCCGCGTTCCCCAAGGTGCTGGGGCTGGTGGGCAAGGCCAAGGGCCCGGGCGGCAATGGCTCGGATCAGATGGGCTCGGTGTTTGCCTCCGAGCTCGCGACCACGCTCGACACGCTGCAAGAGGAGCCGATCTCGCTGTCGGCGAGCGAGCTGTCGTTCCAGGGCCGCGCGCTGCAGTCGCTGCGCCCGAGCATGCTGCGCCAGATGTTCGCCCCGCTCGACGGCGTGCAGCTCAACCTGCAGCAGCTGCGCGACCAGACCCTCGACGACCTCCACGCCCAGCTCAAGACCTCGGGGACCCACGCGCAGAAGACCTGGCTCGACCGCCACGCGCTCTCGCGCGAGCAGGTGCGCTCGATCGACCAGACCTTGCTCGAGCGCTTCGCCGCGCTCGACAACGACACGCCGCAGAACCAGGTGCGCGCCGCCGTCACCCTCATCCTCATGAAGGTCGCGCCGGTCATCAGCATCACGATCCCGTTCGGCGGCGACAACCACAACGACAACAACCTGGTGAAGGAGCGCGACGAGACGATCGCCGGCGTGGCCACCTGGCAGCTGTTGCTCGAGGAGCTCGAGGCCGCCGGCCTGCAAGACTCGGTCACCGTCGCCAACCTCAATGTGTTCGGCCGCACGCTCCGCCGCCAAGACGGCAACGGCCGCGACCACAACCTCAACCACCACGTCATGTCGATCTGCGGCAAGCACGTGCGCCCCGGCGTGGTCGGTGGGATCGAGGCGTCGGGCAACGACTTCGGTGCGACCAGCATCGACTCGGTCACCGGAGCCTCCGGGGGCGACATCATCCCCGAGCTGACGCTCGAGTCGGCCGCGATGACCCTGGGCCGCGTGCTCGGCCTCCCGCAGGATCGGATCGACGAGCGGATCACCGTCGGCACCCCGATCTTGTCGGCCATCGCGGGGCTGTAGGGCCAAGCACACCCCGCGGGGGGTACGGGCGAGCGGTCCGCGGTATCCTTGCCGCGGATTTGCTGCCCGGATTCGCTGCCCATGAACGCGCAAGAGATCGAGGCCCGCCTCTACGAGTACGACCGCGACGCGCTGGTCGCATTGGTGACCCAGGCCAACGCCGAGTACTGGGATCACAACGCGGCGACGCTGCCCGATCCGCTCTACGATCGCCTCGTCGAGCGGCTGCGCCAGGTCGATCCCAACGCCGAGATCCTCGACCAGCTGGGCGAGCGCGTGCCTCAGGGCCCCGTCATCGAGGCCGACGACGCGGTCGCGCTGCCGCCCCAGCAGCGCTTTGGCGCCGCGGTGCGTCACGCCCGGCCGATGCTCTCGCTCGACAAGGCCTACTCGGCCGAAGAGGTCGCGAGCTGGGCCGCCAAGTTCGAGGGCGACATCGTCGTGATGCCCAAGCTCGACGGGATCGCGTGCAGCATCCGCTACGACCGCAAGGGCCAGCTCGTGCTCGCCGCCACGCGCGGCTCGGGCAGCGAGGGCGAGGACATCACCGCCAACGTGCTCGAGATCGACGTCGTGCCCGCGCAGCTGCCCAAGGGCCACGGTCCGGTCGAGGTGCGCGGCGAGATCTACATGCCGCTGTCGGTGTTCGAGCGCTTCAAGAAGGAGTTCTCGAACCCGCGCAACCTGGCTGCGGGCGCGGTGCGCAACAAGGACGCCAAGAAGAGCAGCGCGTTCGATCTGCACTTTGCCGCCTACGATCTGATCGAGGAGGGGCTCACCAGCGAGCGCGAGAAGTTCGCGCGGATGCAGGCGCTGAAGCTGCCCGCCGCCGACCACGAATTCGTCGACCGCGCGGGGATCGCAGGCGCGTTCGAGGGGTTCTCGCGCCGCCGCGCCGAGCTCGACTACGAGATCGACGGCGTGGTGTACCGCGCCGACCGCCTCGACGAGCACGAGCGCCTGGGCAGCACCGCCCACCACCCGCGCTATGCGATCGCGTTCAAGTTCCAGGGCGACAGCGGCGAGACCACGCTGCTCGACGTGGAGTGGGGCGTGTCGCGGACCGGCACGATCACCCCGATGGCGATGTTGCAGCCGATCGAGCTCAGCGGCGCGATGATCTCGCGCGCGGGGCTGCACAACCTCACCCAGTTTCGCGCGCTGGGGCTGAGCGTGGGGGCCAAGGTCGAGGTCACGCGGCGCGGCGGCGTGATCCCGCACGTGGAGCGCGTGGTGACGCCCGGGCCCGGGGCCAAGACGTTTGCGATTCCCGAGCAGTGCCCCGCGTGCGGGAGCCCAGCGCAGGTGAGGCAGAAGCGCGACGGCGAGTTCTTGCAGTGCTCCAAGCCCAAGCAGTGCATCACCGCGCGGCTGCGCGAGCTCGAGCACTTCGCCAAGGTCGTCGACATCCAGGGCTTTGGGCCCAAGGTGGTGACCGCGGTGGTCGACGCCGGGCTGCTGTCCAGCCCCGCCGACTTCTATCGCCTCGATCTCGCTGGGCTGGTGAAGCTCGAGCGACTGGCCGAGAAGAGCGCGCAGAACCTGCTCGACCAGGTGCAGGCGCACCGCGAGATCCCGCTGCCCGTGTTCTTGGAGGCGCTGGGCATCGAGCACCTGGGGCCGCAGAACGGGCGGCTGATCGCGGGCGAGTTCCTCACGCTGGCCAAGATCCGCACGCTCGACCGCGAGGCGCTGATGGGCGTGAAGGGCATCAAGGAGGCGATTGCGGACGCGATCGTGAGCGGCCTGCACGGGCATGCGGCGATGATCGACGAGCTGCTCAAGGAGGTGCGCGTGCCCGATGCCGAGGCTGCACCCGAGCCCGTCGCCGGCGCCGCCGCGGGCCCGCTCGAGGGCAAGAGCTTCGTGTTCACCGGCACGCTCGAGGGCTTCGACCGCAAGACCGCGCAGAAGCGCGTGCAGGCGCTCGGCGGCGAGACCCCCGATGCCGTGAGCAAGACGCTGAGCGTGCTGGTGGTCGGGGCCGGCAAGGGCGCCAAGAGCAGCAAGCAGAAGAAGGCCGAGAAGCTGATCGGCGACGGGGCGAGCATCGAGGTGATCAGCGAGAGTGAATTCGTGGCGATGATGGAGAAGGCCGAGGGAGCCAAGGCGTCATGAGCGACAGCGACGACAAGCGCGACAAGATCGTCGAGGCCCGCATGAAGCTACGGGCTCGCTTCGCCGCGAAGATGGCCGCCACGCCGGGCGTCGCGGATGCGCGGCCGCTGGGCGCGGGCCCGCCGAATCGCCACGGGATGCCCCAAGTGCCGCCAGGGCAGACCCTGACGAAGAAGTGGCCGGTGCTGGATCTGGGCAACACGCCCCACGTGGCCAAGGACGAGTGGGTGCTCGAGGTCGATGGAGAGGTCGAGGAGCCGCTGAAGATCGACTGGAAGCAGCTGCTCGCGCTCCCGCAGGTGATCGAGGCCAGCGACTTCCACTGCGTCACGACGTGGTCGAAGCTCGACATGCTCTGGACCGGCGTCCGGGTGGCCGACGTGCTCGCGCTCGCGCGGCCGACCGAGGCCGCCAGGTTCGTGCTGTGCCACGCGTATGACGGCTACACCACCAATCTACCGCTCGAAGAGGTGCTGAAGAGCGATGTCTTGCTCGGCCACACGGTGGACGGCGCGCCGCTGCCGGTCGAGCATGGCGGGCCGATTCGCATGATCACGCCGCAGCTGTATGCATGGAAGGGCGCGAAGTGGATCCAGCGCATCGAGGTGCGAAGCGAGGACCGCAAGGGGTTCTGGGAGGAGCGCGGGTATTCGAACTCGGCGCATCCTTGGCGCGATGATCGGTACTCTTGAGCACGGCCGAGGAAGGGCATCGCTCGACGGAGCTGCTACCATCCACCTCGATGACCGTGAGCGAGTACCTCGCGTGGGAGCGCGCGCAGTCGGACCGCCACGAGTTCTTCCGCGGTGACGTGTTCCTGATGGCCGGGGGAAGCCCGCGTCACAACGCGCTGTCGGGCGCGATCATCCGCGACTTGGGCGTGGCAGTGCGGGGGAGTGCGTGCCGCGTGCTGACCTCGGATCAGCGCATCGTCGCGCGGGCGGGTGAGCACTACGTCTACGCCGATGCGACGCTGGTGTGCGGCGCCTTCGAGCTCGCCGAAGGGACCACCGACGTGCTCGCCAACCCCCGCACGATCGTCGAGGTCCTCTCCCGTAGCACCGAAGCCTACGATCGTGGCGACAAGTGGGCGGCCTATTCACGGCTCCCCTCGCTGACCGAGTATCTGCTGGTGTCGCAGGCGAGCCCGCGCATCGAGCTGTTCCAACGCCAAGCCAAGGGCTGGCGCTACGAGGTCATCGAAGCCGGCGGTCGAGTCTCGCTCAGCGACGGTGTCGAGCTCGAGCTCGATGCGCTCTACGCCGGGATCCTCGAGCTTCCGGGCGACTGAGCGCGATAGACTGCCACGCCGCCTAGCCCCGCTGGGATCGTGGATCGCAACGGACCGTCGGCACCGCAACCCACCACGACCGCCGCCCAACGCGGCTTGACGCTTCCTCGCAGTGCCCGCAAGGTTGCCACCGTGCCTCGGTTCTTCAACACCAGCGGGCCCAACAACCCCGCCGACAGCTACACGCTGCCGGTCGCGACCCGCTTGCCCGAGGTCCGCAAGCTCATCGACCAGAAGCTCTACTTCGTTCTGCATGCGCCGCGGCAGGTCGGCAAGACGACTACGCTGCTCACGCTCGCCCACGAGCTCACTGCGGAAGGACGCTATGCCGCGGTGTTGCTGTCGATGGAGCAGGGTGCGCCGCTCTCCGATGATCTGGGAGCGGCGGAGCTCGCGATCCTAGGTTCGTGGCGGCGGTTTGCTGGGGTGTGGCTGCCCGCGGAGCTGCAGCCGCCGCCGTGGCCGGAGACGGCGCCGGGTGAGCGCATCGGGGCTGCGCTCGGGATCTGGGCCCAAGCCTCGCCACGACCATTGGTCGTCTTCCTCGACGAGATCGACGCACTGCGCGACGAGGTGCTGATCTCGGTGCTGCGCCAGATCCGAGCCGGATTCTCGGCGCGACCCCAGGACTTTCCGTGGTCCCTGGCTCTCATCGGCTTGCGCGACGTCCGCGACTACAAGGTCACCTCGGGCAGTGAGGGCCGCCTGGGAACGTCGAGCCCCTTCAACATCAAGGCCGAGTCGCTCACGCTGCGCAGCTTCACCCGATCCGAGGTCGCCGAGCTCTACGCTCAGCACAGCGCCGAGACCGGTCAGGTGTTCATGCCCGACGCGGTGCAGCGGGCGTTCGATCTGACCGGTGGCCAGCCGTGGCTCGTCAACGCGCTCGCGCGGCAGCTCACCGAAGTGCTGGTTCCCGACCCGTCCCGAGCGATCACGATCGGCGATGTCGACGAAGCCAAGGAAGTGCTGATCCGCCGCCAAGACACCCACCTCGACAGCCTCGTCGATCGCCTGCGAGAGCCCCGTGTACGATCGATCCTCGAGCCGATGCTGGCCGGCGACGTTCTGGGCGACGTCCCCGAGGACGACGTCCGTTTCGTGCTGGATCTGGGCCTGTGTCGGATGGATCCGTCGGGCGGTCTCGCGGTGGCCAACCCCATCTACCGCGAGATCATCGTGCGAGAGCTGTCCTTCACGCGCCGCGCCTCGCTCCCGCATATTCCTACCACTTGGCTCACCGCCGACGGCTCGCTCGACGAGGGCGCGTAGGCGCATGCCGCAAGGTGCACTCCCTCGACGCGATCCCGCGCGAGACGACGCCCTGGCGCCCGACCGCGTCGTCCGTTGTGGTGCGTGCAGTCACCCGATCGCACGCATCGCCGATCGCTCCCCCATCGGTCCCAGCGATCTCCATACCTTCATGAACCCGGCCGGCGAGGTCTTCGAGCTCGTTTGCTTTCGTGAGGCCGACGGTGCCGCCACCCTTGGTGAGCCCACGCTCGCGTTCACCTGGTTTCCCGGCCACGCATGGCGCCACGCGGTCTGTCGGTCCTGCCGCGCCCAGCTCGGCTGGCGCTTCGAAGGACCCGCGCTGTTCTGGGGCTTGATCCGCCGCGCGCTCCAGTGGCCGTGAACGTACCGGCGTTGCGCCGACCACGCGCCGTTGTGGACGGGCTATACTTCCTTCCGTGATGAGCCAGCCCGCCGCCGACCGGCACCCACGCTTCACCTACGCCGACGTCCTACGCTGGCCCGAGGACGAGCGCTGGGAGCTGCACGACGGCGAGCCGCAGGCGATGAGCCCCGCCCCGAGCACTGCCCACCAGCGCTTTGCGGGCGAGCTCTACCGGCAGATCGCCAACCACCTCGTCGACCGGCCGTGCGAGGTGTTCATGGCCCCCTTCGACGTGCGGCTGGCCCCGCCCGGCACCCCCGCGGACGAGGTCGCCACCGTCGTGCAGCCAGACGTCGTCGTGCTGTGCGATCTGGCCGGCCTCGACGAGCGCGGCTACCAAGGCGCGCCCGAGTGGATCATCGAGGTGCTGTCGCCCTCGACCTCCGCCCGCGATCAGATCACCAAGCTCGCCCTCTACGAGGCCCATGGCGTGCGCTGCTACTGGCTCGTGCACCCCATCGACCACGTGGTGACCGTGTATACCCGGGCCGATGCAACGACGCTCTTCGGGCGCGCCCAGATCAGCGAGACCAAGGGACGGCTCGCGAGCACCGTGATCGAGGGGCTGACGATCGACTGGGATCGCCTGCCCGCCTGACGCAGACCCGTAGAGCGCCGCGCCGGCGCTAGTCGAGCGACTGGCGGAAGTCGTCGGCTCCGCCGCCGAGCTGGCGCGTGATCTCCTCGATCAGCGCCCGCTCCTCGCTGCCGACCTTGCCGACCAGCCCGAGGAAGCCGCCCGACGCCGACGCGACCTGCTGGCACAGGTCCACGAGCTCGGCCCCGCGGTCTCCCTGGCCCAGCAGCTCCTTGAGCACGGCGAGGCTCTCGGTCATGTACTCGTCGCTGGGTCGCTGCTCGAGCAGGCTCTCCATCAGCAAGAAGCCCTCGGAGCCCGAGGGGATCCCGCGCAGCTCGAGCACGCGCAGGATCGCCGCCCGCTCGCCCTTTTGCACCGAGCCGTCGGCCCACGCCACGTGGACGAGCGGCAGCAGGTCGAACACGGGGGCGGTCGCGCCCGAGAAGCCCAGCGCCTTGATGCGCTCGGCCAGCGAGACATCGGTCTTCAGCGACTCGGCGATCGCTTGCTTCTCGGCCAGCTCGTGCGCGGCGGCCTCGAGCTTCTCCCGGAGCTTGCGGCGCTGCTCGATCTCACGCGCCTTGAAGTACGCCTCTTCCTCGTCTCTGCGCTCGGCCATCGGGCGGGATGCTAACCGATCGGTCGCTCGCGACAACCCCCGTCGCCGGGTTTGCGGCGGGGCGAGACCGCGGGCGCCGTTCCGGGCGATGATGGCGGTAATGGCCGCGCGGCGGGGGACCAGGACACGGATCGACGGGGCCGACCCCGTCGGCCGCTGCGCGTGGATGCTGGCCGCATTGCTGGTCGGGTGCCACGAGCCCGCGGCCGACCCCCACCGCGCGCCGGCCGGGTCGAGCACCAGCGCTAGCGAGTCCACGAGCGGCGCGCCACCCTCGGACGACTCGGGCACCACGCTGCAGGGCCTCGACACGGAGGCCCCGCCGCGGCCCGGCTACCCCCCGCCCAACTGCGAGACGCTGCTCCTGCCCGGTCCGCCCGCCGACGTTGCCGCGACGCCGCGCGCCGATCACGACGCCGAGGTGCTCGCGCTGGCGATCGACTCCACCCAGGCCGTGGCCAAGCAATCGCGCTACGACATCATCACCGCCGACCTCGCGGCGATCCGTGCGATCGACCCCTCCCTGGCGACCGTGCACGTGGGCTGCGTGCTGCCCAACGGCGTCGCGTTCTGGTTCTTCGACGACCAAGACGTCAACCAGGCGATCTACGCCGATGACTATCACGCGTGGGACTGCCTCCATCACTACTATCACCACCTCCAGACCGTGCGCATCGATGGGATCGCGGTGGCGATCGAGCTCGACGGGGTCTACGGCGACGCAGTGTGGCAGGCGTACGCCTACCTCCCGGGCCTCGACGATCAGTCTCCCTACTGGTTCCAGCGCGACGACTGGCCCGTTCCGCCCGACACCTCGAGTCGCTGTACTCCGGTGGCCGGGTCGATCACGCTGAGTGTCACCCTCCTCCCCAACGGCGCCCTCGACGAGCGGGAGTATCGGTTCGAGCGCGAGACGGGCGAGGTCGTGGTCTACCGCGTCACCCCCACCGAGCCGCCGCAGCCCGTGGGGTGAACGGGCCAGCGCCTCCGCCCTGGCGTCGTGCGCGGCGATCTTCGTCGACGAGCCACGGCAGCGAGCGACCGATCGCGCTAGAGCGAGCTTGGTGCGAGCACCGCTCGTGCCGTCATTGCGGAGCCGTCGACACGAGGGCGTGCTAGGGTCCATTCGGCGCCCTACCGTATCTTCGGTGCTGCGGCGCCAACCTCTCGGGATAGGAGCCCATACCGATGGCAAATTCAGGCCGCGTGTCCATTTCTTCCCCAGAGCGTGCTCGAGGCTTCACGCTCATCGAGTTGATGATCGTCGTGGCAATTCTCGGCATTCTCGCCGCGATCGCCGTCCCCGCCCTCACCAAGTACATTCGGCGCTCCAAGACCAGCGAGTCGCGGGCACAGATCGCGAAGATCTTCGACGCGACGGTCGCCTACTTCAGCGAAGAGCACGTGGGCCGGGGCTCGGTCGCGCTGATCGGCGCCGGTGGAGCCATCTCCGATCTCGCGGCCCATCGCTGCCCGCACCAGCCCGGCGAGGGTACCGGCCTCAGCCAGGCGCAGCTGACCCCAGACCTGGGCACCAACTGCAACCTGGGCCCCGGCGGCCGCTGCGTCCCCGCGGTGGGCGGAGGCGGCCCCGGCTACTACGACATCAACTTGTGGGGTAACAACGCCGTGTGGAACTCGCTCAACTTTCAGCTCGAGCAGGCCCACTACTTCCACTACAACTTCCAGGCGAGCAATGGTGGCACTGGCTATGGCGAGTGCATGTTCACGGCCCAGGCATTCGGTGATCTGGACAACGATGGAATCTACTCCACGTTCGAGCGCGCGGCGGCGGCCGATCAGAACGGGGTGAATGCGGCAGCCGGGTTGTATATCGATCAGGACATCGAGTAGGCATCACTCGAGCGCGAGCACGGCGGCGGTGAACATCTCGCCGCGCTGCGCATAGCTCTTGTACTGATCGAAGCTCGCACAAGCCGGCGCCAGCACCACCGCCTCGCCGGCCTTGGCAAGCGCGCGTGCCTTCGCGACGGCGTCGTCCATCAGGCCGCCGCACACCACCGGCACGACCCCTGCCCCCATCGCCGCGAACTGCTCCGCGCTGGTGCCCACCACCACCAGCCCGCGCCCCCTGGCGGCGAGCACGTCGCGCAGCGGCTGTAGATCATCCCCCTTCGACAGGCCCCCCGCGATCAGCACGAACGGTCGCTCGAGCCCGGCGAGCCCGGCCAGCGCGCTCGCCACGTTCGTGGCCTTCGAATCATCATAATACTCGACACCGTCGAGCTCGCGCACCCGCACCATGCGATGCGGAAGCCCCTCGAACGCCGCCAGCCCCCGCAGACACCCCTCCACCGACACCCCCAGGTGCCGCGCGGCCAGCAGCGCAAACAGGGCGTTGCGCGCATTGTGCCCGCCCGCGATCCGCAGGCTCGAGCGCGGGTAGCGTTCCTGCCCGGACAGCACCAACGCCTGCTCGCCGCCCTCGCCGACCACGGCCGCGGCGGCAGGGTCCCCCACCCGCACCACCCTCGAGCCCCCAACCGGCGCGAGGCTCGGCGTCCATGCATCGTCGGCATCGAGCACCGCGAGCCCCCCGGCGGCGAGCCCGTCGAACACCCGCGCCTTCGTGGCGGCATACGCCTCCATCGAGTCGTACCGATCGAGGTGATCTGGCGTGATGTTGATGATCATCCCGACATCGGTGCGCACGCGGGGGAGCGTCTCGAGCTGATAGCTCGAGCACTCGAGCACCAGCGAGCCCACCCACGGCTCCGCAGCGACCCCGACGCTCTGCAGCAGCCGCTCGCACAGCGGCACGCCCAGATTCCCGCCCACGAACGGCCGCAGACCGCCGGCCTCGAGCAGCGCCCCGGTGAGCGCGGTGACGGTGCTCTTGCCGTTCGTGCCGGTGATGAGGACCGTCGGCACGCTCGACCACCCGCTCAGCCCCGCCTGCACCAGCCACAGCCCGAGCCCCAGCTCGCCGTGCACGGTCACCCCCGGCGTCAGGCGCTCGGCCTGCCGCAAGATCGCCTGCGGGGGCACCCCCGGGCTCAGCACCAGCAGATCGATGCCCTCG
>JBFIJN010000111.1:0-19457 GCA_041600735.1 Nannocystaceae bacterium
ATGAAGTGCAAGCCAACGCTCGTGGTCAGGCGGAGCTTGGCTTCGGTGCCGTAGCCGACGATCTCTCCGTCGCCGTCTCTGACGTTCCACTGTCGCAGCGAGAAGCCCCACCCGCGAGCACGGACGCGGTCGGGCGCGAGGCCGAGGAAGCACGGGTCGCAGACGTCTACGCCGCCGACGCGGTTGAAGCCCGGCGCTCCGAGCTGGCGGGGCTCGCTACATACGGCGCAGGTCTCGACCATGGGCGGGATGGTAGCGCATGGATTGGGGGCTCCGAACGACCATCGCCCGTCGTTATACCATCCCGCCCATGACGACCCCCGCTCCCCCGCTCGGTGCCTTCTCGATCAGCCTCGCCGTGAAGGACCTGGCCGCCTCCCGCGACTTCTACTGCGCTCTCGGCTTCGAACAGGTCGGCGGAAATTTCGAGCAGAACTGGCTCATCCTGCGCAACGGCACCACCACGATCGGCCTGTTCGCGGGGATGTTCGAGCGCAACATGCTGACGTTCAATCCGGGCTGGGACGCCAAGTGCGAGCACCTCGCGGAGTTCACCGACGTGCGCGAGCTCCAGCGGCAGGCCAAGGCCGCCGGCCTCACGCTGCAGACCGAAGCCGACCCGAACACCACGGGCCCCGCGAGCTTCGTCGTCGTCGATCCCGACGGCAACCCGATCTTGTTCGACCAGCACGTGTGAGGCCCGCCCATGACCCACGAGTCCGACCGCCAAGAACCCGAGCTACCCAGCGCGGCTGGTTTCGTAGAGATCGATGGTAAGCGCTTCGCGCTGTCCAGCGCGGCCCTCGAGCTCTACCACTGTGACTCGGGCGAGGCCGACTGGAACCTGAAGCTGGGGCACGCCGAGCGCGAGTCATGGCTGAGCGGTACGGTGGCCCCGAGCCCGACCTCGGCGGCCGATCTCGCGGGGCGGGAGCTGGTGATCGACAACCGCGATCTCGACGAGCTGTTCGGGCATCTGCTCGGCCGCCAGATCACCACCTACCCCGGTGGCCAAGCGGTCTGTCGGGCGTGCTTCACCGTCTCCACGGTGCCCGCGGGTCTGCAGCTGTCCAGCGCGTTCGAGTTCGACTGGGACCGCTACCTCGACCCGCCCGACGCGTCGTACCCCGCGCCACGCACGGCTCGCCTCGAGCTCATCGCCACGCTCGAGGCGATCCACCCCGGCGACCTTCCCGAGTGACCGAGGCTGTAGCCTCACCCGCGTACGCTGCTGCCGCCGACGAAGGCTCGCGCTCGGTCCTCGCGCTCGGGTCGCGTGACGGCCAGCAGCACCGCCGTGGCCGTCCGCCTCCAGACGGCGACGTAGTCCTCGCCGAAGCCCTCGAAGGTTGCCCGCTCGCTCGTCGCGTCGATCTCGGGCGCGTCGGAAGTCCCCCACTCGACCCCATAGAGCTGGTCGAGCGCCCGCCCGAGCGCCCACGCAACGTGCTCGTGCGTTCCGCCGTCCAGCACGCCAAAGGCGTCGCCGTACTCGTCTGCGATCAACAGTCGGGCGGCACCCGCCGTGGGAAGCTCGAGTCGCTGCGGCTCGTCGGGCAGGGCGATCTCTAGCTCGCCCAGCTTCTCGAGCCAGCTCCAGTCAGGGCCGAGCTCGGGCTGCGGTGTCGAACGTTTGCTCATGAGGAGGCAGAGTCTGATCCAATTTCAGGACTGCGTCACGAAGGCGCGGACGCAGAGCGCACGGACCGCAGCGTCCATGCGGACGTGTCGGGCACACGCCGGACGGACGTGACCGCCGAGCCGCGAAGCTACCCCCGCGCGAGCAGCCGTGACATCGCGCGGTACATCACCGGCAGCACGATCAACGTCAGGACCGCCGCGGAGATCGTGCCGCCGACGATGACCACGGCGATCGGCCGCTGCGTCTCGGCTCCCATCGAGTGGGACATGGCCGCGGGAACCAGGCCGAAGGCGGCGAGCGACGCGGTCATCAGCACGGGTCGCAATCGGTCTCGCGCGCCTCGCAGGATCGCCTCGTCGAGCGCGACTCCACTGCGGCGCAGCGCCTCGATGGCGCTCAGCACCAAGACCCCGTTGAGCGAGGCCTGCCCGACCAGCGCAATGAAGCCCACGGCGGCGGCGATCGAGACCGGCATGTCGAACAGCCACAGGCCAACGGCTCCGCCGACCAACGCGAACGGGACGTTGAGCATCACCAATAACGCGAGCGACAGCGAGTCGAACGCCTTGAACAGCAGGCCGAGCGTGAGCACCAAGGTGATCGGGACGACGACGAGCAGCCGCTTCATGGCCCGCTCCTTGGATTCGAACTCGCCGCCCCACTCCATGGTCACGCCGCTCGGCAGCTCGACCTCGGCGTCGACCGCCGCGCGGGCGTCTTCGACGAAGCTGCCGAGGTCGCGCCCGCGCACGTTCATGCGAATGCCGACGTAGCGGTGGCCATTCTCGCGATTGATCGATGCGCGTCCGTAGTCGACGCCCACCTCGGCGACCACCGACAGCGGAATCAAGGCGCCCGATGGAGTCGGGATCCGCAGCGACGCGATCTGCTCGACGGTCTCACGCGAGGCGTCGGGAAAGCGCAGCACCACGTCGAACGAGCGATCTCCCTCCCACAGCTCGCCGACCACCCCACCGCCGAGCGCGACCGCGAGGTAGCGCTGGAGGTCGTCCATGTTGAGGTCGTGGCGGCCGAGCCAGTCCCGGCGCGGCTTGATCTGGACCTGCGGGAGCTCGCCGCTCTTGACGATGCCGAGGTCGGCGACGCCCGGAACCCGCGAGAGCGCGAGCTGGGTCGCCTCCGCGACCTGCTGCAGCGCGGGCAGGTCGTCGGCGTAGATCTTGAGCGCGATCTGACCGAACTGACCCGAGATGTTCTCGTTGACGTTGTCGCGGATCGGCTGCGAGAAGTTGACCTCGAGCCCGGGGATCTCGGCGAGCGCGGCGCCCATCTTGCGGATCAGCGCCCCGAGATCGCGGGTGTCGGCCGGCCACTCGGAGGCCGGGCGCAGCTTCACGAAGAACTCGAGGTTGTTCGACAAGGTCGGGTCGGTGCCGTCCTCGGGCCGGCCGATCTGGTGGAGGTGAGCCTCGACCTCGGGGAACTGATCCACGATCGCAGTGATCGTGGGAGCCAGCCTCCGCGCCTCGGTGAGCGAGGTGTTCGAGGGCAGCGTGAACGTCAGGTAGAGCGCGCCCTCGTTGAGCTCGGGCAAGAATTCGGTCCCGCGCTCACCGAGCAGCTGGATCGATCCGAGCAGCGAGGCGCTCGCGAGGCCGAGGATCATCACCGGTCGGCGCAGGGCCGCGCGCAGGGTCGGCATGTACAGCGCTCGAGCGAGCACGAGCACCGGGGACGGCCAGTGCTTGCGGTGCCGCCGATACGCGAACGTCCCGAGCACCGGCACCAGCGTGACCGAGAACACCAGGCCGCCGACCAGCGCCGCGACCACGGTGTGGGCCAGCGGCGCGAAGATGCGGCCCTCGACGCGCTCGAGCAGGAAGATCGGCAGGTACGCGGCGATGATGATGAGCAGCGCGAACACGGTCGGGCGCACGACCTCGCGGACCGCGTGCTCGATGGCGAGCGCAGGCTCCTCCTTGGGCCCGTCGTCTGCGGCCATTCGAAACGCGATCGCCTCGACGATCACGACCGCGCCGTCGACGATGATGCCGAAGTCGACGGCGCCCATCGAGATCAGGTTGGCCGCCATCCCGCGCGTGTGCAGGTAGGCGAACGCGGCCGCCAGCGACAGCGGGATCACGGCCGCGACGATCAGCGCTGCGCGTAGATCGAGGAGGAACACCGCCAGCACCGCGATCACCAGCAGGGCGCCCTCACCGAGGTTGTGGCCGACCGTGCGCAGGGTCGCGTCGACGAGCTCGGTCCGATCGTAGAACGGCGAGATCTCGACGCCCTCGGGGAGCACACGGGCGTTGATGACCTCGAGCTCCGTGCGCAGGGCCTCGAGCACGCGCGTTGGGTTCTCGCCGCGGCGCATCAGCACGATGCCCTCGATCACGTCGGGGTCGTCGCTGCGGCCGACCACGCCCTGGCGAGGGGCCCAGCCCTCGCGCACGGACGCGAGCTGATCGAGGCGCACCGGGGTCCCGCCCCGCGACGCGACGGCCACGGCGGAGATGTCCTCGATGGAGCCGAACAAGCCCTGGCTGCGGACGACGAGCTGCTCGGCGCCTTCTTCGATGATGCCGCCCGAGGCGTTGCTCGACGCCTTGGCGAGCGCGATCTCGAGGTCGGCGAGGGTCACCCGGTTGGCCGCCAGCGCCGCGGGATCGGGGCGCACCTGGATCTCCCGCAGGAGCCCGCCGTAGCTGACCACGTCGGCGACCCCCTGCACGCGCAGCAGCCGAGGACTGATCACCCACTCTTGCAGGGTCCGCAGCTCCATGGGGTCGACGTTGGGGGCCCGCAGCGTGTAGCGATAGATCTCGCCGATCGGGGTGCTGAGCGAGCCGAGCTGCGGGACCACGCCCTCGGGCAGCTCGGCGAGCCGCAGCCGCTCGAGCACCTGCGCGCGGGCGAACAGCGGCTCGATGCCCTCGTCGAACGTGAGCGTCACGAACGAGAGCCCGAACAGGTTGATCGAGCGCACGCGCATCAGGCCGGGGGTGCCGTTGATGACCCGCTCGATGGGCACCGAGACCTGCCGCTCCATCTCCTCGGCGGGCTGCCCGTGGCTCAGCGTGATGATGTTGACCTGGGTGTCGGTCGGATCGGGGAACGCCTCGATCCGCAGCTCGCGAAACGCGTGGAGGCCCCACGCGAGCATGAGCGCGGACATCAGCAGGACTGCCGCCCGATGCTTCAGGGCGGCCTTGACGAGCGTTTCGAGCATGGTGGGGTGGTGGTTAGGCTTGCAGCTCGATCGCGTTGAGCAGCAGCAGGGCGTTGCGGGTGACGATCTGCTCGCCGGGCTCGAGCCCGCGCAGGATCTCGACCTCGGATCGGGTACGGCGTCCGACCTCGACCTCGCGCGCGCGGTAGCGCTGCTCGCCGACGTCGACGAACACCACGGTCCTCGCTCCGTCACGCACGACCGCGGGGGCCGGCACGCGGATCACGGGCGCGCCCGCGGTCGCCACGAACTCGACGTCGACGTAGGCATTGGGGCGCAGCCGCGGCTCGATGTTGGCGACGCGCACCCGGACCGGCACGGTCTGGCGCTCGGGGTCGACGACGTCCGAGACCAGCTCGATCGAGCCCTCGAGTGGAGCCTCGGTCGAGCCCGGAATGGTCACCCGCGCGGTCCCGCCGAGCGCGAGCCGGCCCGCCTCCTGCTGGGTGACGTCGGCGATGACCATGACCTCGCCGAGCTCGGCAACGGTCGCGACCGCGACGTCTTGCTCGGGCCGGACCTGCTGGCCGAGCGCGGCCCCGAGCTGGACGACGGTCCCGCTGCGGCTCGCGAGCACCCAGAAGCTCGAGTCTCCCGCCCGGCCAACCGACAGCGAGCGCAGGCGCGAGCGGGCGGTCTTGGCCGCGAGCCGAGCCTCGGCCAGCTCCGCGCGCGCGAGGGTGAGCTCGTGCTCGGCCGCGAGCCGGGCCTCGACCATCCGCTCGAGCTTGGCGATCGTCGCCTCCTTGGTCTCGACGGCGAGCCGCGCGGCCGCGACCTCGCTCTTCAGCAGCGTGAGATCGCCGGTCTGGACCCGGACCAGCTTGTCGCCCTCGTGCACGCGATCGCCCACGCGCACGACGATCTCCGCGACTCGGCCGGGCAGCGGCGGATAGCTGGGGGCGACGAGCTGCTCGATCGTCGAGACCCGGGCGGTGACGGTCGCCGCCGCGAGCGGCTCGCCGAGCTCGACGAGCTCGGTCGAGAACCGAGCCGGGGACGGCCGCGCGAGCACGACGGCGTCCGCTTCGACCTTCCAGCTCGGACTCGGCGCCTCGGCGGCCGCGTCGCAGCCGGCGGCCCAGCCCGAGGCGAGGGACGAGACGATGCAAGTGATGAGACGTGTATTCATGGGGACCTAGCCTTGGGGTGCTCCTGCGCGCAGCAGCGTGATCTGGGCGGCGTACGCGTCCGCGTAGGCGTCGGCTTCCTCGAGCAGCAGCTCGCGGAGCACTCGTCGGACCTGAATGTTCTCGGCGACCGACACCAGCCGCTGCTCGGCCGCCTGCGCGAAGCTGGCGACCACCAGCTTCGCCGTCGGGATGGCCTCGTCTCGCAGCGCCCGTCGCCGCTCCCGCTCGAGCTCGGCGCGCGCGGCCAGGGCCGGCAGCTGAGCGGTCGCGGCCGCGAGCCGCTTGTCACGCTCGGCGATGAGCCGCCGCTCCCTCGCGACCGCCGCCTCGCGTCGGACCTGACCGCGGTCGAACGCCGGCAGCGCGAAGCTCAGCGAGATCGCGAGCGAGTGGACATGGTTACCCGAAGCGACGAAGCGGTCGTGGAGGTAGCCGAGCCGCACCGTCGGATCGGGGATCGCGTGGTTTCGGGCGAGTCTGGCCGAGGCCCGCGCCGCATCGGCATACTCGCTCAGCGCAGCGAGATCGGGGCGGCGCTCGAGCGTGTCACCGGCGACCCAAGCCACGTCGATCCAGGCCTCGAGGTAGGCGCGCGCCGCCTCCCCGCTCGCGAACGGCTCGCACGCGCGGCCGAGCTGCGCTGCGCAGGCAGCCTGCGCGCGCGTGACGTCGCTGCGGGCCACCAAGACCAGCGAGCGCGCCCGGGTCAGCTCGACCTGGAAGCGGTCGACGTCGAGCGGGACTCCGTAGCTCAGACTGACCCGCTGCTTGGCGACCTCGACGGTGTGCTCCATGTCTTCGACGAGCTGCTCGAACCCCTCGACCCGCAGGCATGCGGTGGCGAGCTCACCCAGGGTCTCGGCGAGGTCGAGCGCGCGGGCCCGGATCAGCGCGTCGAGCTCGCGCTGGGTCCCGCGGGCGAGCGCGCGAGCCTCACGAACCCGCGGCCCACGCTTGCCGAGCTCGATGGGGAACGCGATGCCGACCCCGTAGTTCGGGACGTTGGCGAGCGGTCGCTCGAGGTCGGGGGGGTTGGTGGCGCCGAGCGGAATCGTCGCCCAGCCCAGGTCGAGCTGCGGGTTGGGGAGGAGCCGGCTCTGGCGGACCGCGGCGTGGGCGAGGTCGACCTGCAGCTGCGCGGGCTCGAGCTCGGGCGCCGACTCGATCAGGAGCCGCTCGAGCACCGTCAGATCGGTATCTGGACGGGGCTCGAACCCGGCGGTGACGGGCTCGGCGGCAGCCGCCGTCCGTGCTCCAGGCACACCGACGACGATGCCCAGCGACAGCGAGCACGCGAGCACGCGACCAAGGCAGGGCCTGCGGGCAACCATTCGTCCATGTGATAGTGCGAAACCCGATCTCGAGAGATTAAATCCAGATTAAGTGTTCGTAAGGTGCGGTCTGCGTCGTAGCTGATATCTTGGCCACGCGAAGATGAAGATCCTAGTGGTCGAGGACGACATCAAGCTCGCGCGCTTCGTCACCCGTCTGCTCGTAGAGGAAGGCTATGTCGCCGACACCTGCGCGGAGGGCCAGGAGGCGATCACCCGCGCCCAGAGCGGCGTCTACGATGCCGTCGTGCTCGACTGGATGCTGCCGGACATCGACGGCCTCAGCGTCTGCAAGGCGCTGCGCGAGCAGGGCTGCGAGATCCCGGTCCTGATGCTGACGGCACGCGGCGAGCTGCGCGAGCGCGTCCTCGGGCTGCGCTCGGGCGCCGACGACTATCTCGTCAAGCCGTTCGAGATCGAGGAGCTGCTCGCCCGGCTCGACGCGATCTTGCGTCGGAGCGTGCGCAAGGGCCTGTTTCGCTCGGGCGAGCTCGTGGTCGACCGGCTCGAGCGACGCGCGAGCTTGGCTGGGCGCGCGCTGGATCTCACCGACCGGGAGATGGCGCTGCTCACCCACCTGGTCCTGCGTGCCGGCCAGGTCGTGACCCGCTCCGAGATCCTCTCGCGCGTGTGGGGCATGAACTTCGATCCCGAGTCGAACATGATCGAGGTCCACGTCAGTCGGCTCCGCGAGAAGCTCGGCGATCATGCGAGCCTGATCGAGACCGTTCGGGGCAAGGGCTATCGGCTGCGCGCGGAGGCGAGGGCTTGAGGTTTCGCGGGCGCTTCGTCGGCGCGATCTCGATGGTCATTCTCATCACCCTCGCGATCGCCTTCATCGGGGTCAGGCAGCTCGTCAACGCCAGCCATGAGCGGCAGCTCGACGAGGCGCTCCGGCGAGAGGCGCTGCAAGAGGTGGCCGAGATCGCCGAGTCCGGCGGCCGCCGGCTCCGTATCACGCCGCACATCGGTCCTGACGACAGCCCCGACGACATCGGCCCGCTGACCAAGTACGCCGCGCTCTACGACGTGGACGGCGAGGTGCTCGAGACCACGCCGGCGTGGAGGGGCGCCCCGCCGGAGCTCTCGAGCGTCGAGTCGGACGTCGGCGACCTCGAGGTCAACGGGATCCACCTGCGCGCCATGTTGCTCGAGATCCCCGACCATCCCGACACCGTGCTGCTGCTCGCGGCCTCGCGTGTGGAGCTCGACAACGACTCGAGGTTCCTGACCCAGGCCATGGCGTTGGTGTTCGGCATGGCGATGCTCGTGACCGTGGTCCTCACGTCCGCCGTCGTCCGCCGCCTCACCCACGTTCACTCGCGGATCGCCCAGGTCGCGCGCGACGTGTCCGGCGAGGATCTGAGCGCGCGCGTGGGCGACGTCAGCGGGGCCCCCGAGATCGTCCAGCTCGCGCGCGACGTCGACGAGATGATCGAGCGCATCGACCTGCTGCTGCGCAACCAGAGCGATTTCATCGCCCATGCCGCCCACGAGCTGCGCTCGCCGCTGACGACGCTCTACGGCGAGCTCTCGCACGCAGTGCGGCGCTCGCGAGACGTCGAGCAGTACCGGGATGCGATCGACGAGGCCCTGATCGCGACGCGGCGCCTGATGACGCTCGCCGACGATCTGCTCGCGTTTGCACGAGTCGGTCGCGTCACGGCGGCCGACGAGCGCGTCGTCGACCTGCTCGACGTCGTCCACGAGGCCCGAGCGATGGTCGAACCCGAGGCCCAGGCCCGCAGAGTACGAGTCGAGCTCGAGGTCGCGTCCATCAAGGTCCGCGGCAGCCCGCTGGATCTCGTCCGCTTGGTGCGAAACCTGCTCGAGAACGCGATCGGCCACGCCCCCGCCGACACCGTGGTCGAGGTCGACGGCGGCTGCGAGCGCGGAGCCGCCGTCCTGCGCGTGCGTGACCACGGAATCGGCATCCCCCACGCCGAGGCCGAGCGAATCTTCCAGCCGTTCGTCCGCGGCGGCCGCGAGCGCGCCAGCACCCGCCCCGGGACCGGGCTGGGGCTGGCGATCGTGCGCGAGATCGCCAAGCAGCACCGCGGCTCGGTCGAGCTCGCCACGGTCGAGGGCTCAGGGGCCTGCTTCACCGTCCGCCTCCCGCTGGCGACCTCCGGCACGCCGGAGTAGCGCACCTCGAGAGCTCGCGTGTAATCCAAAGGGGCGATGTCATGAAGCCATCGGTATGATGGAACCCGTGCACTACGGAGTCCTCGCCGAGCTCGACCCCCCTGCGCTCGTCGCTGCGTTCGCCCACGCCTACGAGGACTACTTGATGCCGCTGCGCTTCGGCGACGAGCGGCTGCGCCTGCACGTCGAGGCGCACGACATCGTGCTCGAGCACTCGCCGCTGTTGCGTGATGCCGAGGGGAGCTTCGTCGGCATGGCCATGCTCGGCGTGCGGGGTGCGCGGGGCTGGATCGGCGGCTTCGGGCTCGCGACCAGGCACCGTGGAGGGGGGCTGTCGCATGGTCTCTGCGCGGAGGTGATCGCGCGGGCGCGCGCGCTCGGGCTCGGGCAGCTTCAGCTCGAGGTGATCGATGCCAATGCGCGAGCGATCGCCACCTACGCGCGCGCCGGCTTCGTGAGCACCCGGGTGCTGTGCTCGTACCGCCACGACCCAGCCGAAACAGTACGGGGCGCCGAGGCAGAGCTCGTCGAGCTCGACATCGACGGGTTCCCGTGGTCGCGTAGCTCGGCGACGCCGGCATGGCAGCGCGAGCGCGCCTCGGTCCTGCGCATGCCCGGCCTTGCTGCCGTCGCGTGCGGCGATGCGGCGTCGATCCTCTCGGTGACCGAGGCGAGTGTGAGCGTGCAGGTGCTCGCCACCGATGATGAAGGCGCGGTGGATCGACTGCTCGGGGCGCTGGCCTCGCGGTATCGCGATCGCCCGATCTTGATGATGAACGAGCCGGAGGGCAGCCCGGCGGAGCGGGCGCTGGCGCGTGCCGGGTGGACGACCTTCGTGCGTCAGCGAGAGATGGTGCTTGCGCTCGACGGCTAGCAGGGAGCGTGGAATCCCGCCCCCTCATGAGCGCAGCGCGAGCTGTCGCAAGGTGAGCGTGGTTCGACTAGTGCGGCGCGCGAGCGACCTCCGCCCGCAAGCGAGCCTCGAAGCGACCAAGGCCCGAGACCTGGACCAATCCGAGCGCGCGCTCGAAGGCATCGGTCCGCGCCTGCCCGCTGCCCAGCCGCAGCTCGAGCTCGAAGCAGCGCAGCTGGGCCTCCACCTCGCCGCTCGCGTAGGCCCACCGCTGGGCCTCCGCGAGCAACCCGGCCGCGCGCTCGGGATCCTCGGCCGCGCAGCATAGTCCCAGCACCACGTCGCAGTGCGAGACATGACCGCTCCAGCCCCGCGCCAGGCAGGCCTCGCGATTGGGCTCGGTCAGCGCGGTCGCCTCTTCGAGGCGCCCCTGGTCGACCAGGTGCTCGGCCTCCCACAGCCCCCGGCGAAAGCGACGGCTCGGGTCGATCGCGCTCGCCTCCGCAAAGCACCGCGAAGCCTGCTCGAGGTCGCCGATATCGTGTGTGATTGCCCCAAGCAGCCCGAGATTGCGCGCGACGTGATCAGAGTGCGCGGCGCCGACCTCGAGGGCCCGCTTGGCCACCGCCAGCGCCTCATCGAGCTCGCCGCACAGGCGCAGCACGTAGGCCGTGGTGCGAAGACCCGTCGTGTGCTGGCGCGGATCGTCGCCCGCGAGCGCCACGAAGCCCCGCAGACTCCGCCGCGCGAGCCCGGGATCCCCCAGCGCGCTGGCGTAGAGCGCGAGGTCGTAGCGCAGCACCATGACCTGCCACCTCGCCAAGCCCACAGGTGCTTGCTCGGGATCACCATCGCCGAAGAAGCTCCGCACCGACCGCAACCCGCGGACCATGTCACCGAGCACGAGGCCAAGAAACCCAAACCCTCCCAGCGCCCGCTGGTAGAGACCGTAGGCCTCGCTCACGTGACCGGCCAGTCGGGTGTGCCCGAGCAGCTCCTCGAGCAGCACGAGCTGGCCTGCGCGCGGCTCGGTCGTAGGCCGCTCCGCGAGACGTGCGAGCAATCGCCGTCGCTGGGCGCCGTGAATCGCCGGGGCGGCAGCGCCCAGCCGCTCGCGAAAGCTACCCGCCACGAACGGGTGCGCCGCGTAGGTGCTGGTGGCCTCACGGCTTCGGTACAGCAGGCCCATCGACTCCAGGCGACCAAGCGCGCGGATGAGCGTCCGCCGATCGTCGGGCATCTGCCCCGCCAGCGCCCCGCCTTGCGCCGCGAGCTCGAGCAGCGTCTCCACGTCGGTACCGCTGGGGAACACGGCCACCCTGGCCAGGAGATCCCGCTGCGCCTCGCTCATGGCCGCCGCGTAGGCATCGAGCAGCCGCCCCAGTCGATATGCGAGCGGATCGTCGGCGGCCGCGTCACCCAGATCGAGCGTTCCCGCCGCGTCGAGCTCGCCCTCGTGAAAGCCGACCACATACGATGCGAGCGTCGCGATCGAGAGCGCGTGCCCGCCATAGCGCTCGAGCGCGAGCACGGCCTGCGCGTCGCTGGCCCGCACGCCGAAGCGGCGCAGCAGCTCGAGCTGATCCGCCGCCAGCAACGCGCCGAGCCGCATCGTTTGCAGCCCTCGCCCCTCCCATGCGGCCAGGTCGACCAGCGGATAGCGAGAGGTGAGCAGCACCCGGGTTCCGCCGGGTCGCGCCGCGATCGCGCTGAGCAATCGCCGCAGCAGCGGGTCCTCGATCGCGCCCCGCGGCTTCGCGCGCCCGTCGGCCTGCATCGTCTCGAACCCATCCAGTACCCACAGGTGCGGCGCCTCGCCTTGCACGAGGGTCAGCACGCGCTCGAGCAGCTGCTCGGGCGCGCCGCTGGGCTCGACGCCCTCGAAGTAGCGCAGCGCGGCATCGAGGAGACCTTCGGCCCGCGCATCATCGTAGAAGCTCCACACCAACACGCCGCGCGCGGGCTCATCGGGCAGCTCGTCGAGCAGCCGCTGCACCAGGGCCGACTTGCCCGCCCCGCCCACCGCGACCAGCGCTCGAAGCCGCGGTGGCTCACCCGCGCGCGCGAGCCAGCGCTGCAGCGCTCGTAGCTCGCTCTCCCGGCCAACGAAGCACTGCGCGGGCTGCAGCACGTGGACGTGACAGGGCGGCTGCGGCCGCCATGACCCGGGACCACTCGGGGACGGCGAAGGCTCCGTCGGCGCTTCGCCCAGCAGCTCGTCGGCCGCGATTCCCAGCTCCTCACCGATCCGTGCGAGCAGCTGCCGCCGTCCCGCCCGTCGCAGCTCGAAGCCGGCGGTCGCGTCGTTGACCTCGCCAGTCTCGTAGCGACGGTAGGTCCGCACATCTACGCGCAAGGCCCGCGCGGTCTGTTCTTGGGTCAAGCCCAGCTCCAGGCGCGCACGCTGGAGCACCGAGTGGCGAAACACCAAGGGCACCAGCGACAGCGTATCAGCCCCTCGACGCGGCTCGTGCCGGTTGTGCCCGGTTCTGCCCGGCTCGCGCCCTGGTCCCCGACGGCCGCCGTCTCCATCGTGGACCCATGGACGTGGTCACGATCAACGGAGTGCTCAGCCCGGACGAGTGCGAGACGCTGGTGCGCGAGGCCGAGGCCGTCGGGTTCGGCGACGCCCCCATCACCACCCCCCGAGGCTTCGAGATGCGCCCGCAGGTCCGCAACAACACGCGCGTGATGGTCGACGATCACACGCGCGCGCGGCAGCTCTGGGAGCGGATCGTCCCGTGGATCCCGGTCCAGCACCGCCGACTGCACGCCGTGGGCCTCAACGAGCGCTTCCGCTTCTATCGCTATGAGCGGGGGCAGTACTTCCAGTGGCACCGCGACGGGTCGTTCCACCGCGACGCCAACGAAGTGAGCCTGCTGACGCTCATGTTCTATCTCAACGACGGCTACGACGGCGGACGCACCGAGTTCGTCGAGGCGCCCCCGGTGGTGCCCGTGCGTGGGATGGCGCTGCTGTTCGAGCACGGCCTGGTCCACCGCGGCGAGCCGGTGGTCGAGGGCACCAAGTACGTGCTGCGCACCGACGTCATGTACCGCCGCGCAGCGCCACGAGCGACCTGAGGGTGGTCCGCCGTCGCTGCGCGCGTTCGTGGCGGCTCTGCGGCGGCATCCGCATGAAGTGCGCCGCGGGGACGCCGGTGCTCACTCATTTGCGCTTTCCCGAGGGCGCGATCGTTGCCTCACTGGAGGTAGGGAGCGAGGTCGCTTCTGGGAGAAAGAAGCCGATGAACCACAGCGCTCTCGTCCGCCCCCTGTCCGTCCTCTCCAGCTTCCTCGACTCGACGGCCCGTGACCGAGCCAAGTCGCGGCTCGTGCGAACGCCCCTCGAGCCGCCGCTGAAGGCGCTCCGCACCGTATGGGGGCTGCGCCAGCTGTGGGCGCACCCCGAGCTGCATGCGATCTACACCGAGGGCATCGTGATCGACCGCGTGCTGCGGCGGATCATCGAGCGCGACTCGTGCTGCGTGGACGTGGGCTGCCACATCGGCTCCACCCTCAGCGAGATGCTGCGGCTGGCACCCCGCGGCTGGCACGCCGCATTCGAACCGATCGCGAGCAAGGCCGAGTGGCTGCGCCGCCGCTTCCCCGAGGTGGACGTGTTCGAGGTCGCGCTCGCCGGAACCGACGGAACGGCCAAGTTCTTCATCAACACCAAGCTCACCGGGTTCAGCGGCCTGCAGCGGCACGGGGACGACGGGGGCCACCAGGAGGTCGAGGTGCGCACGGCTCGGCTCGATGACATCCTCTCCGCGCGGCGGCGGGTGGACTTCATCAAGCTCGACGTGGAGGGCGGAGAGCTCGGCGTGCTCGAGGGCGCCACCGGGACCCTCGAGCGCCATCGACCGCGGATCCTGCTCGAGTGCACCGCCAGCAGCCTGGCCGCGCACGACGTCGCACCCGCGCAGATGTTCGAGTGGCTCGACTCCCACGGCTACGGGCTGTGGGCGCCCGCCGACTACCTAGCCCGCGGCGCGCCGCTCGATCTGCCACGCTTCATCACCTCGATCACGTATCCCTTCCAGGCGTTCAACTTCTTCGCCGAGCCACTGGCTGCGCGGCTCTGATCCGAGCGTCGCGCGGTCAATACTCGAGGACCGCCGACTGGAACTTCGATGCGTCGTTGCGGATGTGATACGTGAGCAGCACGCCATCCGCGGTGGCGGCCACGAACTCGCCCGTGTTCTGGTTCCAGCGCGCGTAGTTGCCGTGTGCGGTCTCGAGCTCGACGATGGGATTGTTGAACGCGTGGAATGCCCCGCCGCTCGTCGCAAAGGTGATGGCCGCCTGCTCGTAGCTCGCCGCCGACAAGTACAGCCCGCCCATGTCCGCCACCCAGCCCGTGCCACCCCCCTTGCCGAGCACGTGCTTCTTGTAGTGCTTGTTGCGCGCGGTCGAGTCCCTGAATCCGTTGCACTTCATATCGCCTCGCTCTCTGCGAGCCCCGTGCCACCCCGCAGGCGTCGTCGTCTCGCCGGGTTGGGGGGCGGGACGCAGGCCTGCCCATGGCTACTCCGGTTTCGCAGGTGGCCAGAACCTCCGCCCACCGGGAATGACCACGGTCCGATACGCCGCTACGGCTCGGTGCGCTCGGGGCTCGCCGTCGGCAGCTGCTGGCACAGTGCGTACGAGACGAGCGGGGTTTCTTTGGTGTTGGTCGCGCAGGTCCACCGGGCGCCCACGGTATCGGTCGCACTGAAGTCGCGGGGAACGGAGGTCGTCAGCGTACCCTTGGACTCGCAGCTTCCACCGATCAGGCGCTCGTCGACCCGGCAGGCGGCGAATCCCGAGCCAATGGAGTCGGTGCGGCTGACGCGGACCGCCAAGCCACCGCCCACCGCGGGCTCGTTCTCCGCGACGGGCCGCTCGGCGGCCTCGATCTCGTCATGGTCGAGCCCCGACTGCACGAGCATCGCCCGCTTCGCGGCCTCTTCCTGCGCCTTGCGCTTCTCCTCGGCCTCCTGCGCGGTGATGCAGACCCCCGTGTCGCCGCACAGCAATCCCACGCCGCAGAAGATGAGCTGCTTGTCGTCACAGCTCTCGCCCGCGACGCGGTGGGGTGCACATGCTCGGTCGAGACAGATCATGCCCGTCTGACACTCGTGCAGCCACTCGCACTCGCCCCCGAGAGCAGCGGGTTGCTTGGCGCACGACGACATCGAACCCAGACCGAGGAGACCGAGGAGACCGAGGAGACCGAGGAGCAGAGACCAACGCACGCTCCGAGTCTACTCGGTCGGCATCCTCCGCGGCCAGCGGCGCACCGCTCGGCTCAGCGAAGCGGCTCGGCGAAGAAGTTGAACGCCTGAAACGGATAGGTGATCGAGGTGACGAAGCGCTGGAGATCGAGCGGCTCGCCGCGCGCCAGATAGTCGGCCGGCTTCCACAGCCCGTAGCCATGGGCGGCGAGCCACTCGAACATCTGGGTGGGCGCGACGTCGTGCGCGGCCAGGCTGCTGGCGGTGCACTCGAGCAGAATCCGCGGCCGATGGCGCTCGAGGATCCCGGTCGCCCCTTCGAGCACGCCGAGCTCGCCGCCCTCCACGTCGAGCTTGATGAAGTCGACCCGCCGGCCAGCCAGGATCTCGTCGAGCCGAGCCGTGCGCACCTCGACCTCTTGGTGCTCGCCGTCGTCCCCGTGCCGCTGCAGGCCGCTGAACCCGGTGAGCTTGGTGTTGATGAAGAACTTGGCCGTGCCTTCCTGCCCGGCGAGCGCGACCTCGAACACCTCGACCTCGGGGAAGCGACGCCGCAGCCACTCGGCCTTGCTTGCGATCGGCTCGAACGCCGCATGTCGGCCCCGGGGCGCCAGCCGGAGCATCTCGCTGAGGGTGGATCCGATGTGGCAGCCCACGTCCACGCAGCACGAGTCGGCCTCGATGATGCGCCGCACCACGCGATCGATCACGATGCCCTCGGTGTAGATCGCATGCAGCTCGGGTTGCGCCCACAGCTGGCGCAGCCCCCATACCGTGCGGAGCGCCTTGAGCGGATGCTCGAGGGGGGTTCGCACGAGCCGCGACTTGACGCGGTCCCGCGCGGTCGAGTCGAGGAAGGTGGAGAAGACGGACAGGGGGTGGACCAGAGTGGTGTGGTTCATCGGCTTGGTTTCTCCCGGGAGCGACCTCGCTCCCGGGCGCCCGCTAACGCAACGATTGTGCCATCTAGAGCTTGGCAGGAACGAGACACGCACACCGTTCTGCGAGCTGGGTGCAGGCCCGTCGCCACCCGTTGGTGGCGACTGTCGTTTCCTCGGCGCACGCCCGCGCCGAGCTCGCGTCAGCGCTTGGCCGGCGCAGCCGAGGCTTGCTTGGCCTGCGCTTCTTCGAACTTCGAGGGATCCGCGAGCCACCGCTCGAGCTCCACCGCGACCTCTGCAGCTGGCGCGGCCGCTTGCTCGCGAAGCGCCGTCAGTTGCTGCTCCGCCAGCGTGCGAGCCCGCTCGCGCTCTTGCCCCTGCGCCCACAGCCCGCGGACGCGCATCAGCTCGGCCCTCGCACGAGCCTCGGCAGAGACACCGGGAAGGGCCAGCAGGCGCTCGGCCCACGCGACGGCCTCATCCCAGCGCTGCTCGATGCCAGCCACCTTCGCCAGCCCGCCGACGGGGAAGGCCAGCAGCGAGCTCTCCTTACCGTGCACGGACTCGAAGATCGCGAGCGCCTCGGCGAACATCACCTTGGCCTCGTCCAGCACGCCGAGCTCGACCAGCAAGTTGCCGAGGTTGGTGAGGCTCTGCGCAACATCGACATGGCCGTCACCGAGCGCACGCCGACGGATGCGAAGCGCTCGCTCGTAGAGCGAGCGCGCGCGGTCGAGCCGACCGAGGCGGCGGGCCACCGACGCGAGGTTGTTGAGCGAGAACGCCACCGAGGGATGGTTGGGGCCCAGCGCCTGCTCCTGGATGGCCAGCGCCCGCTCCATCAGTGGCTCTGCGGCCTCCGGGCTCTCGGTCCACAGACGCACCAAGGCGAGATTGGTCAGGGTCAGCGCCACGTCGGGGTGCTGCTCGCCCAGCGTGGCCTCCTGCATGACCAGCGCCCGCTCGAAGTGCGTGCGGGCCTCGTCGTAGCGCTCGCTCGAGGCATGGATCCCTCCCACTGCATCGAGCACCGCGGCCATGCGAGAGCCGTCGAGCTCACCTGCGGAGACGAGCGCGACCTCGGCCAGCCGCCCCCACAGCAGCCCGTCGTCGTGCCGGGCGAGTCGCGTCCCGACCAAGGAGATCAGCGAGCGCGCCGCCTCGGCCGCCTCGGTCGGTGCGCCGGCGCGCGCAGCCTCGAAGTAGGCATCCTCGAGGATCTGCTCGGCCTCGGCGTAGCGGCCCGCCCGCTGCAGCGCGCGCCCTCGGTGGACCTGAGCGCTGGCCGACAGCGGGGGCCAACCGATCGGCTCGGCCGCGGCGGCGGCCTCTTGCGCCCGAGCGACGGCGTCGTCATAGCGTCCCGCCACGAGCAAGGCGGCAACTCGAGCCAGCTGCGCCCGCACCCCGCGAGCGGCGTCGCGCTGCTCGAGGGGCGGGGCGGGGTTCCGCTCCAGCGCGGCCACGTCGCCGCAGGCCGCGGGAGTCGGGAGGTGAGTCGCCGCGCCCAAGGCTCGGGAGGCGAGCGCCGGGGTCTCGTCGCGCAGCAGCTCTGTCAGCAGTGCGTCTGTGACCATCTGCTGCTCCGCAAGGCACCACTGTGCGAGCTCGAGGGTCTCCGGCTCCCACGCGCGCTCGACCTCGGTCGCTCGACAGACCGCGCTGCGCGTGTCCCTCCACTCGATCGCGTGGCGATCGAGCGCCTCGGAGAACCGCGCTGCGACCACGTCGGCATCGATCACCTGTGCGCGAGCCAGCGCCTCGTCGAGCTCGGTCCGGCGCGACGCGTTCCACGTCGACTCGATGGCCGCTCCTTCTTGCTCACACTCCGCGAGGCGCTGCCGCTCGTCCGCTCGCTGCCATCCGAGCCCGGCGATCACCCCCGCGACCACGACCAGCGCACCGCCGAGCACGACCCGCTGTCGCGCGCGCGCTTGCCCATGCTCGAGCGCACTGAGCAGCAGCTCGAGGCTCGGCCAGCGCGCTTCGGGCTCGGTCGCGAGCCCTCGCTCGCAGATCCGCCGCAGCCACGTGGGGACCCGAGCAGCGGGCGGCGGTGGTCTCAGCTCGCCAGCGATCACGGCGTGGGCGAGCTCGGCAACGCTGTCGCCCTGGAACGGGAGCGCGCGAAACAAGAGCTGCCAGAGCGCCACGCAGAAGCTGAACTGATCGGTGCGAACGTCGGGCAGGTCGCCGGAGTATTGCTCGGGAGCCATGTAGCTGGGTGTGCCGAGCAGCGCGCCCACGCCGGTCAAGTCGCGCGGTGCCTCCTCGAGCTCCACGGGCGTAGACCCAAGCGAGAGCTCGTCGTCGGAGGTGTCCGCGCGAGCCCGAACGAGCCCAAAGTCCATCACGCAGACGCGGCCATCCTCGCGCAGCATGATGTTGTCGGGCTTGATGTCACGGTGCAGCAAGCCGGCCGCGTGAGCGGCCGCCAGACCGCGGCCTGCGTGGCGCATCACGTCGAGCACCTCACTCCACCCACGCGGCTGGCGCTCGCTCCAGCGGCTCAGAGTCTGGCCCGCGACCAGCTCCATCGCCAGCCATACTCGTCCCTCGTGCACGCCCACGTCGTGGACGGTGACCACGTTGGGGTGCGAGAGCTTGGCCAGCGCGCGAGCCTCCCGCAGCAGCCGAGCCCGTGCCTCCTCGGTGCCCCGACCCGAGCGCAGCAGCTTGAGCGCGACCTGGCGGTCGAGCTGCGGGTCGTGGGCCGCGAACACCACGCCCATGCCCCCGCCGCCGATCCGCGCGAGCACTACGAAGCGATCGATGAGGGCACCTGGCCCCGGCTCGGTGCCACGGCGATCCAACCCGGTGGCGGCCCCAAGCGTGGAGGCCTGTGTCGGCTCGCCGTCGAGGTTGGAGGGGTTGGAAGCCACCACGGCCACCCTATCGGAGTCGGGGCCTTTGCTCGACCCGTGCACGTGCGTCCGCGATCGCCTGAGACTACGATGCATCATCGATGACGCACGACGACGAGGCCGCCCGAGCCACGCTGCGCGAGCAGTGCACGAGCGCCGAGCCGATCCTCGCGCGCCTCGTCGAGCGGTGCGC
>JBFIJN010000112.1:0-19334 GCA_041600735.1 Nannocystaceae bacterium
AGGTGCTCCGCCATCACCGTCGGATTCCCGCTATGAGCCATCGCCGCCTCGGCGCTCAGCAGCCCGCGCCGCACCAGCGCGGCCAGCGTGACCTCGAACGAGAGCATCCCGTCGGCGCGACCCTTCTGGATCTCGGACTGGATCTGGTGCCCGCGGCCCTCGCGGATCTTGGTGGCCACCGCGGTGTTGACCCGCAGGAGCTCGATCGCCGGCACCCGCTGCGGCAGCGTGCGCGAGGGCAGCAGCCGCTGGGTGACGACCGCGCGCAGCACCCCGGACAGCTGGAAGCGCACCTGACCCTGCTGGTGCTCGGGGAAGGAGTCGATGATGCGGTCGAGCGCCATCGCGGCGTCGGCGGCATGCAGGGTGCTGAGCACGAGGTGCCCGGTCTCGGCGGCCGTGAGCGCGGCGGCCATCGTGGCGTGGTCTCGCATCTCGCCCACGAGGATCACGTCGGGGCTCTCGCGCAGCGCCGCGCGCAGACCCTCGCTGAACGAGCTCACGTGCACGCCGAGCTGGCGCTGGTGCACGAGCGCGCGGCGGTGCTTGTACTCGTACTCGATCGGATCCTCGAGCGTGATCACGTGCTTGGCCGCCGAGCGATTGATGTGCTCGATGAGCGCCACCAGCGTGGTGGACTTGCCCGAGCCCGCGGTGCCCGTCATGAGCACGAGGCCGCTGCTGAACGTGGCGAGCTCGGCCAGCTCCTCGGGCAGGTTGAGCACGTCGAGCGTGGGCGGGTCGGCCCGCACCGGTCGCAAGGCCATGGCCCAGCCGCTCTGCTGCAAGAACAGGTTGGCGCGGTAGCGCTGCACGCGGCCCTCGCTGCGCACGCGCAGCGCGAGATCGACACCGCCGGTGTGGCGCAGCTCGTGCTGGGCGCGAGCGCCGAACACCGGGGCGAGGAACGCCCGCAGCACCGCTTCGTCGATCGCGTGCCCCGGCAGCTCGGTGATCTCACCGGCCACGCGCAAGCGTGCATTGCTGCCGTGCGACAACAGGATGTCGGACGCCCGCTCCTGCGCCGCGTAGGCGAACACCGAGGCGAGCGGACCAGGGTCGAGCACGGGCTCGTCGCGCAGGGCCTCGAGCGGGCCGCCGAGCGAGTAGGCCGGCGGAGGTGCAGCCTCGGCCGGCGCGGCGGCAGGGGTCGGCTCGGGCCCGGGCGCGGCGGCGGGGGCCGGACTCGGCGGAGCTCCAGCCACCGGCGACGCGCTCGCGGCTCGCGGCGCGGGCGAGCTCTCGCCCGACGACGACGATGACACTTGCGTCGCCTCCTCGGCGCCGGCGCGACGAAGTGTCAGCCGCGGCCCGTCGGCGCGAGGCTCCACGAGCACCGCATACGACTGGCCATCGACCGCCTCGTACTGGGTCTCCACCGCGTGCCCGGCCGCGAGCGCCTCGGCGCGAGGCCCATCGAGCAGGTCCCCGACCATTGCCTCCACCATGTCGCGGCCCAGCGCGGGCATCGACAGGGTGCGCAGCTCACCGCGCTTGTCGAGCCACGGGGGCTCGGCGGAGGGAATCACGAGAACGTCTGCCCCTTGGGCGGACAGCAGCTTGAGCAGGGAATCGACGAGCGCCATCGCGAACCGAGGTGACTGCACCGAGCATGCCAGGTCTCGCGCCCCCTCGCGGCGGGACTCGCTCAGCGCACCACACCGATGCGCTTGAGCAGATCCCGCAGACCCTGGCGGGTATAGCCCGTGCGCCGGGCGGCCTCGCTCACGTTGCCTCCGGTCGCCTCGAGCAGGCGCGTGAAGTACTCGCGCTCGAAGGCCAGGCGCGCCTGCTCGAGCGGCAGGCCGTAGATCTCGTCGCCCGCATCGCCGACCTCGGCGGGGCGGCTGGTGAGCAGCAGATCATCCCGCTCCACCCGCGGCCCCGCGCACAGCATCGCCGCGCGCTTGACCACCTTCTTCAGCTCGCGCACGTTGCCGGCCCACGTGTGGCCGAGCAGCGCTTGGTAGGCTTCGTCGGCAAACGTCAGCGGCATCCCCCGCGTGCGCGAGAAGCCCTCGAGGAAGCGATCGGCGAGCAGCATGACGTCGCTGCCGCGCTCGCGCAGCGGCGGCAGCGTGACCGTGAGCTCCGCCAAGCGATAGTAGAGATCGCTGCGGAACTTGCCCTCGCCCACCATCTGCCGCAGGTCGCGGTGGGTGGCGGCCACCAAGCGCACGTCGACCGGCCGCGTACGCACCTCGCCGATGCGCTGGACCTCGCGTCGATCGAGCACGCGCAGCAGCTTGGGCTGGAGATCGAGCGGGAGCTCGCCGATCTCGTCCATCAACAGCGTGCCACCGTGCGCCTCTTCGAAGCAGCCGGGATTGTCCTCGACCGCGCCGGTGAACGCTCCCTTCTTGTAGCCGAGGATGGTGGCCTCGGCGAGCTCGCGAGGCAGCGCCGCGCAGTCGAGCACCACGAACGGACCAAAGGCCCGCGGCGAGCGGGTGTGCACGGCCCGGGCGGCGAGCTCCTTGCCGGTACCGGTCTCGCCGTTCAGCAGCACATCGAGCGACGCGGTGGCGGCCTGCTCGAGGATCGTGAACACCTCGCGAATCGCGGGGCTCGCCCCGTGCAGCTCCTCGAAGCGGTCGTGAGGCGAGATCGGAACGTCGACCTCGTCGGCGGTGACCAGCTCGATCTCGATGCGCTGACCCGGGGAGAACACTGTCCCGACGTCGATCCAGGCGCTCACGATCCTCGTGGTGCCGATCCAGGTGCCGTTGGTGCTGCCGCGATCGCGCAGCAGCACGCCGCCCTCGCGGAGCACCAGCTCGAAGTGGGTGGTGCTCACCGAGCCGTCGCTCAGCACCAGGTCGTTGACCGCGCTGCGCCCCCCGGTGATCGTTGCCCGCGCCACCTCGATCTCGCGACCCCGCTCGGGGCCCGAGCGAACGCGCAGCTTCACCCGCCCCAGTCGTCGGTGCGTGAGCTGCTGCTGCCGAGCAACCTCGATGGTCTTGATGGTCCGGATGGCCACCATGGGGGTGAGAATGTACCGCGCCGCCCCCAAAGCGTCTGCCCCCGGCGGAGAGTCGCAGGCGCCCCCGCGTCATGCGAAATCGCGCATGCCCGGGCTCGAACCGCTCACGCGTCGCAGCGCAGCACGCCCAGTCGGTCGAGCGCGGCCAGCCCGTGGGTGACCGCCGGCGACTCCCGTTGCGGCGGCCCGTCGTCGATCACGCGGCTCACGAACACATAGGCCTGCTCGGGGCACGCCACATGTCCCACCAACCACGTCACGCTGCCGTCTTCATTGCCACCCGTGCCGGTCTTTGCACTGAACACGAGCTGCGGGTGGACGCGCGGGAGCACGGTGCCCTCGGGCATGCGCCCCGCGAACGACTCGGGCGGCCGCACCAGCAGCGAGCGCAGCTGCTGCACGTGCGCGCGCCCGCGCGGCAGCTCGTCTGCGCCCGGCGCCGCGTAGAGCCGAGCCATGAAGCGCAGCGACTCCCGCGGGCTGATGCGAAGGCTGCCCTCGTCGAGCCAGAATGCGTCGAGGAGGCCCTCTACGCTCGCGTTGCCGTAGTCGAGCGCCTCGAGGTAGTCGCGCATGCGCTCGCGCCCGATCCGTCGCGCCGTGTCTTGGAAGAACCACACCACCGACTCGTAGATCGCGGTGCGCAGGCTGTGGTCTTGGTGCCAGCTCTCGATCCAGTACTTGCGTCCGTCCCACTTCATCATCGCGTCGACGTCGGTCACCACCCCGGTGTCGAGTGCGATGAGTGCGTGGGGGATCTTGAACGTGGACGCCGGGCTCGTGCCCTCGTCACACGGCTGCTCGCCGGCCCAGCGCGGCGGGCCGCCGCCGAGCTCGAGGAGCATGAAGCAGCCCGGGTGCGCGAGACCCTGCAGCTCGGCCTCGACCGTCGCCTCGCCACCCTCGACGACATGTCGTCCACCGGGGGGCTCGGCCCGCTCGACGGGCTCGACGGGCTCGACCGCGGGACTCGGGGCACAAGCACCGAGGCACCACAATCCCAGCACGACCCCGCGCGGGCCTCGGAGGGGAAGGAGCGCGTCGGGACCGACCCGAGCGCCAGGAAGGCTTCGTGGAGCCAGCTGTGGCATCGGGGCACCCGACGCCCTGGTCGACGGGACCATTCCCGAGCAGGCGCGCGTGGGCTTGGTAGACTCCGCGCAGCATGGCGGTCGCGCCTCGGCTCGTCCCCGGTTCGGTCTTCGCCCGGGACTTCCAGGTCGTCGACCTGCTCGCCGAAGGGGGCATGGGCGCGGTCTATCGCGCCGAGCAGCTCAGCACCCGCAAGCTGCGGGCGCTGAAGCTCGTCAGCATGCGCCTGGCCGCCGACCCCAAGGGGCGCCAGCGCTTCGTCCGCGAGGCGACGATCGGCGCGTCGATCGACAGCGAGCACGTGGTCGAGGTGATCGGTGCCGGCATCGATGACGAGAGCGGCCGCCCATGGCTCGCGATGGAGCTGCTCGACGGCGCCGACCTCGGCGCGGTCGTGCTGCACCAGGGCCCGCTCACGCCCGGCCAGCTGCACGAGGTCGCGGGGCAGCTGTGCCACGGGCTGTGCGCGGCCCACCGCGCGGGCGTGGTGCATCGCGACCTCAAGCCCGCCAACGTGTTCATCGCCCGCTCGCGTCGCGCCGGGGTGCCGTTCACCCTCAAGATCCTCGACTTCGGCATCGCCAAGGTGGTGCAGGAATCGGGCAGCGGATCGTCCGAGACCGACACGGTGGGCTCGCCGCTGTGGATGGCCCCCGAGCAGCTCAACGCGCAGCGCCCCACCCCCGCCACCGATGTCTGGGCGCTCGGGCTGCTCGCGTTCTGGGCCCTGACCGGCAAGCACTACTGGGTCGCGGCGCATGCCGAGTCGAGCAACGTGCAGGCGCTGTTCGTGGAGCAGCTGTTCAAGCCGATCGATCCCCCGTCGAAGCGCGCCGAGGAGCTGGGAGTGACCGCGGCGCTGCCCGCCGGCTTCGACGAGTGGTTCCTCGCCTGCACGCAGCGCGAGCCCTCGCGCCGCTACGGCGACGCATGGGTGGCCGGCGAGGCCCTGCGCGCGCTGCTGCCGGCCGATGCCGAGGCCGCGACCGGCCTGCTCCCGCACGTATCGCTGCCGCCGAGCGTGGGCGACACCAACCGGCAGTCGGGGCTCGGCGTCGAGACCACGCAGGCCGCCCCCTCCACGAGCTGGGAGGCGAGCGTGGTCGTGCCCGCCGAGACCCTCGCCGCGGCTCGCTCGTCGATCGAAGGCGACGCGACCGGTACCGATCCTCGCGGGCTCGGAGCCGACCTCTCGCATGCGCCGCTGACCTCGGCCTCGCCCTCGCACGAGCCCGGGCCTCGCGTCTCGCCGCTCGCGGTGATGCTGAGCGTGTCGGCGCTCGTTGGCGTGCTGCTCGGCGCGGGTTACCTCATCTGGCAGTGGCAGCTCGACGCCCGCACGCCCTCGATCGTCGAGCACGAGCGTGTACCCGAGGCCGGATCCGGCGCAGCTCTCGAGGCCTCCACCTCGAGCGACGCGACCGAGACCTCGGATTCCACCACGACCTCCTCGCCCCCGATCGAAGACGAGACGCTGCCGCTCGAGCTCCAGCTGGTCGTCCCCAAGCGAACGCAGCTCGACCACGAGGCCGACGACGTGCGCTTCTTGGGGTGGAGCGAGAGCGGGCATCGCTTCGTGGTGGAGGCGGAGTACCGGGCCGATCGCAAGGGCGAGGTCAACCGGCTCACGCTGATCCAAGTGCACGATGCGCTCAGCGGCGCGATGGTCGAGTCGTTCATCGCAGATCGACAGGCGGGCGGCGCCTCGGCTCGCAATCACCGTCTGGGCCGCGCCGCCGCCGAGGCGAAGCGGGGCAGCGAGTGGCCCGCGCGGCGTGAGGCGCTGCGCCTGCACAAGGGCTCTCCCAAGCGAGAGTCGGGCGGGGCGCGGCTGCACATCGCCGCGGCCGAGCCACCGCCCGGCACGTACATCAGCCTGCCGCCGTCCACGCTGGGCGCGGCCTTTCGTTGGTCGGTCGATCCCGTGATCGCCGAGGTCAGCCCCGATCGCCGCGGCCCCGAGCTCACGATCTCGATCGAGCGCAACGACACCCGCTTCACGCTCCTCGAGTTCGAGCCGCCGTTCAAGTCGCACCAGATCTCGGCGCTGCAGGTGGCCGGCGAGGAGAATCCGGCCGCGGTCGGGCGCATCTTGGCCTATTGGTCGCCCGATCACGCGCGCGTGCTGCTGCTGTTCGAGGCCGATGCGCGCCCCCCCGGCGTCCCCCCGCTCACGCACCACCGCTGGGAGGTTCGCGCCGCGGGGCCACAGATCCGCCTGGTCGAGGCCGGGGCCGGCCAGCGGCGCGTTCGCGAGCTCGCAGCCGAGCTGGCCAAGGCAGGTCTCCCCGTGACCGCGGTCGACCTTCGTGCCGCCGCGTCGGCGCAGTCCAAGCTCGTCTACGTGCAGGGCGAGAAGCCGGCCGAGGCGGTGGCCGAGCGCGTTCGCACCACGCTGTCGCTACCGCTGTCGCCCGAGGCCAAGCGATTCAAGCGGGACTTCGTCGACGTCATCGTCGTCCTCGGCCACGACGCGCAGTGAGTCGCGCCGCAGCCGAGGCTGCGCTCTAGCGACGCCGGCGTCGCAGGCCGAGCCCGCCGAGCACGGCGAAGGCCAGCCAACCCCACGAGCCCTCACCCGACTGGCGACAGCCGCAGCCGCCTCCGCCGTCGTCCCCCGCGCCCGCGGTGTCGGTGTCGCTCTCGGTCCCCGAGCTCGCGCTCGCGCTCGCGCTCGCGCTGTCGGTCATCAGGCCCGTTGCGCTGTCCATGCCGGAGTTGGAGTTGGAATTGGAGTTGGAGTTGGGGCCTCCGTCGCTGCTGTCCAGCCCGCCCCCGGAGGTGCCGGTACCGCCTGGATCTCCACCGATCTCGTAGACCTGGCTCTCCGAGCATGCCACGTTGCCGTTGCGGTCCTCGGCGCACGCCTGGAACGTCACGGTGCCGCTGTCGCCCGCGGGGAGCACCACGCGGAACAAGTCACCACCCACGAACACGGCGTCGAGCTCCGTCGCTGCGCCGTCGGGATCGAGCACCGCGTAGGCGCGAGCGAGCTGCGGGCCTTCGTCGGTCACGGTCCGATCGCTCACGGCAAAGCGCACCGCCGGCGACTCGCCGGCAGCCACCGGGGTCGGGTCTTCCACCGCGATGATGCGCGGCGGCGTCGCGTCGGCCGGCACGGCCTGATTGGCCAGGTACACCTCGTCGGAGCTGCTGCACTCGCCCTGCGCGGTGACGAGATCGATGCGGCCGTCACCGTCGAGATCGCCGAATTCGCCCCACAGGCTGCAATTGGTGGGGGCCGGGAACACGCCCGCGATGTACGTGAAGTTGCCGGCGCCGTCGTTCTCGAGGAAGCGCTCGGGCGAGCCCAGCGAGATCACCACGCCGTCGAGATCACCATCATCATCGATGTCGGCACACACGACTCCGTTGTCGTCCAGGCCCGGGTTGCCCGTCACGCGTGCGCCAGTCTCGTCGTTGAAGTTGCCCGCGCCATCGTTGATGAGCAGCTGCTCGGTGAAGCCACCGCCGATGTTGTCGATCCACAGGTCGAGGTCGCCGTCGCCGTCCACGTCGCACGGCGCGACGTTGTAGTGGAAGTTGCCCGTGGCCGGCGGATCGATCGAGCCCCCGGCCGTGAACGTGCCGGTGCCGTCGTTGAGCCACAGCGCCCCGGTGCCGCCGGTGTGGGCATTGACGACGAGGTCGAGGTCGAAGTCTCGATCGGCGTCGAAGAACTCGCAGTCGTCGATGCCGCTGCCCGAGATCGAGCCGGGGATTGCACCCTCGGCCTCCTCGAACATGCCGAGGCCGTCGTTGATGTACAGGTGCCCGAACGGCGGCCCGCCCCCGGCGTAGGCATCGGCGCTGAAGATGTCGAGGTCGCCATCGCCGTCCACGTCGCCCATGCGCGCCGCAGCCCCTTGCGGGTAGTTGCCCGCCGGCAGGCGAACGTCGGCCTCGTCGGTGAACACACCCGAGCCATCGTTGATGAACAGCACGTAGGCACCACCGCTGCCGCTCGGTCCGAAGATGTCGACCGCGCCGTCGCCGTCCACGTCGCCGACCGCGATCTGGCGCAGCGCACCGCTGTAGCCGCCCACCGCCGAGGCCGAGACGTTGGTGAAGCCCGCGGCGCCGTCGTTGGCGTAGACCACGAAGGGCTGGCTGCTGTTGCCGCCGTTGAAGAAGTCGTTGTAGTTGGCCAGCAGCAGATCGAGATCGTCGTCGCCGTCGATGTCGGTCAGCCGCATATGGTTGGTCCAACAGCCCGAGCCCCCGCACGCTTGGGGGTTGAGCGCGCCCGGGACGAGATCGAAGCGGGGGGAGCCCGCCTCGACGGGGTTGGACAGGAGCAAGCCGGTGAAGAGCGCCGCGACGGCGGCGAGTGCATGTCGAGTCAAGGTGGCCTCCAGCACGACCCCGCGAGAAGGGTCGCTCCCGCGCAGTATAGGGCTGCTCTGGGATCGGGCGGCTGGCCCGCGGCCCGGCGCCGGGAATGTAACCCTCCCCCCTCGACACGTGCCGCGGGAGCGGTTCATACTCGGAAGCCTGTCCCCCCAAAGGTAACGAAGCCAATGAACCGCGCGCTGTTCCTTCCCCTCATTGCCACGCTCGCGCTCGCGTGCGGCTCCAAAGACGACAACCCCATGGGCGGTGAGAGTGGCGCCGACGACGGGACCACGGGAAGCACGGGCTTCGTCCCCGAGCCCACCACCGCCGCCACGACGGTCATGGGCACCTCCACCGGCGCCGTCGATGACACGTCCACGGGCATGTCCTTCTTGGTGCCTCCCGACGGCAACGGCGGCCAGGTCGAGTGCGACATCTGGAATCAAGACTGCCCCGACGGCGAGAAGTGCATGCCGTGGGCGAACAACGGCGGCAACTCGTGGAACGCCACGCGCTGCTCGCCGATCGCCGACAACCCGGGTCAGGTGGGCGACGAGTGCTCGGTCGAAGGCAGCGGCGTGAGCGGCATCGACGACTGTGACATCTCGTCGATGTGCTACTACGTCGACCCGAAGACCAACCTCGGCACCTGCGTGGGCTTCTGCGAGGGCTCCGAGGCCGCACCGATGTGTGATCAGGGCTTCTTGTGCTCGATCTCCAACGACGGCGTGCTGATCCTCTGCCGCCGCGAGTGCGACCCGCTACTCCAGGATTGTGCGGGCAGCTCGGCCTGCCTGCCGGCCAACGGCAGCGACGGCTTCGTGTGCATCGTGGATGCCTCGGGTGAGATGGGGGCGCCCGGCGATCCGTGCGAGTACCTCAACGCCTGCGACCCGGGCCTGTTCTGCGCCAACGCCGATGCCGTCCCCAACTGCGTGGGCTCGGGCGGCTGTTGCAGCGAGTTCTGCGACCTCACCGACCCCGTGCCCGCCGATGGCTGCTCGCTCGCGGGTCAGGAGTGCGAGTCCTGGTTCGAGATGGGCGCTGCGCCACCCGACCTCGAGCACGTGGGCGCCTGCGTCTTGCCGGCCTGATCGTCGGTCGCCGCATCGGCCCAAGCAGCCCGCACCCCTCGGGGTCGCGGGCTTCTTCGCGCCCGCGCGAGTACGATTGCGGGACTACGATGATGCGCCGCTTCGAATTCTCCGATGACAAGTCCGCCAAGTTCTGGGAGGTCGACACGACGGGCACCGTCGTCCACACCCGCTGGGGTCGCATGGGCAGCGACGGCCAGCGCACGATCAAGGACTGCGGCAGCGAGGCGAAGGCGAAGGCCGAGGTCGACAAGCAGATCCGCAGCAAGACCGGCAAGGGCTATGTAGAGGTCGGGGCGACGGCGCCTGCCGCTGCCGCGGCCACTACCACCGCCAAGCCGAGCGCCGCGGCCAAGCCGAGCGCTGCGAGCACGGCCCCGGTTGCGGCCAAGCCGAGCGCTGCGAGCACGGCACCCGCCGCTGCGAGCCCGCCCGCCAACGATCTACTCGACGGGCAGCAGACCACCGTCGCCGGCTCCGGCTCGAGCGTCTACACGCTGCGCAATGCGGGCGGCGTGTACTCGTGCACGTGCCCGGCGTGGCGCAATCAGTCGGCCGCGATCGATCGACGCACGTGCAAGCACCTGCGTCGCTATCGGGGTGAGGCCGCCGAGGAAGCCCGCCTTGGCGCGCTGCCCGTGCGCGCGACCAGCTCGAGCGGTGGCTCGAGCGGTGGCTCGGGCAGTGGCTCGAGCGCGAGCGCACCACCGCTGCTGCTCGCTCACCGCTGGGAGCAGCAAGATCCGACCGGCTGGTGGCTGAGCGAGAAGCTCGACGGCGTGCGCGCCTACTGGGACGGCACCCGCTTCATCTCGCGGCTCGGCAATCAGTACGTCGCCCCGCCCTGGTTCGTCGCCGATCTGCCTCCGATCCCGCTCGATGGCGAGCTGTTCGCGGGCCGCGGCCGCTTTCAGCACGCCGTCTCGGTGGCGCGGCGCATCGACGCCGGCGAAGCCTGGCGCACGCTCGAGTTCGTGATCTTCGACGCACCCGCGCTCGACCTCGGCTTCGAGCAGCGCCTCGATCACCTCGCCGATCTGTTCGCCTCACGCACCTCCCCGCTGGCCCGCGTGCTGCCCCACCGCGCGTGCCTCGGTCACGACGATCTGAAGGCCGAGCTCGCGCGCATCGAGGCGCTCGGGGGCGAGGGCCTGATGCTGCGCCGCCCCGGCTCGCGCTACGAGGTCGGCCGCTCGGAGAGCTTGCTCAAGGTGAAGTCGTTCTTCGACACCGAGGCGCGGATCCTCGGCTACCAGCCGGGCACGGGGCGCCACAAGGGTCGCGTGGGCGCGCTCGAGCTCGAGCTCCCCAACGGCACCCGCTTCAAGGTGGGCACCGGCCTGTCCGACGCCGAGCGCGAGACCCCGCCGGCGATCGGCGAGGTGATCATCGTGCGCTACCAAGAGCTCACCGACGCCGGCGTGCCGCGCTTTCCCAGCTACGTGGGCCCGCGCACCGATGCGAGCTGGGACGCGCTCGTGGCCGCGGCCAAGCAAGCCGACGCGTGAGCCCGCGCGAGGCGATCTCGCGGGCCGTGGCGCGCGCTGCTAGGCTCGCGCGGTGCAGGTTCAGCCACTCTCACCGGACCGCGACGGGGCGGAGATCATGCAGTACTTGGCGCATCTGTACGCCGAGCTGTTCGGGGCCGAGGCCGTCCTCTCCGAGCCGGACGCCCGCCAGATCTTGGCCGAGTGGGAGGCCCAGGCGCGTGCCCACTGGGCGTTCCGTGCCATCGATGACGAGGGTCGAGTCGTCGCATTCTTCACCCTCGCCGAGTCGTTCGCGTTCTTCGCCCACGGGGCCTACGGGATCCTCAACGAGCTGTGGGTGAGCCCCAGCGCCCGCTCCCAGGGCGTTGGCAAGCAGGTGCTCGAGTACTGTGCCGAGTTTGGTCGCGCGCGAGGTTGGGTGCGCATCGACGTCTCGGCCCCGCCCATGGCCAAGTGGGATCGCACGTTCTCGTTCTACGAGAAGCACGGCTTCGTGTTCACCGGGCGCAAGCTCAAGTACCTCATGAGCGCACCTCAGACCCGCTGAAGGAAGTCGGACTCGCGCAGGAACGCGAGCTCCTCGGGCGTGGAGGCGCGGCCGAGCACCTCGTTGCGGTGAGGGTAGCGCCCGAAGCGGGCGACGAGGTCGTGGTGCTCCTGCGCGCTCTCGCGGTAGATCTTCAGGAACTCGAGCTGGGCGGGGGTCGCCTTGGCCTCGAGCTCTCGAGCGAGGGTCAGCGAGCACTGCTGGAGCGCGCGATTCTCCGCGTGCATCAGCGGAAGATAGATGTAGGGACGCGCCGTGGCGGGCAGGCGAAGGTCGCGCTGTTGCTGCATCCCCTCGAGCGCGGTCGCCAGCGCGAGCTCGTCGAGCGCATACGACCGCGCGTGTCCGCGGTGGATGTTGCGGGGAAACTGGTCGATCAGCACGATGAACGCGAGCCAGCCCTCGTCGGTCTCGAGCCAGTCCCTCAGCCCGCCCGCGGCCGCCGCCTCCACGGCCGCGCCGAAGCGCTCGCGCACCTCTTGGTCGACCTCCTCGCCGCGGCGAAACCAAAAGTCCATCCGCTCGGTGAGGATCTCATCGAGGCGCGCCAGCTCGACGAACCAGTAGTCGATCACGTCTCGGGGCTCGGTCGTCATCGTGGGCTCACCTCGTCGCTCGCGACCTGCGTGGCCACCGCTCGGAGCGTGTCTTCGAGGAACGCACGCTCCGCATCCGCGAGCAACACCGGCGGTACGATCTTGACCGTGGCCCCGGCCCATCCCCCACCAAACAGCAACAGGCCAGCGTCTCGCGCCCGCTCCACGAAGCGCTTGGCAATGGCGGGCGAGAGCCCGCTGGCGTCCTGGCAGTCGAAGGCCAGCAGCCCGCCCTGGACGCGGTATTCCGCGATGAACGCGAAGCGCTCGGCCAGCCCCGCGAGCGTGCGCCCGAGCGCCTCGCCCAGGCCCTGGGCCAGCTTCCACAGCTCGAGTCGCTCGACCTCCTCGATCACCGCGACCGCGGCGGCGCTCGCCACTGCATTGCCGGTATAGGTCGAGGTCTGGATCCCGGCGGGGAGCGCATTGATGATGCTCGCCTCGCCCAGCACCGCAGAGATCGGAAACCCGTTGCCGAGCGACTTGCCCACGATCAGCAGATCGGGCGCGTGCTTCAGCCCCTCGCAGTAGAAGCGACGACCGCAGCGGCCCATCCCGGTGTAGATCTCGTCGAGCACGACCAGCGTGCCGTGCTCGTGGCTGATCTCGATCATCGCATCGAGGAAGCCCTCGCCCGCGAACAGCACGCCCTCGGTGACCTGGATCGGCTCGACGATGACCGCCGCGGGTGAGGCTCCGGCCGCCGCCGCGCGCTCCAGCAGCGCTCGGAAGCCCTCCAGCGCCTGCTCGCACGCGGAGGCCGCGTCGGGCGTGCCCGCCTGCGGCAGCTCGGCGACCAAGACACTCGCGGCATCGACGGTGGAGTAGCGCCGGAACTCCTCGCGCCAGGTCAGCGGTAGCGAGCCCGCGCTCTTGCCGTGGTAGCCGTGACGAAAGGCCACCACCGAGCGGCGTCCGGTCGCCGCGCGGGCCACCTTGAGCGCAGACTCGACCGCCTCAGTGCCGATCACGGCCGGAAGCACGGCCGCGCGCTCGAACGGAGCGAGCGCGGCGAGCCGCTCCACCAGCTGCGCGCGAGCATCCGAGCCGAACTTGCAGCCCGTGTGCACCAGTCGATCGAGCTGCCGGTGGGCGGCCTCGATCACCGGAGGATACTGGTGACCCAGGGTGATCGCCCCGCTGCCCGCGGTGCCGTCGAAGTGAGCCCTTCCCTCCGCGTCGTACAGCCAGCATCCCTGGCCACGCACGAAGGTGGGGGTGTTGAACGAGCCGGTCGAGATCGCTTCCATGCTCCGCATCAGCCTTTCGTCGTCGTCGTCAGGGCCTCGATGAATTCACGTGGAGCGAGGGCTCCGCAGGCGTGGATCCTCGTGAGCACCGTGTGTAGCGTGTCCATGAACGACCGCGCCGACGCCCGCGAGAGCACCGCGAGGCCATGGCTGAGGTTGAGTCGCAGCTCGGGGTGCTCGTCGGCGTCGAGGGTGACCGCGGTGCCCGGGTCGCCGCGCTCGATCACGCGACGCTCGCACTCCACCCAGCGCCCGCCCAGCGCGGCGAGCCGGCGCGTGAAGCTGGGACCGTTGAACACCACCGAGCTGGTGAACAGCGGCGCGCCGCTCGGCAGGCCGCTCCAGCGCTGAAGATCGAGCAGCGCGGTGTGCTGGTGCGGGCGCATGGCGATCGACTGCGCCCGCAGCCCGGCGAGCAGCGCCTGGATGCTGGAGTGCCCGTCGAGCTTCACCCGCAACGGCAGCGTGCTCATCAGCAATCCGACCACGTCGGGCGCCCGCTCCATGCCGCCGCGTCGGCAGCTGCGTACGTGGGCGAACACGAGATCGTGGGCGCCGGTGAGCGCCGCGAGGCACAAGCCCCAGCTGGCCTGGACGACGGTCGCCAGCGTGGCCCCCGAGCCCGCTGCGAGCACGCGCAGCCGCTCCGTCTCGGCGGCGGTCAGCTCGAGCCCGCAGCACACCAGCGCGTCGCCATCCTCCGGGGACGAGGTACCGGGGAACGCAGGCGTCGGCGGCAAGCCTTCGAAGAAGCTCCGCCACCACGCCTCGCTCGCGGCTCGCGTGCGGCGGTGATGGGCGCTCAGCCACGCGGCATGGTCCGCCGCGCTCGGCATCGCGGGCAGCGCAGGATCGCCGCCGCCGACGAGCGCATCGTAGACGCGAAAGACATCACGCAGCACGACCTCGATGCCACCGCCGTCGAGGAGGATGTGATGGAAGCTCCACACGAACGCGAAGCGCCGTGGACCGAGCTCGATCGCGAGCACGCGAGTGAGCGGCGCCTGGGCCAGGGTGAAGTCTCGCAGGCGCTCTTCCTCGCCCAGGCGTGCGAGCGCGGCGGTGAGCTCGTCGCCCTCGAGGTGGGAGAGGTCTTCGAAGCGCAGCTCGAGCTCCGCCCCGCTCACCCGCTGCTGCGCGGCCTTGGGCCGCCCCTGCCACGCGATCTGGCTGCGCAGCGCCGGATGAGCCTGCATCACCGCGCGCCACGCCTCCGCGAAGCTCGTGCGATCGAGTGCCTCACGGCTCTCGCCCTCGACCACCTCCACGAACAGCCCGCGCCGCGGTGACATCAGCGCGGTCAGCAGGATCGCCTCCTGGTTTGGCGTGAGCGCGTGCTCGGCCTCGACGGTCATGGGTTGGCCCCCAGCGCGATCTCGTGGCCCAGCGCGCGCAGCTGCTCGGGAAACCCGGGAAACGAGGTCACGAAGCAGCCGCCGTGCTCGATCTCGGTGCGCCCCTCGAGGCGCAGCCCCAGCACCGCCGCGGCCATGGCGATGCGGTGGTCCTCGAACGAGGGCACTCGTGCGGCGCGCAGCGGGGCCCCGCCGTCGACGAAGATCGACGCGCCCTCGACCTCGACCCGGGCACCGAACGCTTGCAGCATCGCCTGCGTCGTCCGCAGGCGATCGGTCTCCTTGAAGCGCAGCTCCTGCGCGCGGTGGATCGCGGAGCGGCCGGGGATGCACGCGGCCACGGCACACGCGAGCGGCACCTCGTCGAGCATCGCGTGGAGCAGGAAGTCGTCGTCGACCACGAGCGGCCGCATGCCCTCGATCCCCGCCTCCACCACCAGCTCGCCCACGGGCTCGCCGTAGCGCTCCTCGATGCCCTCGTAGCGGATGCCGGCCCCGGCCTCGCGCAGCAGCTCGAACAAGCCCGTGCGGGTGGGATTGAGGCCCAGTCGCGGGAGCCGCAGCGTGCCGCGACCCGTCAGCAGGTGCGCGGCGACCAAGAACGCAGCCAGCGAAGGATCCCCGGGGATCACCACGCGAGGGCGCGCCGCCAGCGTGCCGCCCTCGATCGTGAGCTCGAGCTCGCGCCGGCTGATCTCGATGCCGTGATAGGCGAGCGCGCGACAGGTGTGATCGCGTGACTCCACCGGATAGGCGATCTGCACCCGCGCTCCGCTGACCGCCGCCGCCAACACCACCGCGCTGCGGCACTGCGCGCTCCCGACCTTCAGCCGCACGCTCCCCGCTTGGATCACGCTCGGCTCCACGCGAATGGGGAGGCAGCCGTCTTGGCCGAGGTACTCGAGCTTGGCCCCGAGCGTGCGCAGCGGATCGACGATCCAGTCCATGGGTCGGCGGCGCAAGGTCGCATCTCCGTCGACGATCGCGCTGCGACCCGCGCCCGCGAGCATCCCGATCAGCAGGCGCGCCGCCGCGCTCGAGGGGCCCACCTGCAGGTGCGGGGTCTCGCTCGGCGGTGGACCCTCGTCCCAGCCCGACACGCGCAGCCCATCGCCCGCCGCCGCCGAGATCCGACAGCCCAGGCGCCGCAGCGGCTCGAGCAGGGCCGCCACCGCATAGCCGTGGTTGAGGCCGATCAGCTCGGTCGTGCCCGGGGTGAGCGCGGCGAGCAGCAGCGCGCGGTGAGAGATCGACTTGTCGCCCGGAACCTGGTGCGTGCCCCCAGTCCCGTGACTGCGCGCCACGACGAGATCCGTCGCCAGCGCGCGCTCGAGCTCGTCCTCGGTGATCACGAGCCGCTCCCCGACTCGGCGAAGAGCGCCGCCAGCCGCTCTTGGTTGTGGTGCTCGATGTCGTCGGCCAGGCGCTCGTTGCCCTCGCCGCCGCGCTGCCGCAGCGCCGAGATCAACGCGGCAACGTCCTCGGTCAGCTTGTTCTGGTTGAGCTTGAAGCAGCCCTGCAGATCCTCGATCACCAGCTCGAGGCCCACGATCATGCGGCGAAACTCCTGGTAGAGGTCCTCGGGGGCGCGCGCGAGCGTCCACGGGGCCCGGGGCGCGAAGCGGGCTTCCTGGTTCGCGATCAGTCGCTCGAGCTGCCGATCGAGCTCTTCGCCCGCGAGCCAGCGCAGCTTGCCGTAGGCATGCACCGCGCTGTAGCACCACGTGGGAAAGTGGATCGGGGTGACGTAGTCCTCGGGCGTGATGTACGAGTGCGGCCCCTGGAACACGACCATGATCTCGGCGCCCTCTTCGAGCTGCGAGAGCGGGTTGTTGCGGGCAAAGTGAGCCCGCAGCGCGCCCAGCGGGCCGCGCTCGCGATCCAGCACGAACGGGATGTGCACGCCGTGGATGGGCACGCCGTGGGTGCGCGCATCGAGGGTGGAGAGCAGCAGCCCGAATTCGTAGCGCTCGATCAGCGCGTGCTGATGCGCCAGCGTGGGCGCGGCATACTTGGGTGGGATGTACATCAGACGAGCTCCAGCGGTGCACCCGCGAAGTACTGGATGAGCGACGAGGCCATCGCATCGCGCTGCGGCGGATGAAAGGCCAGACAGCGACAGGCGGCCAGGCGGTAGGCGATCTCGCCGTCCTTCTGGAACTCGCTGCCCCCGAGCGCCTCGAAGCCCCCGCCGCTCATGCGCTCGATCGCGTCTTGGATCGCGTAGCGCACCTGCAGGGTCCGCGCGAGCAGAGCCTCGGAGACCTCGCCCGCGCCCAGCTGGATGCCCAACCCCTCGAGCGCGCTGCCGCACAGCTCGAGCTCGCTCGCCAGCCGCGCCCGCAGGCTCGCCGACACCTTGGTGCGCTCGAGCGCTCGCCCCACCAGCTCGCTGGCGATCCCCAGGTAGGCCGCGGTGATCAGCAGCTCGAACCACACGAAGCACAGCCGCATCGCGGGATCGGGGCGCGCTGCGGTGCCGCAGCGGATGATGTGCGCGTCGGGGACCACGATGTTGGTGAAGCGAACCTCGCCGTTCTCGGCCCCCGCGAAGATCGGGCTGCCCCAGAACGGATGCCGCGAGATCCCCGGGTCCTCGGCCGGGATCAGCACATTGAGGATCTCGTCGGCGAAGCGAGTGCCCGCGGGGCCCGAGATCATCGTCGACAGCAGATCCATCGATGCCGACAGCGAGCACGGTCGCTTGACCCCGGTGACGCGCACCGCGTCGGCGAGCACCTCGACCTCGACCGAGGGCTTGAACATGGTCTTCTCGTAGCCCGACTCCGCCCCGCACGAGGCCACGAGCCACTTGTGCTCGCCGAAGCCCTCGAGCATGTGCTTGCGAGCCGCGCCCTCGAGCAGTCGCTCGATCATCACCACCTTGTACTGGTGCATGGTGGTGCCCACGGCCACGCTCGGCGCGACCCGGCCCAGGCCGACCTGGAAGCGAATCGCCGTGCACGCGTCGGCCTCGAGCCCGCCAAACTCGCGCGGGAGCAGCAGCTGCCCCCCGCGATGGCGGCGGAACAGCTCCAGCGCGGGGCTGCCCGCCTGCTCGCGCGTCGCGAACTCGATGTCCGCGAGCGCCGCCAGCAAACCGGGCGTGAGGGCTTCCACCGTGTCCCGACTCTGATCGAGGTACGTCATGCTATGGGTGACCCTGGGCGGGTGAGGGTTGTGCATCGATGAGATGCGCGGCGTAGTCGGCGATGGCGGGTGCGGTCATCACCGTGTAGTGATCGGCGTCGACGGGAATCCGCTGCCAGTGCGCGGCGAGCCGAGTCCATGCCTCGTGCGCGAACGGGCGGACCCACTGGTGCAGCGAAGGCGAGCGCGTGGCCTCGACGTAGGTGACCGGGAACGACGCGGCCGCGGGCGGGGCATGGTCTGCGCAAAACGCGCGGAGTGCCCGTGCGTGGCTGCGAAACACGGAGAACGGGCGCTCGAGCGACTCGGGCAGCACGTCGAGCGCCTCCGGCATCACGCCCGTTCGCAGCGCCTCGGTGCGTCGCAGATCGGCGAGGAACTCGCCGCGATCACGCGACTCGTCGTCCGGCCGCGCGCCGCTTCCCACCCAGGCATCGATCATCACCACGCGGGAGACCTCGCCGCCCTCGCGCGCGAACGCCTGCGCCACCGCATACGCGAGCACGCCACCCATCGACCACCCCGCAAAGCTGGCCCGCCCCGCGCCCACGTGCTGGCGCACCAACGCGAGGTAGAGGTCGCGCAGCTCATCGAGCTCGCCCACCGCCTGCTCGCCGAGCTCGAGACCCGGCGCACGCAATCCGTAGATCGGCACCTCGCGCGGCAGCGCCTCCACCAGCTCGCGATAGCAGAAGATCGCGCCGCCCACCGGGTGGAACACGAAGACCGGGTCGCGCTCCGGGCTGCCCTCGCGCAGCCGCACGCACAGCTCGCCCGCCAGCGCACGACGCTCGTCGAGGCGCTCCGCCTGCCGGCGCACGCTGCCGCTGGCGAACAGCGAGTCGAGCGGCAGTCGCCAGCCAAACGCCTTCTCGATGCGATTGAACAGGCGCACCGCCAGCAGCGAGTCGCCGCCGAGCGCGAAGAAGTCGGCCTCTACGTCGAGCTCGTCGAGCTCGTCGAGACCCAGCAGCTCGGCCCAGATCGCGGCGAGTCGGCGCTCGGTGGCGGTGCCCGGCGTGGAGCGAGCCTCGCTCGGACCCGCGGGCTCGCGGGCGAGCTGCTCGAGCGCGCGTCGGTCGACCTTGCCGTTGCGGGTGAGCGGGATCCGCTCCACCGCGCGATAGATCGTGGGCACCATGTAGTGCGGTAGCTGTGAGGCGAGGCGCTCGCGGAACCGCTCGGGCTCGAGCGCCGCGGCGGCGGCCAGCACGACGAAGGCGACGAGCGTGCGCGCCGTGCCGCGCGAGCCCACCGCGCTCGCCAGCACCACGCACGACTCCACGCCCTCGCAGCGGGCCAGGTGCGTCTCGATCTCGCCGAGCTCGATGCGAAAGCCACCGATCTTGACCTGCGAGTCGCTGCGCCCCAAGAACTCGAGCACGCCGCCCTCGCGGTAGCGCGCCAGATCTCCGGTTCGGTAGAGCCGCTCCCCCGTG
>JBFIJN010000113.1:0-19332 GCA_041600735.1 Nannocystaceae bacterium
GTGCGCGCCCACTGGCAGCGCAAGGGGGCCACCGGCCAGATCACGTTCGACCATGTGATCGACGCCTCGGGCCTCTCGGGGCTGCTGGCGACCAAGGTGCTGCACAACCGCCGCTTCCAGCCCGCGTTCGCCAACGTGGCCGTGGGCAGCTACTGGCGCGGCTACACCCCCTACGTGGCGCCCGACGGGACCCCGCAGGGGGGGAACTTCTTCATGGAGGCGCTCGGCGACGGCACCGGCTGGGCCTGGGCGATCCCGCTGCACGACCACACCCTGAGCGTGGGGGTGGTCGTGCACAGCGAGGAGTTCCAGCGCCTGCGCACCGAGGTCGGCGACGTCGAGGCGATCTATCGCGATGGGCTGCGCCGGGCCACCCAGCTGCGCGAGATGCTGGCTCCCGCGCAGATGACCCAGCCCGTGCAGACGTGGCGCGACTTCTCGTATCTCGCCGATTCGTTCAGCGGGCCCGGCTACCGCATGATCGGCGACGCGGCCGCATTCATCGATCCATTGTTCTCCACCGGGGTGCATCTCGCGTTCCTCGGCGCGGTGTCGGCTGCGGCCTCGATCGCCGGCCGGGTTCGTGGGGAGATCGACGAGGCCACCGCCGTTGCATTCCATGACCAGTGCATCCGCAAGGCCTATGTGCGCTTCGCGGTGATCGTCTCGGGCATGTACAAGCAGATCCGTCGTCAGGACGAGGTCGTGCTCTACGGCATCGCGCAGAGCGACTTTCGCCACGCCTTCGAGGTGATCCTGCCGCTGATCTCCGGCAGCGCCGACCTCGAGGGCGATGCGGTCGACTCGGCCACCATCGATCGCGCGGTGAGCTTCACCATCGACATGGTCAACGAGCGCGCGCAGCTCGGCTCCGCCAATCCGGCGGCGCGCCTGTTCGTGGAGAAGGCAGGGGTCCACGAGGACCTCACCACCGAGCCGGGCGACGCGGTCGATGGCTGGTACATCCGCCTCGAGCACGGCCGCCTGGGCCTGGCGGAGGTGGGAGCTGCCCGCAGCGAGCTCGAGCGCAGCAAGCAGGCGCTCGCGGCCGAGCTGATGGGGGCCAAGCGCTAGGCGCTCGGGCGGCTAGGCGCTCGGGCGGCTAGGCGGCACGCTGAAGATCTTGCGGAACGCGGCGCGGTAGCGCGTGTAGAACTCGGCGTACTCGGGCTTCTGCTTGAACCGCAGGTCGTTGAACCACGGGCGGCTGATGCCGAGCTTGCGGCAGACATAGACCACCAGGAAATTGAGCGCCAGCGAGGCCAGCGGGACGAGCGGGTGCCCCAGCCACACCGTGAGCCCCAGCCCGATCAGCATGGTCGAGTTCGTGATGGTGTTGATGCGATTGGAGTTGGCGTTGACCAAGGGCAGCACGGGGCCCAGGAACACCAGCAACAGCAGCGGCAAGAACACCCACAGCGGAAACGGGACCAGCTGGGTGCGGTAGAGCTGCACCAGCGCCGCGACGGCGGTGGCGAGCATCAGGCAGTAGTTGTGCACCTGGCTGCTCGAGATCGAGAAGCCATCGTGGGCCCGGTGGATCTCGGGGACGAGCGCCGCCAGGCCCTCGACCGCGTACGGCCCCCTACGACGGTACTTGCACGGCGTATTGGGGAAGTAATAGTGGATCGAGACGTCCTCCAGGCTGCGGCACTGCGAGAGCCGCGACTCGATCCCCAGCAGCCGCGCCACACGCTCGCTGTACTGGCCGTAGAACACGAGGTTGTCGGAGCCGTGGCGCAGCCCATTCACGTAGTACAGCGCGTTGTAGGCCTCGATCCGCGCGGCCAGGTTGCCGGTGATCTCCTCGCGGAACCGATCATCGGTGACGATCTTGTGGGTGAGGAGGCACTGCATCTCGGCCACGTTGTTGAGGCCGCCGGTCATCGGCCGGGTGTAGCCCAGCAGGAATGTATTGGGTAGCTCGCGGGGGAGGATGCCCAAGAAGCAGTCGCGATAGAAGTACTGATAGTCGTAGCTCGGCTGTCCCGGGCGTACCACCTTGATGGTGGGGAGCTGGGGCACCTCTTGATCGCCCTCGATGAGGTCATCATACTCGACGACCTCATCCTTCCAGCGCACCACCCGGTGCTCGCGATCGAGGCTCGCCTCCTTCATGGGCCACAGCTCGACGAGCCCCCGGTCGATGAAGTAGGCGATGTCGCTCAGCAGATAGCCGTCGGTGATCGACTGCTCGAGCGTGCTCTCGAACGACTCCTTGTAGGCATCGATCGGCCAGTACTTGGTGATCTTGAGCCCGTTGGGGAGCCTGGGCGTGAAGGGGCTGCCCCGGCCCATGTTCAGCGCCGGCGTGCGGTCGAGGTCGCGGCAGGTGAGCGGATGCTCGACGAACAGGTTGCCGCCCAGGAACGGCTTGCACAGCGCGGGGTTGTTCGCGGCCAGGATCTGCCCCTGCGGGGTGACCATCTTGTAGAGGTAGCCGGAGAGGTTGCCGATGTTGTGCATCTCGACGTCGTCGAGCGCAAATGCCGTGCCGCGGTGGGTGACGAGCTTGTCGAGGCAGAAGAACCCATGGTTGAGCAAGATGATGCGATTGTCGCGAGGGACGAGCTTCGAGATCAGGAGGTTGGCCGAGTCACCCATGGTGGTGATCACTACAGTTCGGCCCTGCGCTTGCTCGAAGTCGTACTCGAGGATCGAACCATGCACTTTGCGCTGGAAGCCCGTCGCGATCACGAGGTTCTTGGCTTCGTAGGTCGTGCCACTCTTGGTGCTCACCCGCGAGTGCGTCTCGTGGTTCTCGACCTCGGTGACCCAGTCCTCGACCACGTTGGCGGCGAACTGCTGCTGATAGCTCTTGATGAAGGCGTGGTACTCCTTCGCGGTGGGAAACCGCGACTGGGTGGCCTTCGTGCGCGCCAGCTCGAAGGAGTAGACCGAGGACATGTAGCTGCTGACCAGGTCGAAATCGAGGCGATCCGCCTGCTCGAGCCGGTCCCAGATGCTCGGGCCAGCGGAAATGACGGTGTAGTCGTGGCCGCTGCGCTCCAATTCCCTGATCAGGGGAATTGCAGTCAGGCCGAATCCAATGATCAATGTGTCGACCTTCTTGGCGCTCTCACTCATGAACCGCACGCGCTCGTCCAGCGAGGTAGGCCATTAGAGCACCTCTCGTCGCGCAGGTCCAAGACACAGAGCGGCCGATCCGCGTGTAGGGTTGTTCCCGATGGGCGATCGGGACGCGTGGGATCATGGCCCGTATTGGGCCGCTCGGCCTCGGTCGACCCTCACTGTCTTCGCATGTGTCGCCGAACGGCTTCGATGAGCGAGCGCGCATCGAAGGGCTTTGGCAGGAATTCGCTGATCCCGAGCGCCTGCACTTCCCTCGTGCGGCCGGGGTCGGTGTGACCCGAGATCACGATGACCGGGAGATCGCACTCGAACGAGCGCAGCACCTTGAGCACCTCCGCGCCGTCGACCCGCGGCATGTCGAGATCGAGCACGATGAGGCGCAGCTCGGCCGCTCGCTCGGCGTAGCGGCGCAGCGCCTCGGCCCCGTCCGACGCCGTGACGATGTCGGCGCCGTCGCGCGACAACACGCGCGTGATCGCGGTGCGCACCAGCGGGTCGTCGTCGGCGACGAGCACGAGGCCATTGACGCCCGCGCTCAGCGACACGTCGGGCCGCGGCCCCACGAACGTGTTCTCCTTGGTGCGATCCGCCGAGGGCAGGTGGATGATGAACTCGGTGCCCTTGCCGACCTCGCTGCGCGCCTCGATGCTGCCGTCGTGATCGCGAAGGATCGCCTGCACCGTGGCCAGCCCGAGGCCGGTGCCCTGCCCGCGCGGCTTGGTGGTGAAGAACGGCTCGAAGATCCGAGCCAGCGTGGCGGAGTCGATGCCGAGCCCGGTATCGCTGAAGCTCAGCTTCACGTAGGGCCCGCCCTGGAGGCCCAGCGCCTCGGGTCCCTCCGGGACCGCTTCACCCGAGATCGTGAGGGTGCCGCCGCGCGGCATGGCGTCCTTGGCGTTGATGCAGAGGTTCATCACCACCTGCAAGAGCCGCGACGTATCCCCGATGACCAAGAGGTCGGGCAACACCTCGGCGACGATCTGGACATTGCGCGGCAGCGTGCGGCGCAGCAGGTCTACGCCCTCTTGAATGAGCTCGTGCAGCCGCACCGAGCGGTGCTCCGACGTGGTGCGCCGGCCGAACCCCGAGAGCTGGCGCGTGAGGTCGATGGCGCGGCGAACGGCGGCCTCCATCTCGTCGAGGCACAGCGCGGTCTCGGGGTCGTGACGCTTGGTGCTGAGGAACGTGACGTTGGCGAACAGAGCGCCGAGGATGTTGTTGAAGTCGTGCGCCACGCCGCCGGCGAGCTGCCCGAGGGCCTGCATCTTCTGGGCCACCAACAGGTGGTCTTCGAAGCGCTCGCGGCGAGCCAGCGCCAGGATCGTCTGCTCGCCCAACGCGATCTCGTCGCCGAATTCGAGGACGGATTCCTTCACGCGCTGACCATTCACCCGCACGCCGTTGCGGCTGCCGAGGTCCTGCACGAAGTAGTGGCCCTCGGCGTTGCGGCCGACCCGCGCGTGGCGGCGCGAGATGCCTTGGTCGGAGACGATGGCGTCGCAGTCCTTGCCGCGTCCCAGCACCACGTCGCCTTCGAGATAGATCCTTCGACCGGGATCGTCGCCCGCGAGGATCACCAGGCAGTCCGCCGCCTCGGCCTGTGGGTCGAGCGGGGGCCGATGCATCGAGGTTCGCGTGTGCTCCTCGATGGAGTCGAAGCGCCGTAGGTCTTCGCGTTGGGCCATGAAAGACGGGCCAGTACCGTGTGAATGATACCAAGCGCCGTGCGACCTTCGCGGCCGGGCGTGTAGGGGATCTGCCGCAAATGCCGCGCGAGCGCTCAGCGGAGTCCACGCAGCCGCGTCGAAACGCGTCTCGGTGGGCGGTCTTTTCGGCCACCGCAGACCCACCACGCAACTGTCCGGCCCGTGGGCTCAGTTCACGGGCGCCGCATCGTCGGGGCAGTCCTCACCGCCCACGTAGTCCGGATCGCAAGGGTCGTTGATGGTCTGCACCTCGCCCGCGGGCCTCGCCGGCTCCACCGCCTGCTTGCTGCCCTTGGTCCACGTGGCGTCGATTTCGCTGAGCAATGAGCCCTGGCCCACGATCTCGTTGTTGATCTTGCGCTTGACGGCGACCGGGTAGCCGCCGGTGGCCGAGAATGAGGCCGTCACGTCCTGCTTGACGATGAGCTTCTGGCCCTCGCGATCGGCCTCGATCTCCGCCACGAATTCGAGCTTCGCCACGTCCTCGTTGGCCTCGTTGCGGGCCAGCCCCTTGAGCGTGCCCGTGTTCTTGGCCTTGGTGACGCCTTCCTTGTCGTCCTTGGACTTGGCATCCCAGCTCTCGCCATCCTTGACGGGCTGCTCGGGCACCCGCACGAACCCCGCCGTGAGCGCGCTGGTGATCATGCCGATCATGGCCTTGGTCTCCATCGGCGCCGACTCGGGCGGCTCGGGCTCGTTGCTCACCTCGCCGCGCTCGGAGAGGTTGAAGCGCAGCTCCATCCCGTTGAGCGCCGCGGCGCCCTCGGCACTCATGCCTCCGAGCATCGCGGCGGGGATCCCCTCGGGCAGGCGAAGCTCGAGCTCGATGCCGTTCACCGTGGCCCGCACCAGCTTGCCGCCGGCATCCTCGCTGCCCGAGACCACCAGCGCCACGTCGAACTCCAGCACCGTCACCACATCGCCGACCGGGGTCTGCACCGAGTTGCGCATGCGGATGTGGCCCGCGTACTCCTGCCCGGCCGAGAGGTCGTAGCGCATCGAGACGCCGGCCTCGGGGACCGCGACCTCGGTGAGCTGCGGCTTCTTGGTGCAGCCCGAGGTGAGCGGCAGCGCGAGCGCGAGGGCCACGAGGAGCGACGGGGCCAAGGAACGGCGGAGCATGAGCGTTTCTATGTCAGCGCCGCCCGCAGCGTCCAGCGCATCAGCGGCCCTCGAGCCATTCGCGGGCCGAGCGCTCGATGCGGGCGTTCTCCGGGACGCGCTCGAGGAAGCTGGCCCGCAGCGCCTCGTCTTCGATGTTGAGCGCCCGCGCGTGGAGGCGACCGTGGGCGGTCGTGACAGCGGCCGGCACTTCGTCGGTGCGACCCGCCGCGATCAGGGCTTCGGCCCAGGTCAGGCGGATCAGCGACTCCCCTTCTTGCAGCTGACCGAGCGACTCGAGCCCCTCGATCGCCTCGCGGGCATCCGGCAGCGCGCCGTCGAAGTCGCGGTCGTGCAGGCGGATCTGAGCGCGCGTGGCGAGGGCGATCGCCCGCGAGGCCGGATAGCCCTCGAGCTGCTCCAGCGCCTGCGCGGCGTGGACGGTGGCCTGCGGGGTGCGGCCAGCGCGAAGGAGGATCCACGCGAGGTGACAGTGGGTGAGCCCCATCATGCGCCGGTTGGCGTGGCGTTCGAAGCTGGCGAGCGCCTCGAGCTCGAGCTCGAGCCCTTCCTCCACGCGACCCGCCTCGCCGATCCTTCGCCCCAGGTTGTGGCGAGCGGCCGCGCACACGTGCTCGAGCCGTAGCGCGCTGCTGTTGCTGATCACGCGGCGCAAGATCGCCTCGCCCGCCTCGAGCTGGCCGAGCTCCAGCGCGAAGAAGCCGGCGCCCATCCAGTGCTCGATGGCATTGCGCACGCTCTTGGCGCGCTCGAACATCGTCGCGGCGCCTTCCATGTCGCGATACGCCGTCGCGAGATCGCCGGTCACCAGCCCCCGCAGCGCGCGGGCGGAGAGCATCGGGCCGAGGGCCTCGGGCTCCTCGTCGATCATGGTCGCGGTCACGCGGATGATCTCGTCCATCAGCCGCACGGCCGCATCGGTCTGCCCCGCGGCGGCCAGCGGCAGCGCCGCGCGCACGAGCCCCACGAAGTTGATCACCTCACCCACGCTCGGGCGGATCCCGGTCATCAGCGCATCGACGATCTCGTGGACGTGCGCGGTCTCGCCGGCGCGGCCGCTCGCCAGCGCGGCCTCGCCTGCGGCGCCGTACCAGCGCGAGGTATTGGGCGGCAGCTCGGCCAGCGCCGCGCGGGCCGACGCGGCGGCCTCGTGGTGCTGGCCCGAGATCGCGCACACCTCGGCTCTGCGCAGCAGCAGCCGCCCCCGCGCCTCGCCCGGCGGCGCGTGCTCGAGGCTCCGCTCCACGATCTCGAGCACCACCTCGAACTCTTGGCGCTCGAACGCTTGATCGGCCGCGCTCGCGAACCACGCCGTCGCCTTGGCCGGGTCGTCTCCGCGGCGAAAGTGCTCGGCGAGGACGATGGCCTCGGGCACCCCGGCCTGCTCGAGCCACTGGCCCGCGAGGCGGTGGCCGAGCTCGCGATCGTGATCGGTCAGTGTGGCGTAGGCCGCGTCGCAGACCAGCGCGTGGCGAAACGCGTACTCCTGCTCGCGGGGAAGGTGCGAGCGGTCTCTCGCGAGCAGCCACTCGTCGGCCACGAGCCGCTCGAGCGCGGAGCCCAGTGCCTCGACCTCGAGTCCCACCAGCTCGCGGATGCCTCCACGCCAGGCGATCTGTCCGAACACGCTGGCCGCGCGGAGCACCTGGCGCTCGGGGGCCGAGAGCCCCTCGAGCCGCGCCTGCATCATGGCGAGCACCGAGTCGGGGAGCTCGCCTCCCGTGCCCTCGGCCACCGCACGGATCAGCTCCTCGAGGAAGAATGCGTTGCCGCGCGCGCCCGCGACGATCCGCTCGATGTCGGCGGCCACCGCCGCCGGCCCCAGCACGCCGCGCACCAGCTCTCGTGACGCACGCAGCGACAGCGGAGACAGCTCGAGCATCCCAACGTCGCGGGTGCTCCACAGCTTGGGGAAGCGCTGGCGCACGCTCGGCCGCGCGAGCGCCAGCACGAGCAGCGGCGAGCCCTCGAGCGCCTCGAGCATCGCGTCCACCACCTGCACGGTAGCCGCGTCGCCCCAGTGCAGATCCTCGAGCACCAGCAGCACCACCCCGGCCTCACACTCCGCGCGCAGCCAGGTACACCACGCGTGCTCGATGCGCTGGCGCATGGTGGCCGCGTCTTCGCGGGCGAGCTCGAGCTCGAGCGGCGCATCGCGCGAGAACGCCGAGACGATCTCGCCCAAGTAGAGCACGAGGTGGTCCACCGCCTCCTCGGGCACGTGCCGCGACAGTCGCGTGCGCAGCTTGTGCTGGCGCACGAGCATCGACTCACCCTCCTCGAGCCCGGCCGCTTGGTAGAGCGCGCGCGAGATCAGCGAGAACGGGGCCTGCGCCCGCATCGGGTCGGCGCGCGCGATCAAGGTGGTGACGGGCGGCTGTGTGCGCGCGCGCAGCCGCCGGTCGAGCTCGTGACGCAGGCGAGACTTGCCCGCGCCCGCGTCACCGATCACCACCACCACGTTGGCGCAGCGCTCCTCGGCACACTCGTCGAATGCGGCCTCGAGCGAGGCCAGCTCGCGGCGTCGTCCCACGAGCGGCGTCGTCTTGCCCATCAAGCGCCGCGCGCCCGGCAGGCGGTCGCGCATCGTCACCAGCACGAGCCCGTGCTCGTCGCTCTCGACCTCGAACCCGGTGTCGAGCAGTCGCGTGGTCACGTCGTCGATGCGGATCTGCCCCACGCGCGCGTGCAGCAGCAGCTCGGCGCCGCGGTCGAGCACCCGCCCCACGATCGATCGCCCGGTGACCAGCCCATGCCCGCAGACCACCGCAATCGCGAGCAGCGGGGCGCGCTCGCGCAGCGCCAGCGCACAGCGGGCGGCGGTCACGGCCCGGTCGAGCGCGACCCGTCCACGATCGACGTAGATGAGGTGCGTGCCGTCGACCAAGGTCACGTGGTGGCCGAAGTGATCCGCCGCCAGTCGCGCGAGATCCAGCGTCGAGATCCCCACCGGTCCGTCGCCGCGAAAGAACAAGACCGAGTGGATCACCTGTTCTTCGCCCGTGATCGCGGCCGCGGGCGCAGGCGGCGGGGCATCGACCGGGTCCACGCCGAGGACCGCGAGCTGCTGCTCGAGCTCGGCCGCGCTCGCCGGGCGGGCGCGCGGGTCCTTCTCGAGCAGCTTCGTGAGCAGGTGATCGAGCCCCAGCGGAATCCCGGGCACCAGCTCGCGTGCGCGCGGCGGGTCTTCCATCAGCACCTTCGCGAGCACTGCCATCATGTGCTCGCCCGCGAACGCCGGCTCGCCGCACACGCACTCGTGCAGGACGCAGCCCAGCGAGAACAGATCGGCCCGCGCATCGATGTCCGCCGCGCCCCGAGCCTGCTCCGGCGACATGTAGCCGGGCGTGCCGATGATCCCGCCGGGGATCGTCAACGTCCACGTGCCGGCCTTCAGCCGCGCCACGCCAAAGTCGAGCAAGCGTGCATCCTCGGGCTTGCGGCCCGCGAGGAAGATGTTGGCCGGCTTGATGTCGCGATGGAGGATGCCCGCTCGGTGGGCGGCGGCGAGGGCCCCCGACAGGCGGATTGCGAGCGCGAGGGTCTCCTCTACGTCGAGCGGTCCCTCGCGCAGCCGGGCCTCGAGATCGAGTCCTTCGAGCCACTCCATCACCAAGTAGGGCGTGCCTTCTTCGGTGACCCCATGACCCAGGTACTGGACGATGCCGGGGTGCTCGAGCGCGGCCAGGGCTCGAACCTCGCGAAGGATGCGCTCGGCCGCAGCCAGCCCATGCTGCTCCGGTCGGACCAGCTTGATCGCCACGCGGCGCTCCGTCGCCAGCTCCACGGCGGCATAGACCACCCCCATGCCGCCCGAGCCCACGCGATCCACGATGCGGTAGCCGGGGACCAAGGGGACCGGCGCGGGCACGCTCGGGGGGGCTCGCACGACTCGTCCCGGCGCGAGCGCGCCCGAGGCCACGCGTTGCACCAATTGGTCCCGCACTCTGCGAGCGTCGGAATCCAGCGTGGTCGTCGAGCTCATCAGCTTCCTGCTACGAGGACACGACCTCGAGCCGACGAACGTGCTCGGCCCGGACCCCATCCATATAAGAGGACAACGTCGTGAGCGTGCCTTCCTCCGAGGGGGAGCCTTCGCCCATCGCCCGCTGCAGACGGCGCTTGGCCGTGGTCAGCCGGGCGGCGACGAGCTCGACCGACACCTCCAGGATCTCGGCGATCTCCCGCAGCCGCAGCGCCCCGTGGACCCGCAGCTCGAGCAGGATCTGGTCATCGAGCGGCAGCGTTCGCAGCGCGCCCACGAGCCGGGTGACCTCGTGTTGCTCGCCCACCAGGGTGCTGAAGCTGGGATCCATGCCAGGCCCGCTGATCGTCTCGGACAGTGGATCGAACGCATCACCCGAGCGACTACGGTGGAACTCTACGAGCTTGGCCCGGGCAATTCCCAGCAAGTACGAGGCAAAGGTCGAGTGCGCGTGGATGCGGTCCACGCTCATGCACATCGACTCGAATGCTTCTTGGGTGAGTCGCGCGGCCAGCCCTGCCGCGAGCTTCGTCGCGAAGAACAGGTACACCGTGTCGTAGTGACGAAGGAGCAGCACTTGCCCGGCCGCGACGTCGCCATTGGACCAGCGTTCGAATAGCTGGAGATCGTCTTTCATCGCCCAGGCGAGTCGCAAGACTAGCAGTCGCCAAGCCATCGAGGGCGAGCCGCGAGCAGCAGTCGAGCGCGCTCCGGTACGATGTCTACCGCTAGCGCAGTCACCGCAGGTTCGGAAACGAGCGTCCACCCGCGTTGGTCTGCACCGGCCGTGTGCACAGCTACGACCAAGGCGAGGGTCTGCCCCGCCAGCGATCACTCCTTCGCGGCCGCAAACAAATAGTCCACCACCAGGTTGCTCATCAAGCGCACCCCCAGCCCGAGCGCAGCCTCGTCGGCGAAGAACTTCGGTGAGTGGTTGCTCGCCGCATCCTTCAGCGAAGCACCCTTGGGTACGATGCCCAAGAAGAAGAACAGCCCCGGGATCCGCTGCTGGTAGAACGAGAAGTCCTCGGCCCCGAGCACGGGCGGACGCTCGAGCAGCCGACCGGGCCCCGCCACTCGGGCCAGCGTGGATCGCATGCGTGCGAGCAGCTCGGGGTCGTTGTCGACCACCGGGTAGCCCTCGTCGATCGTCACCTGCGCCGTCGCACCGGCCGCCTCGGCGATGTGGCGTGCGGTGTGGTCGATGCGCTCGTGGAGCTCGCGGCGAATCTCCGAGTCGAACGCGCGGATCGTGCCGACCATCTCCACCTCGTCGGGAATGATGTTGCCGCGCACCCCTCCCTCGATGCTACCGATCGAGACCACCGCCGCGCTCTTGGTGGTGTCGATCTGCCGCGTGATGATGGTCTGCAGCGCGAGCACGATCTGCGCCGAGACCACGATCGGGTCCACGCCTCGCCACGGGTAGGCGCCGTGGGTCTGCTTGCCCCGCACCACGATGCGCAGCCCGTCGGCGCTGGCCATCGACGGGCCCGGGCGCACCAGCACATCGCCCACGCGATCAGGGACCACGTGCAGCCCAAAGATCACCTCGGGGGCGGGATCGTCGAGGGCGCCCTCGGCCACCATCAGCTTGGCGCCGCCCTCCTCGCCCTCGGGCGCGCCCTCCTCGGCGGGCTGGAACAACAGCACGACGGTGCCCGGAAGCTGCTCGCGCACGCGCGGCAGCAGCTCGGCCACGCCCATCGCGATGGCCATGTGCATGTCGTGGCCGCACGCGTGCATCACCGGCGTCTCCTTGCCATGCCACGGGGCGGTCGCCTTCGAGGCGAACGGCAGCCCGGTCTGCTCCTTCACCGGCAGCGCGTCCATCTCGGCGCGGAGCGCTACGACTGCGCCGGGGCGGCCGCCCTCGAGCACGGCCACGATCCCGGTGTGGGCTACCCCGGTGCGCACCGTCCACCCGTTTGCGCGCAGGTGCTCGGCGATCACCTTGGCCGTGCGATGCTCGCGGTTTCCGAGCTCGGGATGTTCGTGGAGATCGCGGCGATAGCCCACCACCGCAGGCTCGAGCTCGGCCGTCAGGCGGTCGATCTCCGCCGCGAGCGGGCTCGCTTGCACGTGCTCGGGCAAGGTGACACTGCGGGCGGCTCGCGCCTCGCTCGCGTCCTCGGATGGCGTGATCGCGGCGGCCGAGGCCTCGTGTGGGGGATCCGTGCCCGCAGTAGGCTCGACTTGCGACCCCGCGGGCCGACATGCGAGCGCACCGAGGAGCATCGAAGCGACGAGCGAGGCACGCATCGTCGCAGAGCATACGACGCTACTCGCGACACCGGTGCACGGGACACCCGCGGCGGCGCTGCGAGGTTGCGCCCGCGCCGGTTGGCCCCGTAGGATCCCAAAGGAGGTGGGGAAGGAGGTGGGGATGCGATCGACGGGCACGGGAGCGAGCCTGGGCGGGGTGACGGGCCTCGTTGCCCTCGTTGGACTGGTCGGCTGTGCGATCGGCTCGGGCGGCGACGGCTTCGGCTCCGCGGCCAGCGTCGGCGGCCACGACACTACCGAGGGGATGAGCGCGGGCGGCAGCGGGACCGGCAGCGGCGGCGACACTCCCGATGGCTCCGGCGGCCAAGAGGGACCGGTGACCTCGGCGGGCCCCGGCGGCGAGACCGACGACCCTCCGCCGGGCGGCGAGATCTGCAATGGTCTCGACGACGATGGCGACGGCATGATCGACGAGGATCAGCCCTCGCAGACCTGCGGCGTGGGCTCGTGCGAGGTGACCCAGCCGTCGTGCATGGGCGGCATGCCGCACCCGTGCACCCCGGCGCTGCCGGGCGGCGAGATCTGCAACGGACTCGACGACGACTGCAACGGAGCCGTCGACGACGTGCAGCAGGCTTGCTCCACCGCGTGCGGCGATGGAGTGATGGTGTGCGTGGGCTCCGATCCGCAGTGCAATGGTCCGGCGCCGCAGGCCGAGACCTGCAACCTGCTCGACGACGACTGCAACGGGAGCTTCGACGACGGCGTGAACGGCTGCCGCGTGGGCATCCACCGCTCGCTGCACCCGGGCACCGGTGAGCACTTCTACACCGCCAATTTCGGCGAGGCGCAGTGCTGCGGGTTCGTGCTCGAGGCCGCCAATTTCTATCAGCTGTACTCGGGCCCGCACGCCGGCCTCGTGCCGTTCCACCGCTGCATCGGCCCGAGCGGCTTTCACTTCTACACCCAAGACCCGGGCTGCGAAGGGCTCATGCTCGAAGGCGTGATGGGCTACATCGCCAGCGCCGGCGGCACGGCAGGCTCCGTGCCGCTCTATCGCCTGTACCTGTCGAGCAACGGCGATCACTTCTATACGGTGAGCGCGGCCGAGCGCGACAACGCGGTCGCGAGCTTCGGCTACATCGACGAGGGCGTGGCCGGCTACGTGTGGTGAGCCGCCGGCCCGCGCTTCACAGCGAGTCCGCGGCGCCTCTCACGGAGCCCGCGGGTCACACGGAAAACGACGAGCCGCAGCCGCAGCTGCCGGTCGTGTTCGGGTTGCCGAACTTGAACCCGGCGCCCTGCAGGCCCTCGACGTAGTCGATCGCGGTGCCCATCAGGTACATGAAGCTCATCTGGTCGGCGATCAGCTTCACGCCGTGGCTCTCGAACACGTAGTCGCCCTCGGCGTGCTCGTCGAAGTAGAGGTCGTACTGGAAGCCGGAGCAGCCGCCGCCCATCACCTTCACGCGCAGGGCGTAGTGCGGCTCGATGGTCTCGGCGTCACGGATCTCGCGGACCTTGTCGGCTGCGGTCTCGGTCAGCGTGAGCGCCCCTTCCATTGCGGGGTCGCTGATCGCCTCGGGGGTGGTCTTGGTCTCGGTGGGGGTCGAAGTGGCGATCTCGGTGGACATGGCGTCGAGGCTTCCCGGGCACTGCGTCAAACGCGCCCCTGGGTGGGTATGGAAAGTGACGTAACGGAAGATGCGATCCGCGGGCCCCGCGGTCAAGCGGTCCGGCCGTCTGGACCCGCACGAACCTCGTCTAGGCCCCTGCGCAGGGGGTCGAGCCCCCATGCACGGAGCTCCGCTGGGCTTCGCAGTTTGACAGGGCCCGGCGCGGGCGCCTACCGTGGGCGCAAATGGCGGCTAGCGTGCTGAAATCGCGGAGTTTGGGCATTCCTTCGGCGCGTTGGGCTCCGGCGCTGGCGCTCGGCCTCGCGCTACCCCTCGTGGGCTGCGACAGTCGCGACGAGGCGATGGCGCGCCAAGTCGAGGCCTACAAGAAGGAGCCGAAGGACAAGACCGAGCTTCCTCCAGAGCTGCCGCCGTACCCGATGCGCGACGAGCTGATGCCGGTCTTGTCGAAGATCTACGCGCTCAACAAGCCGCCCGCGGTGACCGACGCGCCGATCGCCGTCGAGGGCGACTACCAGTACGAGCTCGATGCTGGCGTGATGGCGGTGATCCGACTGCCCGCCGGAATCTCGCAAGAGCAGAAGGTGCGCGCGATCATCCAGGCGACCGCCGAGGCCGACGCGTGGGCCTACCGCAAGGAGGCGCGCCGCGAGTACGCCGATCTCGTCGCTCGCGTGAAGAACGGCTACGGCAAGGAGCAGCGCGACAAGATCCTCAAGGCGTACGCCGAGCTGCGCATGCTCCAGTACTTCAACAGCGACTCGGCCCAGGCCGACGTCGACTCGTTGCCCGCGAGCGTGAAGGCCCCCGTCGAGGCCATGCGCAAGCACTACGTCGACAACAAGCAGCAGATCTGGGACGACTGGATGGCGGTCAAGATGTACGCCCGCCGCGTCGTCGCCGGCGACGAGCCGTTCCGCGGAGTGCTGCGCGACATCAAGAAGGAGCTCGGCAAGGAAGAGCCGCCGCCGATCACCTGGGAGGACGCGATGGCCTCGGCGCAGTTCAAGGCCTGGGGCACCGAGATCCGCAAGGACGAGAAGCTCATCGGCATGCTGCTCAACCAGCGGGAGATGCGGGAGCGCGAGGCCTACCTCACCGATACGCACTCGCTGTGGGTGATGGAGGGCTCGCCCGAGATTCCGGCCAAGGCCAAGAAGGTGCGCATCGATCCCGAGCTCGGCTTCGGCATCCATCGCGAGGACCTGGGCGGCGGCTACAACGACCTCACCTACGTGTTCTCGAAGAAGCTCGACGGCCCCGCGCTGCGCAAGGCCTACCTGCGCTCGATCATCTACGGCCACATGCTCAGCGACTTCGGCATGCTGGCGACCGCAGGCTCCGACTTCGCGGTGCGCGACGCCGACAACGTGATCGATGCCACCACGGCCGTGGTGCCCGACAAGTACGACCCGCTCTACGCGCGCTGTGGCTCCGCGGCGGCGATCGACACGTTCATCAACCACTACGACCAGGAATTCACGATCCTGCAGGGGCTGCCGTCGGTGAAGGTGCCCGAGGCCATCCTCAATACCGCGCACCAGTGCGTGATCGAGGGGGCCCGCGGTGACATCCACGTCCCCGCCAAGGACGACGAGATGGACGTCGAGGGCGCTGCTCCAGGTAGCCGCCTGGCGCTCTACCAGATGCTCGCGCGCTTCGAGAACATGGCGGCCGACGTTGCGGCGATGGGTCAGGACAAGCGCACCGCCGAAGACGACGTGATCGACGAGGGCGAGGCGATCCTCCAGCGCATCAAGGCCAAGGAGAACGAGGGCAAGGGGATCAAGTAGCCCCTTCCCTCGGGTTTGGCTCTACGCTGGGGCTGGACCGCGGTGCGCGGGTCCGTCAGGATGGGACGGGTGAGGATGCGCGCAGGTGGGTGGTGGAGCGGCTTCGCGTGTGGCGCGGTGGCGGCTGGGCTGCTTGCGTGGTGGGGCGCCGCTGCGCTGCCCGAGGCCACGGCCACCAGCGCATCCTTCGATCGCAACCTGTTCCACCAGGCCCTCGACACGGTGCTCGATCGCTACGTCGACCCCGTGGATGACGCGGCGCTGCTGAGCGGGGGGCTCAAGCACATCGTCGCCGGTCTCGATGCGCACAGCCACTTCCTCACGGCCCACGAGCGCAAGGCCCTGCGCGCGCAGGGCAAGGACGGCACCGCCGGTCTCACCGTGCACCTGCACGCGGCGCCCGGCGATGAGGATCGCGTGCTCGAGGTGATGGGCGTGGCGCCTGGATCGGGGGCCGCGCTCGGTGGGCTCGCCCCCGGCGACTACATCCTCGACATCGACGGCGTGGCCGCGGGGCGCCTGCTCAGCCAGCTCGAGGCCGAGGCCATGCTCCGCGGAGAGGTTGGCGAGAAGATCGCGCTGCGCGTGCAGCGAGGCCGCGACGCGGGCCCGTCGCGCATCGACGTGGTGCTCCGCGAGCCCGTGCGCGAGCTGGTGCGCTCCGAGCTCATCGAGGTGGCCCCGCGCGCTGGCCAGGGCGGCGCGGGCAAGGCCGCGCTCGTCCAGCTCGAGGGCTTTGCGCACGGCACCGGCGAAGCGTTCAAGAAGCGACTCGAGCAGCTGCGACGCTCGGCCGGGGCCGAGGGGTTGGCCGCGGTGGTGCTCGATCTTCGCGGCAATCCCGGCGGTGAGGTCGATGAGGCGCTGGTGGTCGCCGACCTGTTCGTGGCCGACGGCATCCTCACTCGCACCCGCGGTCGCGGCGGGAGGATCCTTCGCGAGGAGCTCGCGCACGAGGCGGGCACCGACACCACGACCCCGCTCGTGGTGCTGCAAGATCGCCACAGTGCCTCGGCCGCCGAGCTGCTCATCGCAGCGCTGCGCGACAACGGCCGCGCCAAGAGCTTGGGCGAGCGCAGCTACGGCAAGGGCACGGTGCAGGAGGTCATGGGCTTGCCCGATGGCTCGGTGCTCAAGCTGACGATCGCGCGCTACTTCTCGCCCAAGGATGGCGTGATCGATGGCGTGGGGGTGGTGCCCGACGTCGAGCTGTCGCTCGAGCAACGGATCCACGCGGTCGATGAGGCGCTGGCCCACGTGGGGCTGCGCCGCTCGAGCGGCCAGCCGCACGGCTGAAAACGCGGACCGAGCGCGGGAGGGTCCCGGGCCTCGAGGCCGGGCGCCCCTCGATTCGCGCGAATTCCGGGGATAGCTCCGCTTCCACGCGCCTCGGTGGTTGGGGCCGAGACGCCCGGGTCGAACCAGTGCACAATTCGCGCTTGGCCTTCGAGGAAGAAAAGCACGCCGCCCTGACGTTGCTCCAAGGGATCGAGCAGGGGCTGATGGCCCCCGATCAATCGTACGAGCTGCTCAACGAGGCCGATCCCACGCTGGTCCACTTGATCTTCAAGTGGCTCAAGAAGCACTACCACCGCGACCACGAGCAGGCCGACGAGGTCCGCGCGCGCGTGTCGGAGCTGCTCAACGGTTATCGCTCGCTCACCCGCAAGATCAAGGAGGGTGAGGCGGACTCGGTCGTCGACTGGTTCGAGGGCACGCACAAGTATCGCGATCTCTCCGCCGAGGACTTCATCGACATCGTGGTCGAGAAGCTCGAGGGCTGATCGCGAGCCGTCCGGTACGCGGGTGAGGGTTTCGCACGGACGAAACCCCGTCGACCCGTTCCCGCGGGTCGACGTGGTCATGGAGCGCTCGCGCAGGATCAGCAGCCGATGCCCGGGACCCCGTGCGCGGTCGGAACGCGCCACGAGCACGAGTTGAGGCAATCGTCGTCGTCGCTGAGGTTGCCGTCGTCGCACTCCTCTTCGACCGAGTCGACCACGCCGTTGCCGCAGCTCGGCGTGGGCGTGCAGCAGATTGCGGAGACGGTGAGCTCGTTGCACCCGAAGCCGCTCGGGCACGACGGTCGCGAGCTGCCGTAGCCGCAGTTGAGCGGCGGGTCGTTCTCGAGGCTGGTGACGCCGTCGTAGGGCCCGAGGGTGTAGTGGCCCGCGCCTCCGCCTCCGCCGCGGCAGTAGATCTCGCCTACCGCGATCGTGCCGGCGCCGCCCACCGGTACGTTCCACCCGGTGTTGCGGTTGACGTGCTGCAATCGCGAGCACAGGCCCCACGCGGGCGGACAGGCGATCTCCAGGTCCTCCTCGCAGGTGGTGTTGGTGGGATCGTCGCACAGCACCATGGTGCCGCCCGGTGCGGTGGAGACGGTGGTGAAGCCCGGCGCGCAGTCGCCGGGGCCGACCTCGATGAGGCAGCCGTCGCAGCCGTCGCCCGCCACCAAGTTGCCGTCGTCGCACTGCTCGCCCGCGGGGCCGTTGATCACACCATCGCCGCACAGCGGCGGCGTGCAATCGCTGTCGCACTGCGGCGAGGCGCCCATGTCGTCGCACTGCTCGCCCGCCGTGACGTTGAGGACACCATCGCCGCACTGGGCCAGCGTGCAGTCGGCATTGCACATCGCGGTCTCGCCTCCGCCGTCGCACAGCTCGCCGGCGAGCCCGTTGGGGTAGCCGTCGCCGCACTCGGCCGGCGTGCAATCGAGGTCGCAGGTGGCGGTCTGGCTGCCTTCGTCGCAGATCTCGCCGGCGGCCTCGTTGAGCGTGCCGTCGGGACACTCGGCCGGCGTGCAATCGGCGTCGCAGCTCGCCGAGGCCCCGCCGTCGTCGCAGAGCTCGCCGGCGTTGGGATTGATCACCAGGTCGCCGCACTCGGCGGGGGTGCAGTCGTCGTCGCACGACACCGAGAACCCGCCGTCGTCACACTGCTCGCCGGCCGCAGCATTGGCGACGCCGTCGCCACAGCTCGGCGTGGTGCAGTCCACGTTGCAGGTGGCCGTCTCGCCGCGCTCGTCGCAGGTCTCGGCCGCCGCGGCGTTGACGGTTCCGTCGCCGCACTCGGCTGCGGTGCAGTCGGCATCGCAGCTCGCCGACTCGCCCATGTCGTCGCAGGTCTCGTCGCCGTCGACGATTCCGTCGCCGCACGTGGGCGAGGCCCCGCTGCTGCTGTCGAGCCCGCTCGAGCCCTCGGCCACGGTCGTCGCCGAGTCGCTGGAATCGCCCGTGGTGGACGAGCCCCCGATGCTCTCCGTGGAGGTCGTGCCGTCGGAGGTCGTGCCGGTTGCTCCCGTCGTGTCGTCACCCGGGCAGCCGAGCGCGAGCAGGGCGAGAGCGACCAGCGCCCACGAGGGCGAGCGCGAGGGCGAGCGCGAGGGCGTTCGAGCGATCATCATCGCCCACGAGGTTACCATCCGAGATCGCGAGCCGTCGGATGGCGGGTCAGCGTAGGTCGAGCGCTTGCGCGAGGTCGGCCACGAGGTCGCCCGGATCTTCGATTCCGATCGACAGTCGCAGGAGATCGGGCGGCAGCGGGCTGCGCTCGCCCTCGGTGCGACCGCGGTGCTCGACCAGGCTCTCGAGGCCTCCCAGCGAGCTGGCGTCGCAGAACAGCTGGAGTCGGTTCATCACGGCGCGGGCGCGTGCCTCCTCGCCCGCGGGGCGGAACGAGAGCAGCGAGCCAAAGCCTCCGTGCATCTGCCGAGCCGCGATCGCGTGACCGGGGTGGTCGGGCAAGCCCGGATAGAACACCTCGAGCAC
>JBFIJN010000114.1:0-19189 GCA_041600735.1 Nannocystaceae bacterium
CCACCCCCCAGCGACACGCGGGTGCGTCCTACGGTGAGCGGATCGGGGCGGTGCCAGTGGCTCCGCACGGCCAGCGAGGCGAGCAGCCCGCGAGGCCAGCGCAGCTCGAGGCCCACCAGCGCGCCCCCGCCCACGAAGCCGCGGGGGCTCGGCGGGCCCACCGCGGCGGCGAGGGTGCCCGAGGTGAGCGCCTCGAGCTCGAGGGGCGCCGGTGGCGGTGGCGCAGGCGTTGGCGTTGGCGTCGAGGCGGCGGGAGCCGTCTTGGGGATCGGCTCGGGCGCGGGCGTGGGCGCTGCCGTCGGCTCCTGCTCGGGGGGCAGCGGCACATCCTCTTCATCGGGGGGCAGCTCGTCCTCTTCGATGGCGGCCAGCAGGTTGGCGATCGCGCTGGCGGCCACCCGCGGAGCATCGGTGGAGGAGGCCTCGAGCGTGCGGTAGTAGGCGCGGCCGTCCGAGAGCACCACGGTCACGGCGAGGCCAGCCTCGGAGAGCACCACGGTGGCCACCGCGTAGAGCCCGAAGCGCGAGGACGGGGCGTCGGGCCAGGGCGGGACGGCGAGCGTGCGCTGAGGGCTGCGCAGCTCCAGGGCTTCGAGCAGCGCGGCGCTGTCGAGCTGCGACGGGCGCAACAGCACCGCCCGCACCGACTGGCGCTCGGGCGCGGTGGCGGTGGCCGCATCGGCGGGGCCCGTCGTCGCGCCGGGGGCAGCGACGAGCGCGAGCGCAGCGGCGATGAGCGGGGAAAGAGGCACGAGGCGGCGGCTCGATCATCTAACCGCAGAAGTGTCCGCCGACCAAGCCGAGTCGCCGGTCCCGGCTGGGCCCGCGCGTGATCACGCCGGCAAGCAGAACATCTCGCCCTCGTCCCACACGCAGGTCGGCGTCTCCATGCACTGGTCGTTGCCGAGGACCTCGCAGGGGACGCACTCGATCGGCCCGCACTCGCCCACCTCGGGCTCGCCCACCCAGGCGCACGGGAACGCGGCCTGGCAATCTTCGTAGGGCAGCGAGAAGCACTCGTGCCGCAGGTCTTCGCATGGGCTTGGGGCGCACTCGCCCACCTTGGGCGAGCCGTACCACAGACAGTGGGGGAGCTCGGTGCAGTCGGCAAAGCCGAGGCCGTTGCAATCGATCTCGCCGGTGGTGCTGGTGCCTTCCAGGGTGGGGCCGGTGCTCGTGCCCTCGACGATCGGACCGGTGCTCGTGCCCTCGTCGTGCGTCGTGGTGCCGCTCTCGGTGGTCGCGGGCGCGTCGGTCTCCTGCATGGTCGACCCGGTGCTTGAAGGCGCAGCGGTGGGGTCTGCGGTGCTGCTGGAGGTCGAGGCTTCATTGCCGCTCGGGGCCTCGCCCACGAGGAGATCGATCGCGCAGCCTCCAAGCAGCCACGCGCACGGCCCCACGAGCGCCCACGCCCCGCGCCGCGAGCAGCTCATGGCTCGACTCCGGCCGAGGCCACCGCGCGCTGCGCTTGGGCCCGGTGGGCGCCGCTCGGTCGCTCCTCGAGGTAGCGCGCCCAGCACTGCACCTGCGCTGCTCCCGAGGCGCGTCGACACAGGCCGGCGCGCGCGTCGTCGGAGAAGCGACCCGTGGGAAAGCGATCGAGGTACTCGCGCCAGAGCGAGGCTTCCTTGGCCGGTGCCTTGGTCTGCCGCGCGAGCGTGAAGAGATCGCCATAGGCGAGGTCGCCGAGGCGATCGTTGCCCGCGCGCTTGGCCAGGCGGCGAAACAGTCGCTCGGCTTCGACGAGGTCGCCCGCTCGCCAGGCGGCATGGGCCGCAGCATCGAGCTCCTCGAGCGTGGGCAGCGGGGGCGTGGTGCGTGGTCGCGAGGGCGTGCGGGCGTCGGCGGGCTCTGGCTCTGGCTCGGCCATCGGCTCTGGCTCTGGCTCGGCCGCGGGCGGCTCGACCTCGGCCGGCTCGGCCTCCGGCTCGGGCGTGGTGGGCGTCATCTCGTTCGATCGCTCCGAGCTCTGCGTGGGCCCGATCAGCACCGCCTCGCTGCGCGCACGATCGTCTTGCTCGCGGGCGCCACCGCTCTGGAGCACGCCTGCCCCCACCACCAACAGCACCGCCGCCGCAGCCAGCATTAGCGCCCACACGCGGCGGGGCTGCGGCGAGGAGGGCTCGGCGGTCCGCACCGGCGGAGGCGTGCCCAGCCGCTGCGCGACGTCCTCTTCCACGTGGGCGCGCACGCCCTCGATCACCGCGAGCAGCTCCACGTCATCGCGAGTGCGACGGCGGCGGTGCCCTTGCTGGATCGATACGACCGGCGCCCACTGGGCCACCTCGGCCACGCTCGTGGCGGGGACGCGCAAGGGATCGAGCTCGTGCGCGCGGGCCAGCACGGCGGCGAGATCGGGGCAGCCGGGATCCGCGATCAGATCCTCGTCGACCGCTCGCACCACGTCGTCGAGCAGCGCGCCGAGCTCTGCGTCGGCGGTCATGCTCGCACCTCCGCGCTCGGCGAGAGCCAGCCCAGCTGCTCGAGCTCGTGGCGGATGCGCTCGCGCGCCCGACTGGCGCGCACCGAGAGATTGCCCGGCGAGATCCCGAGCTGCGCCGCGGCGTCGGCGGGGGAGAAGCCCTCGAGGTCACGCAGCACGAACGCCTCGCGCAGGTGCGAGGGCAGCCCCTCGAGGATCGCATACACGGCCTCGGCGCGGCGCTTGTGCATGTGTGCGCGATCGACCTCGTTGCTCGCCCCCACGCGGTGCACGGCGTTGATGTCTTGGTAGCGCTGGTGGGCGGTCTCGGTGCTCTGTCGCGCGCGCCAGTGGTTGCGCACCACGTTCACCGCGACCCCGTGCAGCCAGGTGGAGAACGAGGCGCGCCCATCGAAGCCGGGCAGGGCCACGAGGGCGCGCGCAAACGCCTCTTGCACGAGGTCCTCGACGGGTGCGCTCGCTCCGCTCAGGTAGCGCACGTGACGGAAGATCGCGGCGTAGTGCGCTTGGTAGAGCCCGGCCCAGGCCTCCATCCGGCCGGCCTTCGCCTGCGCAACGACCGCGGCCTCCGACGTGGGCTCGTCGAAGCGCGCCGCGGCGGGCAGGTGGGCGACCGAGGGGTCTGTGCTGTGGCGTGGCACGGGGGCGCAGGCTCGCTCGTAGATCCGTGGGTAACGCGAGGGGGAGCTCGATTACGGAGCCTCGAGAGAAACTCGAGGGAGGCGGCGGGGGCCCCGCGAATGTCCGGGATGGCGGGCGTTCGGGCTCACGAGCTCGGCAGCTTGCCAAAGTAGAAGCCCACGCCGATCCCCATGAAGAAGCCGGCGTGGCTGCCGAGCTCGAAGCCCAGGCCCGGGCCGCTGCTCGTGCCCAGGCGCTGGCCGATGCCGGTGCCAGGGTTCATGTCGAAGTCGCCGTTGCCGTCGGGCTCGCGAGTACCGGGGATGATGCGGAGCGCCACCCCGAACTCCGGGTTGATCGAGACGCGCGGTCCGATGAACACCTGGACGGCGGCGGGGATCTCGATGTCGATCTCGAGCGGCGTGTCGAGCGTGTTGCTCTGCTGATCCTCGGGCAAGCCCAAGAAGCCCACGTAGGTGAGCACGCGAACGCCGGCGCCGAAGTCCGCGTGCACCTGCTGATCGCGGGGCCCCTGCACGGGCCAGAAGAACACCTCGGGGCCCACGGCGAACGCTCCCACGGTGCGCGTGCGGGTGAAGTCGCCGTTGTCGTCGGTGTCCTTGTGGCTGAACGTGGCGACCCCTGCCGTCAAGCCGAGCGTGAGCCGATTGGCGAGGTAGTAGCGACCGAAGAGCCCGTTGAGCCCCGAGACCGTGCGCATCGCTCCGAACCCGAAGCGGCCCTTCATCGCGGCGCCCTTCTTGGTCGTGCCGCTGCTCGTGGTCACGCCGGCGCTGGTCGACGCGCTGCCCTTGCTCGACGAGGACTCGTCGGGCGCGCTCGCGTCGTCGGTCTTGCTCGCGTCGCTCGCATCACTCGCGTCACTCGCGTCACTCGCGTCACTCGCATCGCTTGCAGGCGCGCTCGCGTCATCGGTCTTGCTCGCTTCGGCCTTCTTGCTCTTGCCCTTGGGTGCGGCGAAGGTCAGCGTGGGCGCCGATAGCACGCAGGCCACCACCGCAGCGCACGACAGAGGGCCAAGCCAGGAAACGAAGCCGCGACCGTGGATCATCGGCGGCGAGTATACCGAGCTGCGTTCGATCGTCTGGTCGCGAACGCGCTCGGCCGCTCGCCTCACGATCTCGCCCGTGGATGTGGGCCCGCGTCGCATCTGGGGCCACGAGACCCCGACGATCGGGGCTCGGTACGGGCTATTGGCCGCCGCGACATCGCGCTACGCTGACCCCCGGTGACATCGATGCGACGAGCTTGGCGACGACGAAGAGGGTCGACCGCAGCCTTGGGTCTCGCGACTGGCTTGTGGGCGGCGGCCTGCGGCGGCGGCGTGGAGGGCATGGACCCCGGCAACCCGGCGCGCGGCCCCGGGCAGCTGGTCGGTAACGGCGATCCGATCACCGACGGCAACTTCGCGGGCGGCAGCGACACGATGCCCGCGCCGCGCGAGGTGGCTCCGCCGCTGCCCGGCGAAGCGATCGATTGCGATGGCGCGTGTCGATCCTACTGCGACGGCCTCGGGCTCGAGAACCCGGTGAACGTTGGCCTGTGCGGCTCGGCGTGGGGCGTGGGCCTGGCGCTGCGGCCGGTCGATCGCGCCGAGGCCTGCCGCCGGATCCATGCCGACTTCCTCGGCCGCTTTCCCACGCCCACCGAGATCGTCGACGTGTGCGGCAACGATCGCAGCTGGGGCGAGGTGGTGAGCACCGTGCTCGACAGCGAAGAGTACGTGCGGGTCAACCAGCGCCGCTGGGCCGACACGCTCCTCTACAACAACCGCGCCGTCAACTTCGAGCGCGCCTTCGACATGGACGAGCTGGTGGGCAAGGCCTATCGCGGGCGCGTGGCGTGGGACGAGTTCGCGGCCGTGGCCTCGGCCCACCCGGTGGTGGTGCGCCGCCACGACACGCCAGGCGATCGCGCCGAGTTCGTGTTCAAGCTGTTCCTCGGCCGCCCGCCCTACGAGGCCGAGCGCGCCGATCTCGGGCGCATGTATCAGCTGTGGACCAACGGCTACTGGACTCACCCGCACGTGGGCGTGGTGCCCGATGCGTTCATCGACTTCGCTTGCGTCGATGGCGATGGCGAGCGCGACCCCGAGACGATCGGCGAGTGCACCAGCATCCAGTGGGGCTACCAGGAGCTCATGCTCACGCCCGACACGCGTCGCATGGAGCACCAGGGCGAGCAAGAAGGCACGATGTGGTCGGGCTACCTCACTCCCGACGAGTGGAAGACGCTGCAGCTGCCCGGGCGCACGATCGCGGCCCAGCCCGAGTTCTGGGAGACCGCGGTCGACAGCGCGATCTCGCAGTACTTCGGCTACTCGCTCGGCAGTGCCGTGCCCGAGGTGCGCCACGAGCTCGTGCGGCACCTGCTGCGCTACGACGGGGACATCCGCGCGCTGCACCACGCGATCGGCACCTCGTTTGCCTACCTGCAATCGAGCGAGGGCGCGTCGGCGACCGGCCTGCGCTGGACCTACGGCCCGCTCAAGCAGATCGAGGTCGAGGGCTGGATCGACTCGATCGTGCGCACCACCGGCATCGAGCTCGGCCAGTGTGATCACCGGCTGCCGCACCCCGACGACTACACCGGCGAGGATGCGCTCGAAGAGGCCGGCGGCTGGGCCTACGCGCTCGTCAACCTCTCGCGCTGGGATCTCGACGACGAGCGCGAGGTGGTCACGGACTATCGCAACCTCGCGCGCACCCTGGGCGGCTGCCCCTCCAACGAGGTCGGCGGTCGCTTCACCACGGTGTCCGTGCTCAACACCGCGGTGCAAGAGGCGTTCGTGGCCGAGCTGTGCGGGATCGCAGGCCGCGGCATCGACGTCGAGCGCCTGCTGCCCGAGGGCGTGACCCCGCGCCAGGCCCTCGACGCAGACACGGCTCGGGCGATCCTCGCCCACCAACAGCGGCTGTTCCTCGGCCGCAGCCTCGACGACGCCGAGCGTGCGCTCGCCGATGGAGCCGCCTCCGCATGCACCCCGGCGCCCTGCGACGCCGAGACATTCGCGCGCCCCGCTTGCTTCGCGCTGCTCTCCAGCTCCGAGATGTTGTTCTACTGATGCCCCCCGCAACCGATCACCGCGAACGCAGCATCGAGGTGCCCCCCAAGGGGGGGCGGCTGATGCCCCCACGACCGATCACGGCGAACACGATGTCCACCGGAGACTCCCGATGAACGCATCGAACAAGCTCACCCGTCGCCGCCTCTTGCAGGGCGCGGGCGTGGCCGCGACCGCGGTCGCGTTCCCGCACATCTGGGTTCCCCGCCCCGCGCACGCGACGGTGGGCTTTGGCACCGCCAAGCACCTCGTGTACATCCGCCTCTCCGGCGGCTTTCGCTTTCCCACCGCGTTCAACGGCGACGTGGGCAGCGAGTTCAACCCCTTCGGCCTGGCCTCGGGCGTGGCCTCGGGCACCGAGTGGGGCGTGGGGCGCATGCTCGGCGAGACCAGCGAGTGGCTCACCGAGGACTTGCAGGGGCTGGGGCTGCGCTCGGTCACCAGCTTCACCAACGAGATCGCGGTGATGCCCTGCGTCGACCACGAGCCGCTGGCCGGCAGCGCCGACGGCAACCACAACACCGGGCTCGAGCGCTGGCTCACCGGCTACGTGGGCGGCGAGACCGGGCTGTTCACCATGCTCAACTATGGCTTGCGCGAGCGCGTGACCGAGGCCGCGGCGGCCGGCGAGACGCTGCTGCCCGCGGTGATCATGGGCGAGTCGGGCATGGGTCGCGGGGGCGGTCTCTACGGCGCCTACCGTCCGCCCGTGCTGCGCGGCGACGATCTCGATCTGTTCGACTCCAACGCCAGCCGCCAGCTGCCCGAGTGGGCGCGGCAGCTCGCCGACGGCTACGATCTGCGCCATCGCGAGGCCGTCAACCCCGCGCACTTCTCCACCATCGACGCCTATCTCCAGTCGCGCGAGGCCACCAAGGCCTACGCCGAGATCTTCGCCAGCGACATGCTCAAGGTGGGCGACGGGTCCAACGAGCTCTACGACGGGATCTCCAACGCCCAGCTGGCCCAGGCGTTCGGCAGCGGCGGGCCCGGCCGCAATGCCCACCTCGCGCTGCGCCTGTTCCACTTTGGCTGCCCGGCGGTCTATCTCGACGAGGGCGGCTACGACTACCACTCCGACGAGGAGACCGAGCTGCCGATGCGCATCCAGGGGTTCAACCGGCTGCTCTCCGCGCTCGAGTGGGCGCTGCGGCGCATGGATCACCCCTCCGGCGGCAAGTACTGGGATCACACGATCGTCGCGGCCGGCAGCGAGTTCTCCCGCTCCACCCGCGGCGCGCCGTTCAACTCGGCTCGCGGCAGCGACCACGGAGGCGACTACGCCACCCGCTGGATGTCGATGCCGTTCATGGGCGGGCCGATCGGCGCGCGCGGGCGCAAGCTCGGCAGCACCAACCCCTCCGACCTCTCGCCGGACGGTCCCGTGTTCTCCTACCGCTCGATGTGGAAGACGATGCTCGACGCGCTGGGGGCCGAGCACGCGGAGTTCTTCCCCGCCGACGAGCCCTTCGACGACCTGTTCGTGTGATCGCGAGCGCATGGAGATCCACGCATGAAGCTGCGCAGCATCCTTGGAGGTCTCGCGATCGTGGCGCTGCTCGTCCCGGGCTGCCGCGAATTCGTCGACTACAACTCCGGGCGCATCGACTTCGAACCCGATCGGCCGCAGGTCGACGAGGCGCCCGACGTCGAGCCCTACACGGGCGACGATCCGGTGGTGCTGCTGGCCCAGGAGCGCTTCCCCACCGGGCTCGACCTGCACAAGAAGGTCATCTGGCGCACGTGCACTCCCAACGGCGGGGTGTGCCACAACACCAAGGAGTATCCCGATCTCCACACGCCGGCGAACTTCGCGGCCGCGTTCTCTTCGCCGTGCAACATCCAGTCGGGTGAGTTCGGGGCGGTGTTCGACGGCTGCGAGCGACCTGGCGATCGCGTGCGCTTCGACGGCTATGGCTTCGGCGGCGACGAGCTCGAGATCGGGTGGGTCCAGCTGATCCCGGGCGAGAGCGAGGACTACGGCGACGCCGAGCCGCCCGCCGACGCTCCGGGCCTGCACATCCACCTGGCCACGCCCATGCCCAGCCAAGACGGCGTGCGCCAGAGCTACGGCACGATGAGCTTCATCCGCTCGTTCGTGAACGCCGCGGGCGAGGTGCAAGAGAGCGGCTATGCCCGCTACCGCAGCGCATGGTGGATGATCGGCGACGGCACGCACCTGCTGGGTCGCGTGCAGCAGTATCAGATCGAGGACGTGCAGGAGCTGATCGGCACCGGCATCGTGATGGGCGACGCCAACCGCAACGGCGTGTTCGGCTCGCACGGCAGCACGCCGGTCAGCATGCTCGAGCCCGGCGATCCGATCGGCAGCTACCTCATCGGGCGCATGCGCGGCGAGATGCACGGAGAATCGGTGCCGGGGTCGCGCATGCCGCTGGCCAACGCGCCGCTCACCATCGATGAGATGCTCGCGCTGTTCTGCTTGGTCGAGGGATTCCCCGACGAGGGCGACGGCGCGATGCTCTCGGGTCCCATCGACTACAACGGCTGCAGCTTCACGGAGAACCCGGCCGAGCTCAATCTGCTGGGCGATGGCGTGACCTGGGACAAGCGCATTCGTCTGATCCTCGAGTTCAATTGTGGTGGTTGCCACAACCGCGATGACCCCCAAGGAGGCCTTACTTTGCTCGGGGACGGCGTTTATGCGCGCTTGCTCGAGCCCTCGGGTCAGCTGACCGACATGCCGCTCATCACCCCGGGTGACCCCACAAGCAGCTACCTATTTCTCAAGCTGACGGGTGATGATCGCATCCAGGGCCTCCAAATGCCTTACAATCCTCTCACAGGCGAGGGGTCGCTCTCCCAAGCGGAGATCTCCGACATCGAGACTTGGATCATCAACGGGGCGATCGAGAACGAGTAATAGCCGGGGGACGGCGGAGATGGCGGGGGCCATCGAGCCAATGGGCGAGGCCGACGAGTGCGGTCTCGCCCTCTTTGTTTTCATGGCACTCTGGTCCGGGCAGGAAGCACGATGACTCGACTCGATTACAAGCTCAATAGGATGGCCACCCTCGCGCTGGGACTCGGCGCCGCAACGACCACCTTGGTCGTGGCCGAGGCCGAGGCCGATGCCGCCGTTGCCTACATTCGCTCGACCGTGGGCGCGCCGTGGGGCTCGAACACCAACGAGCAGGCCATGGACATGGTGTTCGGTGTCGGCGGCTGGGACGATCTGCGCTACGAGACCGTGAACGCGGGCACGCTCTACTCGGGCACCTACACCTTCATCTACATGGAGGGCAGCGACAGCAACGCGACGGAGCTGCAGGCGTTCATGATGGCCAACCAGGCCGCGATCGAGGCGTGGGTCAGCGCGGGCGGCGGCTTGTTCCTCAACGCCGGGCCCAACGAGGGCGGCAACCAGGCGTGGGGCTTTGGCGGCATCATGCTCAACAACGGCGACTTCCCGGCCGACCCCGGGATGGCCTCCAATCCGGCGCACGCGATCTGGACCGGGCCGTTCTTGCCGACCTCGCCCGCGGGCTTCACCGGCAGCTCCTACGCGCATGCCTCGGTGAGCGGGCCCGGGCTGATCCCCCACATCATCGACTCGGACGGGGGCAACCCCAACCTCGCGGAGCTGGACTTCGGTGGCGGCACGGTGATGTTCGGTGGCCTCACGACCTCGAACTTCTGGACCCCAGCGCCCGAGGCGCTCAACCTGCGTGCCAACATCATCGCCTACCTCGAGAGCGGCGGCGGGCTCGACTCGGATGGCGACGGCATTGGTGATGGAGCCGACAACTGCCCGGCCATCGCCAACCCCATGCAGGTCGACATGGACATGGACGGCGCGGGCGATGCCTGCGACGCGTGCCCCAACGACGCCATGAACGACGCCGACGGCGACATGGCCTGCGACAGCACCGACAACTGCCTCGGCCTCGCCAACCCCACCCAGGTCGACGACGACATGGACGGTGCCGGCAACGAGTGCGATCCGTGCCCCGGCGATCCCGACGACGACATCGACGGCGACACGATCTGCGGTGACGTCGACAACTGCCCCAACAACCTCAACGTCAACCAGGTCGACGGCGACGGGGACGGCATCGGCGATCTATGTGACGAGTGCCCGGCCGACGCCGGCAACGACGAAGACGAGGATGGGGTGTGCGCCGCGGACGACAACTGCCCCGACGTCGCCAACCCCGACCAGGCCGACGCCGACGGCGATGGCATGGGCGATGCGTGTGACGAGAGCGGGGAGAGCTCCGGCGGTGGCATGGACACCGGCTCCGTCGACAGCAGCGGCGGGCCCGTGGGCAGCACCGGGGACGAGCCGGATCCCGACACCGGTGGCGGCACCACGGGCACGATCGATACCGACAGCGGCCTCGACGGCGGCGCCCGCCCGGGCGACACCAGCGGCTGCGCCTGCACCAGCGGCGAGGGCCACGGAGGCCGAGGCCTCCCGTGGCTGATGGTCGTGGCGGGCTTCGTGCTCCGCCGCCGCCGCGCTAGCTCGCGGGTGTGATCAGCCCGATCACGGCGCCCACACTGTCGCGGACGATCGCCAGCCGGCCGATCCCCTCGATGGTGTTGGGCTCCACCTTCGCCTCGCCGCCCATTCGCTTGGCGCGGGCGGTCGCGGCGTCGCAATCGTCGATCGCCACGTACGGCAGCCACATCGCGGGCACGCCCGGCATCGGCGAGGTCATCAGCCCGCCCTGGCCGCCCTCGGCGTTCTTGAGCACGTAGTAGTCGCCGTTGGGCATCTGCATGGTCTCGACCGCGAAGCCGAGCACCTCCTCGTAGAACGGCAGCACCTCCGCGGCATTGGGCGACCACAGCTCGTTCCAGTGGAAGCGGGTGCTGCCGCCGCTGTCGCTCGTGCCCTTGAACAGGTTGAAGCGCGCGCCCTGGGGGTCGGCGACGAGCGCAAAGCGACCGATGGTGGGGATGTCGGTGGGGGGCACGAGGATCTTGCCGCCGTGCTCGGTCACCTTGCGCGCGCGCGCATCCACGTCGTCGACCGAGAGGTACGAGATCCAGTGATTGGGGGCGCCGCCCTGGGGCGCGACCAAGCCGGCCTGCATCTGCTCGCCGTACGCGAGCGCCTGGTACGTGAAGCTGCCCATGTCCATGCTGGTGGCCTTCCAGCCGAGCGTCTCCGTGTAGAAGGTCTTGGCCTTGTCGATGTCGTTGGTGATGAGCTCGAACCAGGTGAACTTGCCGTGTGCCATGGGGTGGTCTTCGTCTTCGAATCGAGGGGTGATGAGGTGGCGCGGGTGCTCCGCGCCGGGTTCATCGCGGCGACGATCGACCCCCTGGGTTTTCGACACGGCCTCGAGATTCTTTCTCGATTCCAGAGGTGCGCAAATAGCGCTAGGCCACGGCGCCGCGGGGCTTCCGTTGGGTGGCTCGGACTCCGGCTCACCCCTCGCGCGCCTGCTTGTCCTTGGCCGGCGTCGCGTGCCAGACGCGGCTGGCGAACAAGAACCCGATCGCGGCCACCGGAATCATCGCCACCGGCCATGCGATCCAGTCGCCCACCTCGGAGCCCGTGCCGCCCTCGGGATCGGGCAACAGCGCGCCGTAGGTGAACGACATCACCGCGGTGCCCAAGTACACGAAGCCGTCGATGATGCCCACCGCGATGCCGGCGTTGCGGCGGCCGCCGAAGTCCATGCTCGCGGTGCCCGAGAGCATGCCGTGCACTCCGATCACGCACATCGACATGAACACGATCAGCACGCCGAGCAGCGGCGAGCCGAGCAAGAAGCTGAGCATGATCGCGCTGCCGAGCATGGCGGCGTAGAGCACGGCGGCGACCGGTCCGCGTCGCGAGTGGAACACGCGGTCCGAGATCACGCCCGCGAGCACGCCGCCCAAGATGCCCGCGCAGCACAGCAGCATCCCCCAGTTCTCGTAGACGAACGAGCCCGAGTCGCCCACCGCCTTGGCGTAGGTGCGGTACCACTGCATGATCGCCTGGCGCAGGAAGCCGCTGCAGAACTCGATCGCCGCGATCGTCATCACGATGCGGCTGCGGAACATGCGGAGGAACACCTCCTTCACCGGATCGGGCGGCAGGTGCTCCTGGCCCGACGAGGCGTCGCCGGTGTCGAAGTCGTCGTAGCCGGCCTGGCTGGGGCGGTCGACCGCGAGCAGCTTGACGCTCGCGAACGCGAGGCCGAGCACGATCGAGGGCACGAAGAACACCCACTCGAGCGGTAGGTTGTCGACGATGATCTTGCCCACGTCGAACGCGAAGTAGATGCCCAGCGAGATCAAGATCCCGAAGATCGCCCCGAACACGCCGCGCTCGCGCACGTGGAACCAGGGCGCGTTGATCTTCACGATCGCGACCGCGCCGAAGCTCTGGAAGTACATGTTGAGGCCGTAGAGCACCGAGAACCACAGCGGCAGGTTCCCGGTGTGGCCGGCGAGCGTCATCCAGCCCATCGCGAGGTTGGCCAGCGCGGCGCCGAAGCCCCCGAGCAGCAGCGCCTTCTTGCCGCCGATGCGATCGGTGAGCGGCCCGTTGAGCACGAACGAGAACCCGTAGACCGCGGTGCCGATGCCGAAGATCGTGCCGAAGTCGGCGTTGGTCATCAGCGGCGCGCCCGTGGCGTCGACCATGTCCTCGAACACGCCCTTGGCGACGGTGAGGTTGTACCGCCCCATGTAGAGGAACGAGTACAGCAGGCCCACGGGGAGCCAGTTGCGGGCGCGGCGGTGGCGGTAGCGGTCGCTGTGGCCGAGCTCGACGCGCGGCAGCCGGTTGATGACGATGGCGATCGCTACGAGCAGCAGGAGGATCGGCGCAAGCTCTTCGAGCCACTTCGGCACGGGTTCACCTCTCCGGGTTGGAGTCGACTACGGCGCGGAGGTCCGCGAACCGGTCGACGACGTGGTCGATCGCTCCCGCGGCGCGGTCGTCGAGGATCCACGCGGGGGTGTGTCGATGGCGGCGCAGCGCGAGCATGCGCGGGGCCGCGGGGTCGCCGTCTTCGCGCATCGCATGGGGCAGCGCGAGGTCGAGCGAGAAGATGTCACCGATGACGAGCGTGGGGCGCTCTTGCTCGATGGCCTCGCGGTAGCGCGGGCGATCGACGTGCACGCGGCGGCCGGAGACGTCGATGGTGAGATCGCCACCCAGCAGCTGCTTGCCGGCCGAGCCGCGGATGCGCAGCTCGTGGCCGGGGCCCTCGCCCGCGTCGATGCCCACCGCCTCGAACCATGCGCGCAGCTTGCCCGGCTCCGAGTTGGAGACGACGACGACCTCGGCCCCCGCGTCGGTGACCTCGTGCAGCTGCGCGCGCGCATCGTTGGCGATGGTCGGGGGCTGCTCGGCGCGAAAGCGAGCCATGGCGCTCACGAACGCGTGCTCGGCAAACGTCTGTACCGTGGCCCAGCGCGCCTCGATGGCCTCGCGGTAGCGGCGGGCCTGGCCCGCGGTGGCCGCGGCCACCAGCGCGCAGAGGCCCGCGATCTCGCACAGCGGATCCTCGTCGGCGAAGGCCGAGATCCGCCCGTCGGGCGCCCAGCCAAACGCGTGGGGCTCGGCCTGCACGTCACGGCGGAAGGCGGCGAGGTCGGCCTCGACCGAGGGCAGGTCGAGCTGGAGCAGCGCGGCACACGACTCGGCGAGCTCGCGATGCAGGGCCTCGGCCTCGAGGTCGGCGTTGGTCCATACGCCGTCGAAGTCGGAGAGGATCTTGAACGGGGACACCATGGGCAGAGCAGCGACGCCGCGAGAGGGTAGCAGCGCACGACCAGCCGCCGCGAGACCGATTCTGCGCAAAACGCACGGTCAGGGCTTGGGTCGTGCGAGCACGCGGTCGCGGGTGATCCAGTAGACTTGGTCCTCGTCCACGACGATCGAGCGCGCGGTGTTCTGCTGCACGGCGAGCAGCAGCGGCTCGCCGCCGGCGTGCAGCAGCGCCTTCACCTCGGTGAAGTCGGTCCAGTACACGTACTGATCGTCGGCCGCCACGCCCCACGGTGACACCTGGTCGAGCGCGAGCTCGGTGGGATTGACGAGGCCGTCGACCGGTACGCTCATCACGCGCCGCGGCTGGTCGTTGGGGTTGCCCTCGCTGTTGACCCAGAACGCGGTGCCGTTGGCCACGGCCAGCCCCCAGGGCTGGGCCTGCTCGACCGCGATCTGCACGAGGTCGGCCGGATCGGTGGGTGTGTCGCTCGCCGCCACGTAGATGTTGCCCTCGGGTGCGAGCCCGGGCATGACCGGCGGCTCGTGCCCGCTGAAGTAGACGAGCGGGCCCACGACCTCGAGATCGGCGATGCCGCTGCCCACGGAGGCGAGGGTCTGGGGCGGCTGTCCGATGCCCGCGGCGGGCACCCGCCGCACGCGGCCCTCCACGTTGTCGAAGGTGCACCAGTACACGTAGTCGCCCACGGTCTGCAGCATGCGCGGGTAGTCGTCGGCCGAGAGCGCGATGGGAGGCCCGACGGGGAGGTTGGACCGCATCACGCTGCCGCCCTCGATGAAGGTGGTCCAGAACACGTGGTCGCTGGTCGCGGTCACCCCGTAGGGCTGCGGTTGGTTCGCTTGCAGCAGCTCGCGCGCGCCGCCGCCCTTGGCCACGCGCTCCACGGTGCCGCCGCTCTGGTCGGTGAAGTAGACCCAGTCCGCGTCGACGAAGATCCCACGGCCGCCCATCAGATCGACGGCGAGCACGGTGCACTCGGGGCAGCCGGGATCCTCGATGACCGGACCGGTGGTGGTGTCGTCGCTCGTGGTGGAGCTGCTGGTGCTGTCCGCGGGGCCGCTGCTGCTCGTGTCGGCGCCGCTGCTGCTGGCGGGGCCCGTGCTCGTGCTCGGGTCGCCGGTGGTGGTGGAGGCGGCGGCGGTGGTCGAGGTGCTGCCGGTCGCCGGGCTCGAGCCGTCGTCGCCGCAGCAGGCAGCGAGCACGAGCACGGCCAAGGGCGTCGTAGAGCGGGAGGATCTGGGGCGGAGCTCGATCATACCAACCCCACTAGCGTGGGGGAGGCGTGCGCTGCATACAAGGGCTCGTTGCAGCGGGTAGACTGCCGCCCACCCATGCGCGAGAAGCCTCCCCTAGACCTCATGAACGCCGACTCCGCGGCGGTGGGCGTGCGCCCGGTGCTGCTCTCCGCAGACGGTCGGCGGCTGCGCTTGCTCGACCAGCGCGCGCTACCCCAGCTCGAGCAGTGGCTGGAATTCGACGAGGTCGAGGCGGTCGCGCGGGCGATCGAGGAGATGGTGGTGCGGGGCGCCCCGGCGATCGCGTGCGCGGCCGCGCTGGGGCTGGCCGCCGCCTCGCACGGATTCGGGGACGATCCGGCGCAGCTGCGGCGGCGCGTGGAGGCGGGCTGCGAGCGGCTGGCGACCACCCGACCCACCGCGGTCAACCTGTTCGTGGCGCTCGCGCAGCTCCGCGAGGCGATCGCCGCGGCGCCGGCCGACGCGAGCGCGGACCAGCTTCGCGCCGTGCTCATGCGCACCGCCCAGCAGCACGTCGACGACGATCTCGCCTCGTGCCTCGCCATGGGTGAGCACGGCGCGCGCCTGCTGCCCGAGGGCGGCACCATCCTCACCCACTGCAATGCGGGCGCGCTGGCGACCGCGGGCTACGGCACGGCGCTCGGGGTGATCCGCCGGGCGCACGCGCTCGGCCGGGGGATCCGCGTGCTGGCCGACGAGACGCGACCCGTGCTCCAAGGCGGTCGGCTGACCGCGTGGGAGCTGATGCGCGATGGGATTCCCGTCGAGGTGATCTGTGACGACATGGCGGGCGCGCTGATGGCCCGCGGCCAGATCCAGGCCGCGATCGTGGGCGCCGACCGGATCGCGCGCAACGGCGACGTGGCCAACAAGATCGGCACGTACACGGTGGCGGTGCTGTGCAAGCACCACGGCCTGCCGTTCTACGTGGCCGCGCCCTGGACCACCATCGATCTCAGCATGGCCTCGGGGGCCGAGATTCCGATCGAGGAGCGCCACTCCGACGAGGTGCGGCGCCCCGGGGGGGTGCTCACCACCCCGCCCGATGTGCCCGTGCGCAATCCTGCCTTCGACGTGACGCCGGCTGCCCTCGTTACTGCGATCATTACCGAGCGCGGGATCTTCGAACCCCATGCGCTGAGCGGCTAGTCGTTTCGCTATGATGCGCCCAATGGTGCTCGCTCGTCTCGATCGTGGTTGTGTGTTGCTCATCGTGGGGCTCGGGCTGTGGGCCACCCCCGCGGCGGCCCACATCGAGCTGCTGTCTCCGGCGGCTCGCTACTCGCCCGACACGCAGAAGGCTCCGCCCTGCGGCCGTGCCGACAATCCGCCGGGAGCGGGGCCCGTGGCGGTGTATCAGCCGGGCGAGACGATCACCGTCGAGTTCGACGAGTTCGTGAATCACGCGGGCCACTTTCGCATCGCGCTCGATCCCTCGGGTACCGACGCCTTCGTCAGCCCCACCGGGTTCGACGACTTCTACAATTCGCCGGAGGTGCTGCTCGACGACATCCCCGACATGGCCGGGGGGACCTACTCGATCGAGGTCACGCTGCCCGATGCGCCGTGCGACCCGTGCACGCTCCAGCTGATCCAAGTGATGAACGACGGCAACTGGGGGCCGGGCAACAGTGACCTCTACTTTCAGTGTGCCGACATCGTGATCGAAGGTGCGGCGGGCGACGTCGGCAGCGGGACGAGTGGTCCCAGCGGCACGGGGGGCAACGACTCGACCGGCGGGGCCGGGTCGACCAGCAGCGGTGCGGAGAGCGGCGCGGCCAGCAGCGAGGGCGGGGGTGGATCCGAGGGCACGACCGAGGTCACGGGCGGCAGCGCCAGCGAGAGCACGGGCCCCGCCGACTCGAGCGACGGCGGCGGCTGTAGCTGCCGTGCCGAGGGCGGCGCTCCCCTGGTCGGCCCGTGGCTGCTGCTCGGGCTGCTCGCGGTGCGAAGGCGTCGAGGCTGAGCGGCGATGGGCGCGGTGGGCAGTCACTGGCGTGCGGTGCGACTCTACGCCGCGCACCCGAGTCCGCCGCCTCGATCCGGCACCCGCCTCGAGCTGCTGATCTACGGGCTGGCCCAGCCGTTCTTGGGTCTGCGCACCGTGGTGCGCTCGCGCGATCTCTTGGGCATGGCGCTCGCCCCCGCGCTGGGCGTGCTGCTGATCTCGAGCTACTTCGCCTACCGAGCCGCGCATGGCCACGGGGCGGCTCGCGGGGTAGGTGCCTTCTTGCTGACCGTGGCCGCGCTCGCCCCGGTGCCTTCGCTGTTGTTCGGGCGGGTCTATGCGTACATGGCCGCGAAGGCGCGGCCGCTCCTGGGCTTGCCCGTCGATGCGCCCTACTTGCGGGGAATGGTGCAGCTCGTCGGCGAGTGGCTCGCGCAGGTGGTGGTGCTGGCGCTCGGCGTGCTGCCCTACGTGGCCTTGGCGCGGCTCATCCCCGTGATGGGCCCGGCGGTGGCGCTGAGCCTGCAAGGCGTGTGGGCGCTGCACTGGATCGTGGTGGAGGGCTACGACAACGCGCGCACGCTTCCTGCGGGGCGCTCGGTGGCGGAGCTCGAGGCGCGAGCGCGGGACCAGGCGGGGCAGCCGTGGTTCGATCGGTGGTTGCACGCGATGCACGGCCCGCGCTGGCTCGTGGCCGTGCTGACTCCGCTGCGCATGCTCTCCGAGGTGATCACCACGCTCGCGCGACCGTGGCGGATCGAGGTGGACTGGACCGAGCGAGAGCCGTGGATCTCGCTCGGCTTCGGCCTGGGTGCGGCTTCGATGCTCGCGGTGCCTGGCCTCAACCTGCTGTTTCGCCCCGCGGTGGTGGTGGCCGGCGTGCACCTTCGCCACCAGCTGTGCATCGACGAGGTCACGGGCCCCGCGCTCGCGCCCGCCGTGACCCAGCCTTACTCTGCGCTGCCGCCCGGGAGCTAGCGAGTCCCGCTCACAGCGAGCGGCGCGAGGGCACCAGCAAGTCGGCGGCGAACAGCCCGGTGGCGAGCGCCACGGTGACGAGCGCCACGCGAAACAGGCCGTCGGTGCCGGCCACGGTGTCGGCCACGAGCAGCGAGCTCAGGCTGCGAAAGCCCAGGCTGCCGGGCACGAGCAGCAGCAGGCCGGGGAGGCGCAGCAGCGTGGCGGGCCGACGAAAGCGTCGCGCGAACGAGTTGCTGACCACGCCCACGGTGGTCGCCGCTACGAATGCGCCGAGCTCCGCGCCCAGCGTGTGCGCGCCGACGAGGGCTGCGCCGTAGCTCACCCCGCACGACAGCGCGATCCAGCCCGCGTCGCGCAGGCGCGCGCCGAGCAGCACGGTGAAGGCCGAGGTCGCGGCCGCGATCGCAGCGAGCCAGGTGCCCGGGGGCAGCGCGAGCGAGGGGCCGATCCAGGGCTCGAGCCCGGCTCCTGGCCACGCGACCGTGGCGGCGAGGCTGCGGCCCAGCGCGGCGCCGAACAGCATGGTGAGCAGCAGCGTCATGGCGCCGGCCAGGCGCGCGGTGCCGGAGACCACGTGACCGCTCGCGAGCTCGGTCATTGCCACGGTGAGCGTGAGGCCAGGCACCAGCATGATGAGCGCGGCCACGAGCACCATGGCCTCGCCCACGCCGGGACACGCCTTGGCCAAGAGGGTGACGATCGCCGAGACCAAGAACGCGGCCAAGGGGGCATGGAAGCCGCGCGCTCGCGGGTGGCGAGCGGTGTGCTGCGCGAGCGCGGTGACGCCGAGGCCCAGGAGCGCGGCGGCCACGAGCTCGAGCGCACCGCCGCCGAGGAAGACCACCGCCGAGGCCGAGGCCCCCGCGCTCGCCCAGCGCAGCGCTCGGGGTCCGTGACGGGGTGCACGAGCATGCAGTGCAGCCAGGCGGGGCTCGGCCGCGGCGACGTCGAGGCGGTGGGCCGCTACCGCGTCGACGATCGCGTCGAGCTCGGAGAGCGCATCGAGATCGACGCGCTCGGTCGTGGCGCGCAGCAAGTGCACGCGCTGCGCCGAGCCCTCGCCAAACGAGATGTGCATGGCGGTGGGCGTGGACAGGAACTGCGCCGACGGCAGCCCCAGCGCGTGGGCGAGCCGAGCCAGGCTGTCCTCGA
>JBFIJN010000115.1:0-19110 GCA_041600735.1 Nannocystaceae bacterium
GCCCGTGCGGCTGGCCGAGCTCGCGCGCGTGGTCGAGGGGGTGCAGCCGCGGATCGGCGCGGCTACGGCCAACGGGCGCGGCGAGACCGTCTACGTGATGGTCCAGATGTTGCGCGAGGCCAACGCGCTGGAGCTGATGGACCGACTCCACGCGCGCATGCCCGCGCTCATCGCCTCGCTCCCGGAAGGCGTCGTCCTCGACACCGTCTACGATCGCAGCACACTCGTGATGGCCACGCTACGCACGGTGGCCAAGAGCTTGATCGAAGGCGCGGCCCTGGTGGCGCTGGTGCTGCTGCTCATGCTCGGCAGCGTGCGCGCGGGGTTGTTGGTGGCGCTGGTGATCCCGCTGTCGATGCTCGGCGCGCTCGCGGGGATGGTCGCGTTCGACGTACCCGGCAACCTCATGAGCCTGGGCGCGATCGACTTCGGGCTGCTGGTCGATGGCGCCGTCGTGATGGTGGAGCGCGCGTTTCACGAGCTTGCGCCGCTTCGCGCCGAGGCCGACGCGGGCGTGGAGCCCACGCGCGAGCGCGTGCGCGGCACGATCCTCGCAGCGATGCGCGGCGTGGCGCGCCCGATGGTGTTCTCGGTGCTCGTCATCGTGCTGGTGTACGTCCCGATCCTCACGCTCCAGGGCGTCGACGGAAAGATGTTCCGCCCGATGGCGATCACGGTGGTGCTCGCGCTCACGTGCTCGCTGGTGCTGGCGCTCACCTTCACTCCGGCGGCCGCCGCGGCGTGGCTGCGGCCGAGCGTGGTGCCCCGCCGCGATCCGGTGATGGTGCGGGTGCTCGCCGCCGTGTACCGGCCGCTGCTCGCGGGGGCGATGGCGGCTCCCGCCCTGGTCGCGGTGCTCGCGATGGGGGCGCTGGCGGTGGGCGGCTGGGGCTTCGCGAACGCCAGCAGCAGCTTCGTGCCGCAGCTCGACGAGGGCGACCTCGTGATCCAGACCACCCGGCCGCCCGATGTTTCGATCGAGACCGCGATCGCCGAGGCGCAGCGGCTCGAGCGCGCGGTGCTCGAGGCCGCGCCCGAGGTGCGGGCGGTGACCAGTCGCATCGGCAGCCCCGAGGTCGCAACCGACATCATGGGGCTCGAGCAGGCCGATGTGTTCGTCTCGCTGCACCCGCGGGCCCAGTGGCGAGCTGGCCTCACGCGCGAGCAGCTGATCGCGGAGATCGACGCCGCGATCGACGAGCACGCGCCCGGCAGCGAGCCGAGCTACACCCAGCCGATCCAGATGCGCTTCAACGAGCTCATCGGCGGCTCGGTCACCGATGTGGCGCTCAGCCTCTACGGCGAGGACCTCGAGGGGTCCCGCCGCACGGCCGAGGCGATCGTCGAGGCGATCGAGGGGGTGCCCGGGGCAACGGACGTGCGCATCTTGGCTCCGCCCGCGGTGTCGCTGGTGGAGATCCGCCCCGATCTGCTCGAGGCCACCCGCCTCGGCTTCACCACCGCGCAGGTGCTCGAGCTCGTGGAGGCGCTGCGCATCGGGGTCGACGTGGGCGCGACCTGGGACGGGCCGGTGCGCATCCCGATCCGACTGCGAGTGATCCATGAGGGCGACGCCTTCACGGTGGGCCGCACGCCGGTGGCCACGCCGGGCGGGCAGCTCGTGCCGCTGTCGCGCATCGCCGAGGTTCGCCACCAAGAGACGCCCGCGCTGGTCAACCGCCAAGACGCGCAGCGCCGCATCGTGATCGGCTTCAACGTGCGCGGCGGCGAGCTCGGCGACGTGGTCGACGCAGCCCAGCGTGCCGTCGACGCGCAGGTCGAGATCCCTCGCGGCCTGCGACCGGAGTGGGGCGGTCAGTTCGCCCAGCTCGAGGAGGCCCGCGCACGGCTGCGCGTGGTGGTGCCGCTGGTGCTGGTGGGGATCTTCGTGCTGTTGGTCGCGGTGTTCCGCGCACTGCGACCCGCGCTGGTGATCTTTGCCAACGTGCCGTTCGCGTGCGTGGGGGGCGTGCTCGCGCTGCTCGGGCGCGACATGCCGATCTCGATCTCGGCCGCGGTGGGCTTCATCGCGCTCTCTGGCATCGCAGTGCTCAACGGTGTGGTGCTGATGTCGAGCGTGCTCGAGCGCCAGCGCGCGGGCACCCCGGCCAAGCAGGCCGCGCACGCAGCTGCACGCGAGCGGATGCGGCCGGTGATGATGACCGCGCTGGTCGCTGCGCTGGGGTTCGTGCCGATGGCGCTGGCGACGGGGGTGGGGGCCGAGGTGCAGCGCCCGCTGGCCACGGTGGTGGTGGGGGGCCTGCTCAGCTCCACGCTGCTCACGCTGCTGATCCTGCCCGCGCTCCATCCCTGGTTTGCGGGGCGCAAGGCCCGGCTTGGCAAGCCACCCGTCGACACGACATGATCGAGCCCGGATGAAGCTCTTGCTCGTCGAGGACGAGGCCAGCCTGGCGCGATCGCTGGGCCAGGGCCTGCGCGAAGAGGGGCACCAAGTCGACCTGTGCAGCACCGGGGCGCAGGCCGTGCGGCAGGCGCAAGACATCGACTACGACGCGGTGGTGCTCGACTGGATGCTGCCCGATCTCGACGGCGTGTCGATCTTGCGTACGTGGCGAGACCAGGGCCTGCGCACGCCGGTGCTGATGCTGACCGCGCGCGGCAGCGTGGGCGAGCGCGTCACTGGATTGCGGGCGGGCGCCGACGACTACCTGGTGAAGCCGTTCGCGTTCGCCGAGCTGCTCGCGCGGCTCGAGGCGATGCACCGCCGCGGCTCGGGCCAGCTCGAGCTGCACCGCGTGGGGCCCGTCACGATCGACGGTCGTCGTCGCGTGATCGCCGGTCCCGATGGCGAGCTCGGCCTCACCCCCCGCGAGTACGCGCTGGCCTGCGAGCTCGTGAGTCACGCCGGCGAGGTGGTGGCACGCCGCCAGCTGCTCGAGGCGGTGTGGGGCTCCAACTACAGCGGCGATCCCAACGTGCTCGACGTGTACGTGGGCTACCTGCGCGGCAAGCTGCAGCGCGTCGCGGGCTCCGCCGTATCGATCAAGGCGGTCCGCGGCGTTGGCTTTCGCTTGCTGCTCCTGGCGACGTCGGTCCCATGAAGCTGCGCACCCGCTTGCTGCTGTTCGGGGCCGTGGTGCCCACGGTGCTGCTCGTGGTGGCCAGCGTGGTTGCGGGGCTGGTGTTCGAGCGCGCGATGCTGGTCGAGCACGATCGCGCTTTGATGGGGCAGGCCGCGGTCGAGGCGGTGAGCCTGTTCGATCGCGCCGCCGCGCCGCACCTGCACATGATCGACTCACCGCTCGAGAGCCAGGTGCTCGAGCACCCGCCCCAGGGCGCGCTCTACGGGCCCGATGGCGCGCGCATCACCGCGTATCCCGAGGATGCCGACGTGCCCGCGCGGCTGCTGCCGAGCACGGTGACCTACGAAGCCACGCTCAGCACCGAGGGCACCGCGACCGGCCGACGTCGCGTGCTCGTGCTGCGCGTCGACGACCCGCAGGGGCGGCCGTTCGCGCTGTGGCTGTCGGCCCCGCTCGATCGCCACGATCACGAGATGCAGGCGTACTGGCGCATCAGCGGGCTCGCGCTCGCGGTCGTGGCCGCGCTGGTGCTGCTGGCTCAGCTCGCGCACGCACGGCGGCTCGCGTCGCGCGTGGGCAACCTCGGTGAGCACATGCGGCAGCTTCGCGCGGGGCGGCTCGACGCACGGCCGGCTCCCGATGCGGTGGGCGACGAGATCGCCGAGCTCCGCGATGCGATCAGCGAGACCACGATCCAGCTCGAAGCGGCGCGCCAGGCCCAGGACCGCCTGGTGGCCGACGCCGCCCACGAGCTGCGCACGCCGCTGGCCTCGATGCACGTGGGCATCGACGTGGCGCTGCGCCGCGAGCGGAGCCCCGAGGAGCTGCGGGCGTGCCTCGCCGACGTGCGTCACGAGCTCGACCGCCTCGCCGACCTGGCCACGCGGCTGCTCGATCTCGCCACGCTCCGCGCGAGCCCGCTCCAGCGTCGGGTCGGTGATCTCGTGCCGTTGCTGCTCGAGGCCGTCGATGCGGCGCGGGCGGCAGGCGAGCCCCACGGCGTGCTGGTGGAGCTGCGCGCGCCGTCGCGGGCGCTGGCCGAGCACGCGCCGGTCGCCATCCGTCAGGCGCTCGACAACTTGCTGGCCAATGCGATCAAGTTCTCGCCGCCGCGCGGGCAGGTGAGCGTGGTGCTGCGCGAGGACGGTGATGGGTGGTGCTTCACCATCACCGATCGCGGTCCGGGCGTGGCGAAGAGCGAGCGCGAGGCGATCTTCGAGCCGTTCCATCGGGCCGCCCACGACGTCCCCGGCAAGGGCTTGGGGCTGGCGATCGTCCGCGATGTCGCGCAGCGCCATGGCGGTCGCGCGTGGGTCGACGAGGCCGAGGGCGGCGGAGCGTGCTTCCACCTGCGGCTCCCGGGCGAGGGCAGCCCGCGAGGCGCCTGAGCGGTCCAGTCGCGGCCGGACCGCTAGGCCAGCGGCAGGCCCTCGTCCCCGCGGGCCTTGTAGGCGCGGAGATCCTTCAGCTTGCGCGTCGCGGTGAACACCTCGAGCGGAGTGTCGAGCTTGGCCTCGGGGGCTGCGGCGCGCACCGAGGCAATGAGCTCGGGCGACGTGCTGCGCAAGAACGGGTTGGTCTGCCGCTCGAGCTCGATCCGGGAGGGCACCGTGCAGCGCCCCTCGGCCCGCACCGCCCACACCCCGCGAATGCGCTCGGCGAGCGCCGCGTTGCCTGGCTCGAGCGACCAGGCGAAGCGCAGGTTGTCCTCGGTGTACTCGTGGGCGCAGCACACCAGGGTGTCATCGGGGAGCTCGGACAGTCGTCGTAGGCTCTCGTGCATCTTGGCCGCCGGGCCGTCGGAGAGCTTCCCGCAGCCGCCGCTGAACATGGTGTCGCCGCACAGCAGCACGTCGCTGAACACGAACGAGAGGTGACCGTCGAGGTGCCCCTCGGTGAGCATCACCCGGCCCTCCACCGCGCCGATCCGCACCACGTCGCCCTCGTCGACGCCGCGGGTGATCCCGGGCACGTCGGCTGCGCGGCGGGCCGCGCCCACGACCGTCATCGCCTCGAGCAGCCCGCGCCGCTGCAGGTCGAGGTTGATGCCCACGTGATCCTGGTGGGTATGCGTGTTGAGCACGGTCGTCAGCCGTAGCCCATGCGCCTTGCAGTAGTCGAGCACGGACCCCGCCTCGGGGCCGTCGACCAGCGCGGTCTCTCCGGTCTCATTGCAGGTCAGCAGCCACACGAGGTTGTCGACCCACGCAGGAACCTGGTGGATGGTGAGTCGGCCGCAGCGAGAGGCAAACGGCGGCGTGGGGCGAGTGACGACGTGCTGCACTGCGAAGAGCGTGCCCTCGGGAAGGGACTGCGCTCAAGCGTGGGCCATGGGGAACAGCCGGATGGTGCGCTCCAAGACGGGCAAGCGAACCGTGTCTCCGGGGTCGACCTCGGGCGCTGGGCGGCGCGACGGGTCGAAGATCACCTCGAACGCCCCTGCCACCGCGACGGCGTCGGAAGCGGCGATCATGCGGGTGGAAGAGGATGATGCAGGTAGGGCAATCATCACAGGGTAGGACACCACGAGGGACCCCTTTGGTTACCTTGCGGAGAACGCGCTGCGAGTTTTTTTCTGCGGGGCCCGAGCTAGTCCGCGTAGCCCTGGGGATGGGCTTGGTGCCAGCGCCAAGCGCTCAGCACGATGGCGCGCAGCTCGGGATACCGCGGGTTCCAGCCCAGCTCGGCGCGGATCTTGCGGCTGTCGGCCGTGAGCGCGGCGGGGTCGCCCGGCCGCCGCTCGCCCAGCACATGGGGGATGGGGTGTCCGGTGACCTCGCGCGCCGTCTCGATCACCTCCATGACCGAGAACCCTTGGCCGTTGCCCAGGTTGTAGACGCGGCTGCCCTGGTCGAGCGCGCGCAACGCCAAGATGTGGGCCTGCGCGAGATCGATGATGTGAATGTAGTCGCGAATGCAGGTGCCATCGCGGGTGGGGTAGTCGTCGCCGAACACCGTGATCACTTCGCGCCGAGCCTGCGCCACCTGCAGCACGAGCGGGATGAGATGCGTCTCGGGATCGTGGTGCTCGCCGCGGGCCTCGCTCGCGCCCGCGGCATTGAAGTAGCGCAGCGCCGCATAGCGCATGCCGTGGATCCGCGCCGTCCACTCGAGGATCCGCTCGAGCATGTGCTTGGACTCGCCATAGGGGCTGCCCGGAATGATGCGCTCGTCCTCGTCGATGGGGATCTTGGTGGGCTCGCCGAACAGCGCCGCGGTGCTGGAGAGAATGAAGCGTGAGACCCCGTGCTCGACCATGGCCTCGATGAGGTTGAGCCCGTTGGTCACGTTGTCGCCGATGTAGCGGAACGGGGCGCGCATCGATTCCCCTACCTGCGAGCGGGCGGCGAAGTGCATCACCGCGTCGGGTCGATGCTCGGCGAGCACGGCGTCGACGGCGTCGCGGTTGGCGAGGTCGCCGATGACCAGCGTGGCAGAGGGGTGCACCGCCGCGCGGTGACCCAGCGAGAGATCGTCGAGCACGACGACCTCGGTTCCTGCCTCGATCAGCATCTCGACCGTCACGCTGCCGATGTAGCCCGCGCCCCCTGTGACCAGGATCTTCATGCGCGGGCATCGTACTACGACGCGTCGATCCCGTCGCAGCGGCCATGGCCGCGACGCGAGGGGAGTACGTACGAGCCCTGGCTTTCGTTTCGCTGCGTTGGATCGCGAGGGGCGTGGAACGGATCGCTGGGCGGTGCGTGCAACCGTGTCGATGCCCAAAGAGAGCTCTGACCTCATCGCTTCCCGGTTCGACGCGCAGCTCCGCACGAGCGAGCGCAGGGCGAGCCCGCGCTGGCCCTTGGCGGTAGTGCCCGTGCTCGTGCTCGGGATTGCGGGCGTCGCCGCGCTGGCCTGGCAGGACCAGCAGATCAACGAGCGCAACGCCGAGGAGCGGGCTCGCACCGAGGCGTTCGCCGAGCAGCAGGCACAGACGCTCGCGGCCCTCGATACCAAGCTCGAAGCGTTCGATGCTCAGCACGAGCGCATGCAGCAGCGGCGCGCGCAGCTCGATGCCAAGGTCCTCGCCGCCAAGGGCGACGCGGCCACCGAGGCGGCGTTGCGCAAGGAGCTCGACGCGCTCGATGCCGACATCGCCAGCAACGAGCGTGCGCGCGACGAGGCGAGGACGCGCGTCAAGCCGCGTAGCGAGCGGCCCAAGCCCAAGCCGAAGGTCGACGCAGAGCCCGAGACGAAGCCGCGAACCCGGCCCGCGCTCGAGCTCTCGAGCAGCCGGGATCCGCTCGCGGGCCTCGAGTAGCCCGAGTAGCCCGAGCCGCCCGCGGCATCACGGCGCGTCGACGTACGGTGCGAACCATGCGTCGACGGCGTCGAGCAGCGGCCGCTTCTCGGCCGCGGTGGCCCAGGCCGCATGCACACCGTTGCGGGCGAGCTCTCGCAGCTGTACCCAGCTCGGATCGAGCCACTCGATCACCGCTCGATAGTTGTCGCTGGCGTAGCCGCCGAAGTAGGCCGGATCATCGGAGTGGATGCACGCCAGCACCCCCCGGTCGAGCAGCGCGAGCAGGTTCGAGGTGGTCGGATCGGGGAACACCTTGAGCATGAAGTTCGAGCGCGGGCACACCGTGAGCGGAATCCGGTGCGGCTCGCCGTAGGCACCCACGACCGCGGGCGAGTCGTGCGACTCGGCGAGGAATGCCATGAGCGCGTCGTCCTCGCTGCTGCGCACGCCGTGGTCGATGCGGCTGACCCCGAGCTCGCGGATCGCCGTCCACACGAATTGCGGCGGCCCCTCCTCGCCGGCGTGGGCCGTGGCCTGCAGACCGGCCGCGCGGGCTCGCTGATACACCTCGGTGAACAGCTCGGGCGGGTACGGCTTCTCGTAGGAGTCGAGGCCCACCCCAACGATGCGTGCGTCGGCGGGAGCGCTCTCGTTGTGGCGCAGCAGCTGCCCGAGCGTGGCCCAGGCCGTGGCTCGGGCCATCGCGTCGAAGCCCTGGTCGGGCGCGGCGCCGTCGAGGTCGGCGGGGGTGCCCACCGGTGCGTCGCGCAAGAAGCACGAGATCAGCTCGATGCGGACCCCCTGCGCGCGGGCCGACGCGAACCCCCGCACGAGTCCCTGCACCACGGTCGTGAACGAGATGCCGCGGCTGGTGTGGGTCTGCGGGTCGAAGAAGATCTCGGCCCAGCGCACCCCGTCGTCGAGCAGCCGCTGCGCGTAGGCCTGCGCGAGCTCGCAGAAGTCCTCCTCGGTGAGGAGCACTCCGGCCACCGCGTAGTACACGTCGAGGAACGCGCCCAGATCGTCGAAGCGATAGGCGGCGCGCAGCTGTTCGAGTGTTTCGTACGGGAAACGCTGTGAACCCAGTGCGATGCCGTTGCGCTCGGCCAACGCGAACGCGAGCTCGGGCTCCAGCGTGCCCTCGATGTGCACGTGCAGCACGGTCTTGGGGATGCCCGCAACCAGCGGCAGGAGCTGCTCCGGGGCCAGTGCGCGTGGCCGTCCGGCCCCGGGCCGAGCGGTCGAGTCGAGATTGGGCGGGTCGTGGGGAGCGAGCATCGGCCTGTCCACCATACGATGGGCCACGATCCGAAGGAAATCCCACGTGCGGTCGAGAACGCTGCACGAGGGTTGCATGCACTGGTATGTTTGGTTGCGGCTGAGTCTCGCATGGAGATTTCGATCGTCGAGTCCACGCATCGGTTCCTGGCCGGGCTGGATCACGACACCCTGCGCGCGGCCGAGCTGAGCGCCCGTGCGTGCTCGCGGCAGGCGGTGGGCTGCGAGCTGGCGCTGCAGGAGGTGCTCGAGCTGCTGGTCTCCGCCAAGGCGCTGGCGGTGGGTGACGACTTCGCGCGCGGCGAGGCGCAGGGCCTGCGCATGTGGCTCACCCGCTTCGCCATGCCGTTGGTGATCCAGCGACACCTGCTCGACGTGGACCCGGGCTCGCTCGACCTCGAGGAGCTGAGCACGCCGGTGGTTCCGGGCGGCCTCCAGGCGCGGCGACTGTTCTGGCTCGTGGTCTCGCTCGCCAGCTTCGAGGGCCTGCGCCAGGGCGCGCGCACCCGCGCCGAGGGGCTGGCGCAGCGTCTCGGGATCTCGCCGTCGCTGGGGCGCGTGCTCGTCGAGGAGGCGCAGATTTCCGTCTCCGCGCTGCTGCAAGGCGATGAGCCGCTGTTGCGCCGCCTCTCCGAGCTGCGCGCCGCGATCTTCTTGCTCGCCCCCGACGCCGGCTAGCTGCCAGCGAGCCGCCGGCTAGCCCGCCTCCCCGCGCTCCGAGGGAACCTCGGGAGGAGGAGCCTGGCCGCGAAAGCGCCCGCGGGCTTGAGCGCGGGCCCGCGCGCGTGGACCATGGAGCATGGCCGGCTGGCTCGACGCGCTGAAGAAGGACCGCATCGTCGCGGCCCCGAGCTACAACCGCTGGTGGGTTCCCCCCGCATCGATCTCGATCCACTTGTGCATCGGCTCGGTGTACTCGTGGAGCATCTTCAACCCGCCGCTCACGCGGGTGCAGGGGGTGGTGGGCAGCGCCGCGGGGGACTGGGACCTCTCGGCGGTGGTGTGGATCTTCTCGGTGGCGATCGTGTTCCTCGGCCTGTCGGCGGCGCTCGCCGGTCGCTGGCTGGAGACGGTGGGCCCGCGCATGGTGGGGGTGGCCGCGGCCTGCTGCTGGGGCGGCGGCTTCGTGCTCGGAGGCCTGGGCATCATGCTCCACGAGCTGTGGCTGCTCTACCTCGGCTATGGCGTGCTGGGAGGGGCCGGGCTGGGGCTCGGCTATGTCTCGCCGGTCAGCACGCTCATTCGCTGGTTCCCCGATCGTCGCGGCATGGCCACGGGAATGGCGATCATGGGGTTTGGCGGCGGGGCCATGATCGCGGCCCCGCTCGAGGAGTGGTTGCTGCGGCTGTGGTACCGCGCGCCGGAGCACCTGGGCGCGGTGAGTGACGTGGTGCTGCGCAACGAGGGCGGCCGACGCCTGGCCGAGGTCGCGGGCGACTGGCGCGAGGTGGTGGTGGTCGGGCCCAGCGAGGTGGCCTCGATGATCCTGCCGGGCCCCGAGGGGGTCTACGTGGTGGGCACCGGCAACACCGGTGTGGCGGCCACGTTCGTGACCCTGGGGATCGCCTACTTCGTGGTGATGCTGGTGGCTGCGTTCTCGTTTCGCGTGCCTGCGCCGGGCTGGAGCCCCGCCGGCTGGACCCCGCCGACGGCCAAGCAGACCGCGCGCAAGATGATCAGCCGCTTCCACGTCGACATCGATCAGGCGCTGCGGACCCCGCAGTTCTATCTGCTGTGGGTGGTGCTGTGCTTCAACGTCACCGCCGGGATCGGGGTGCTCGGGGTCGCCAAGACGATGATGACGGAGATCTTCGGCAGCACGCTGCCCGACGTGGTGAATGGGACATTCGCGGCCACCTATGTGCTGATGATCAGCGTGTTCAACATGATCGGCCGCTTCGCCTGGGCCAGCCTGTCGGACGTGATCGGGCGCAAGACCACGTACACGATCTTCTTCGTGCTCGGGACCGCGCTCTACCTCTCGATCCCGGTCACGGCCGAGGCGGTGAGCGCAGATCCGGCGATGATGTGGCTGGTGGTGTTCTATGCGGTCACGATGGTGATCTTCACGATGTACGGCGGGGGCTTTGCCACGATCCCGGCGTACCTGGCCGATGTGTTCGGCACGCGGTTCGTGGGCGGGATCCATGGGCGGCTGCTCACGGCGTGGAGCACCGCCGGGGTGCTGGGGCCGCTGCTCATCACCTCACTGCGCGGCAGCGCGCTCGCGCGCGCGATCGATGATCTCGCCACCAAGGTGGATCCCGTCGCATTCGAAGCGAAGTTCGGGGCCGGGCTCGAGCAGCTCGACGCGCTGGTGGAGGCCAACACCGTCACCGTGGCCAAGCTCATGGAGCTGGTGCCGGAGGGCACGCCCGACCCTTCGGCCACGCTCTACAACTCGACGATGCTGGTGATGGCGGCGCTCTTGGTCGTCGCACTGGTGGCCAACGCGCTGGTACGGCCGGTCGACCCCCGCCATCACATGGAGGACGCGGAAGACTCTTGATCGGAAGACCCTCGATCGCTAGGCGATTGGGGCCTCCCAGTCATCGTTCGCGGAGGGGTCCCAGCTATCGTTCGTCGTGGACTCTTCGCAGCCGCCCGTGATCATGGCGAGCGCGGCTTGGTCGAGCGGACGAAGGTGGGCCTGGCGGTCCGGGCGTGCCTTCGTCGAAGGGGTGGCGAGCACCAGAGAGGAGGGCTTCATGCGGAGCTTCTTCATGGACAGCCCACGCTAGCCGAGGCGGGTCGCGTTGGCCATCGCGCGCATGGCTGGCTAGAGGAATGCAACGGGGCGCTCCCGCGCTAGCCCGAGCCGTTGCCGTTGAGGAACGCGCCGTCCGTTGCCTCGCGCAGCTCGCGGTCTTCTTGCAGATACGTGCGAAACGCATCGGCGATCACGCGGCCGATCACCTGCGCGCGCTGCTCCATGCGCGGGGTGGCGGGCCGTGGGTGCGCGCTGTCGGGGTCGATCTCGCACAGCAGGTCCTTGCGGACCTCGAGCGCCAGCGAGCTGGGCCGCTCGGGGTTGCGGCGGTAGTCGGAGCACACGTCGGTCTCGGCGATGAAGCGACGAATGCGGTCGTAGGCTACGGCGGCGGCCTGGAACAGCTGCTCGTTGAGCGGCGCGGGGCGCTGGTAGCGGTGCAGGTGGCCCCACAGCGCCTCGGGCAGCGCGCGGCGCAGGTTGGTGTTGAGCAGCATCTGCCACACGATGGTGAAGGCCTCATCGGTGGCGGTCTCTGGGTGCGCGGCCTCGAAGCTCTGGCGCAGGTAGTTGAAGAAGTACCAGACCTGCGCGCGCACCTCGATGCTGCCCTCGGGCAGCGCATAGGGGTGGTTGCTGCTCACGCGAAAGCCCTTGCGCTCGAGGTTGAGCGAGATTCGATCGCGCAGGATCCGGCTGCACGTGCTCTCGCCCAGCACGTCGGGATAGATCGGGTCGAACACCCCGTGGGGCATGCGGGCGTCGCGTTGGTAGCCGGCGGGAATGTTGACGAGGCTGAGGTGCGGTCGCGAGGTGGCGCTGGGGTTGCGCTCGTCGTACGTGTGCACGCACACCACGATCAGCTTGTCGCGAAAGCAGGCCTCCATGCGATCGCTGATGCTGTCGTAGACGTCGAGCAGGTCCATCTTCTGCGCGTGGGACAGCGCGTCGGTGAACGGCGGGTTGATCGAGAGGCGCTCGAGCGGATCGGTGGTGCCGGGCGGGGTGCTGCCGGGGAAGCGGTTGAAATCGAGCAACGCCCGCGCGATGCGAACGCGCCCGTAGCACGGCAGGCCCAGCTGCTGCGCGAGGCTCTGCGCGACGAGGTTGGCCCCCCAGTCGCGCTCGCGCACGTGGGTGCGCTCGAGCACGTCGAGCGGCACGATGGGGCTCCCGTCGGGGTGCTCGCGGAACCGGCGAGGGATCACGTCGCCGTCGTGCACCGTGAGCACGAACAGCCGCGAGCGGTAGGCATCGAGCACCGGCCGCGACGGGCCCTCGCTGGTGTCCACGGGGACCAGCTCGAATGGGGCGTCGTAGGGGCGGTCGAAGTCGAAGGACGAGGTCATCGGCGGCAGGGAGAGTAACCCGGCCTGCGCCGCGCCAGCACTAGCCGAACTCGCAGCCGCTGGTGATCACGTCGGGCGGGGCGGAAATCGTCATGTCGACGAGATCGAGGACCAGTGGCTCGCCGCCGTCCACTTCGAGCTCGATGTGGATCGTGGCGGATGCGCCATCGAGCTCGCCGAGGTCGGAAATCGTGTCGGGGGGAACCACCGCGATGCAGTCGTGCGAGAACCCACCATCGAACGTGTCCCCGCCGGAGCACTCGAGGTCGTAGTAGTAGTTGGGCTCGCGGTAGAAGCTGCCGAAGGGGCCGGGGAAGCCCTCCACGACCACCTCTACGGAGAATGCGATCGCGGGGTCGGAGAGCATCCAGCCGCCCATCGTGGGGAAGATCGGGAGCATCCAGCTGCCCTGGCCCCCGCACACCAGCGGGAAGGGGCCGCCCGAGGCCATCGGCGCGAGGTAGGCGTCGTAGAGCTCGAGCCACGGCATGTCGGGTCCGCGCTCGCTCCAGCCGTTGCACAGCGCGACCTCGCCCGTGGTGGACTCACCGACCGAGATCGTCGAGCCGGTCGAGCTGGTGCTCTCGCTCACAGCGGTGTTGGTGCCGGGGTCTTGGCTGGTGGCACCGGTCTCGGGCTGGCCGGAGGTGGCGGTGTCGGAGGCGGAGCTGGAGGCGGAGCTCGTCGAGCCCTCCGCGCCGCCATCGTCCCCGCACGCGGGCACTGACAGCGCGATCAACAGTGCCACGCTAGACGATCGAATAAGGAAATCCATGGCGAGAATCATGGGCCGGGAAGCGGCTAGGTTCAAGCTAGGGGGCGCCGAGGTGCTCGATGATGATGCCCACCCACGGGGGCGCGCCATCGAAGCTGCCGCCCACCGCCAAGCGTGAGCCATCGGCGAAGCCGTGCACGGCGTGGAGGACCAGGAACGTGGGCGAGGGGAGCTCGACGGGCTCGAGCGATCCTGGGGGCAGCTCGAAGATGCTCCCCATGCGTCCGACCAGCGTGGCCGTGCCGCCGTCGTCGACCCAGACCCCGTTGAGACCCGCGGGCATCAGCGTGGTGTCTTGCCATGCGGCTCCATCCCAGCGCGCCACCCGGGCGTTGGAGCGACCGCCGACGGCGACCACCTCGTCGGGGCCGCGGCCCCACAACGCGATGAACGGCGCGATCGTCCCGGGGGTCGAGATCTCCCAGGCCTCGCCCACGCGGCGCAGCAACACGCCATCATCGCCCGCCACGTACACGTGCTCGGCATCGTGCCCCCACACCTTGAACAGCGCATGCGCGTCCTCGGGTAGGCCGGGCGGCGTCGCGTCGCTCCAGCTGGTGCCATCGAAGTGGAGCAGGGTGGGGAGCTCTGCGATCCCATCGCCGCCCACGGCCCACGCGTCGTCGCCGGCCGAGCCCCACACGCCCCACAGCGTGACGGTGGTGCCGGTGGCGTGGCCGACCCACGCATCGCCCTCACGTCGTAGGGCCGTGCCCGCGAGACCCACGGCCCACACGTCGGAGCCGGCCTGGCCCACCCAGTCGAGCATGGGGGTGCCGTCGGGGAGCGCGTCGGGCTGCCAGCCGTCGGGGGTGCGCCGCAGCACGAACCCGGTCGAGGGTCCCTGGCCCTGCTGCCCGCCCACGACGAGCGCCTCGGCGGCGCTCGGTCCCCACACGCTCATCGCCATGCCGAGCCCGGGGTCGAGCTCCTCCACCACGAAGAAGTCGGTGGGCGGCGCACCGCTGGAGTCGTCGGCCGTGGCGGGGGTGGTGTCGTCGGTGGCGGCGGTGGTGTTGCCCGCGGTGGTGCCGGTCGAGCTGGCCGAGCTGTCGTCCGCGCAGCTCGTGAGCAGCGTGAGCGCGGCGATCGAGGCGCGGTGCAGCATGCGGGCAGCATAACTGCATCGGCCCGCACGAAGGCGGGCCGATTGCAGCATCTGTGGCGAGTCGAGCCCTACGGCCAGATCAGCTGCACGCGACGATCCTTGGCGCGCTCGGACTCGTTGCTGCCGGTGGCCTCGAGGCTGCCCTTGGCCAGCACCCGCAGGAGCTCGGCGGGCACGCCCTTGTTGACCAGGAACGTGCGGACCGAGCCGCCGCGGCGCTCGGTGAGCATGATGTTGTACTCCTCGGTGCCGGTCCCGTCGGCGTGCGCCTCGAGGATGACCTCTTGGCCCTGCTGGGAGATGCAGCTGGAGGCGGTGCTCAGATCTTCTTGGCTCTTCGGGGTGAGCGCGTCGCTGTCGAACGCGAAGTACACCGCATCGAGGTTGCAGGGGCCGCCACCACCACCGCCGCCGCCGGCGAAGATGCACATGCCACCGTCGCAGATCTCGTCCATGGGGCACTGATCGTCGGTGGTGCACTGGCCCGCAGCCGCGCAGCGGCCCGAGTCGAGGGTGCACGTGCTCGGCGAGCACTCGATGTCGTCGGTGCAGCCTGCACAGGCGCCCGCGGTGCACACGAGACCGCCCACGCAGTCGAAGGTCTGGGTGCAGGGGGAGCCCATCTCACCGGAGCCGCTGCCCCCGCCACCTGCGGCGGCCTCGGCCGGATCCATGCAGCGGAACTGATGGCACACGAACGCCGGACCGCCGGCGGGGCCCTTGCCCACGCACTCTGCGTCGGTCTTGCAGTTCTGGCACGAGCCATCGACGCAGGTCTCACCGAGGTCTTGCTTGCAGTGCTTGTCCTTCTTGCACTGCGGGTACACCGGCTTCTTGCAGCCGGTGCTCGGCAGCATCAGCATCATCGCGCCCAGTGCCACGCCGAGCGACCGGGGATCGAGGAACAAACGGGAGATCGTGGAGAGCTTGAGTTCGAACATCGGTCTTCTTGCGGGTGATGGAGACGCAAGAGTGCCCGAGCCCGACGCCGACGTCGAGCCGCCTGATTGTGCTCAGGCCGCCGCCAGGCCCCTTCCGGGTGGTGTTTCGGGCGGGCGCGGCGAGCCTCCGCGACCCTTGCTATCGTCTTGCGACATGTGGGGTCGGGGACGCGGCGTGGGTTTTGCTCTGGTTTGTCTCTCGTTCGGCTGTGGTGACGATGGGGGCGGTGGTGGCGAAAGTGCAACGACCATGACCATGCTGACCGGAAGCAGCGGCGGCGAGGTACCCAACACTGCGCCGACCGTCGTCGCAGAGGTCGATGTCGAGGCGGCCTGCGGGCAGGCCGGTGCAACGCGGGTGGAGCTGCACGCGACGCGCTTCTCCTGCATCAATCCGCCGCCTGCGCCGTGCACGTTGCCCGATCCGCCGCGACCGGTCGTAGGCGAAGGAATCGACTGCCCCGCTGCCGCCTCCCCGCAGGAGTTGCGGGTAGAGCTGACGCAGACCGGCCGCTACCACGTAGAGGTGCTGACGCTGGCGGGGTCGGACGAGCTCTCGCGTGTTTGCTATGGCGAGGGCGGCGAAGTGGAGCTGCTCATCACCGAGGCGCGCATCAATGCCAAGCCGACGCTCGAGGTCGCCGAGCTCGACGGCTCGGGCTGCTGACGGCTCGGCCTGCTGACGGCTCGGGTGGCTAGAGCGACGCGCCGCTCACGGAGTCGTCGGCCCAGACCGAGCGCTCGAGGTGGTAGCAGCTGTTGTGGGTCTGCACGTAGACCTCGTCGTTCGCTGCGCCGCGCAAGATCCGTTGGATCCTCGAGGTGATGAGCGAGCGACCCTCGGCATCGATGAGGGCCATGGAGCGTCCCACCTCGGGCCGACCGATGAGCCACATGGTGCGGGGCGCGAACGCCTGCCGCTGGAGCAGCGTCCGCGACGCCGAGTTGGGAACGCGAGTGGTGACGTAGAAGGCCATGAGGTGTGCGGGGGTTCTCCTTGCAGCTGCCGTGCCGGCACTTACGTGAACGGCATGAGGGTGGTTGGCGTTTCCCAGGATGGCTCGCCCCGGGGCAAGACGCCACGATCGGGCAGGGCGCCCCGGGCCGGTCGCGGCTCCCGTATCATCCCGGCGGGACGACCCGGTGCGGCGCGACGAACGAAGATGGAGGGTGCGGCTGGGGATCCTGGTGGTCCTGGGCTCGCTCGTGCTGTTCGTGGCGCTCTTCATCCTCGGGCAGGCGCGCGGAGCATTCTCGGAGAAGGCCGAGGTGTACGCCGACTTCGTGACCACCAGCGGGCTGCGCAAGGGGAGCCCGGTGCAGCTGGCGGGGGTGAAGATCGGCCGGGTGAGCGCGGTGGACTACGTGAGCGTGCGCTACGCGTGCGATCCGCTCACGGAGGACATCGGTCGCTATGGAGCCGGCCGCACCGACAACTGCGACAAGCGCCTGTTCTGCTCGCCGAGGGGCGAGTGTGCGGAGCTCGAGCCGATGGCCCGCGACCACGCGTACGCGAGCTGCATCGACGACCGGGGCTGCGGCGACCAGGAGATCTGCATCACCAACGCGCTACGCGACCGGGCGCCGCGGGTGCTGTGGCTCGGCCCCAACGGCGTGTGCGGTCGCTACAGCACGCTCCACCACCGCGTGCGCGCCGAGATGACCATCGAGGCCGAGCACCTGCCGCTGATCCGCCGCGACAGCGTGGCGTCGATCGCATCCAATAGCGTGCTCGGAGACCAGCTCATCAACATCACGCCGGGGATTGGCGACGCGGTGGGGCTGCGCGAGCGGGTGCTATCGGCGTCGTCGCTCGCCGAGGACATCGAGCTCTATCGCATGCGGCTCGAGCGGATCATCGAGCGGGCCGACGAGGCGCTCGCGGCCATCACCGGGCTGGTGGCGGAGCTCGCCGACCGGCGCGTGATCGAGGCGATCAAGGGGCTGACGGCCAACCTCGAGCAGATCAGCCGGGCGGTCGCGGAGCGGCGCGGGCTGGTGGGGGCGCTGGTGGGCTCGCCGGAGTACAAGCGAGACTTCGGGATCATCCTCCACGCAATTGGATCGAGCATCAGCGGGGTCGACCGGTTCGTGGGGGTCGGCAACCAGGTGTTGGCCACGACCGATCGCAATCTCGACCCGTTGCTCGCCGACCTGCGGGCGACCATGACGTCGCTGCGGGCGATGATCGTGGACCTCCGTGATCCGGCCAACCGCAGCGTGGTGGCCAAGCTCATCGACGACCCCGACGGCCAGCTCGTGGCCAACCTGGAGTCGATCCTCGAGAAGAGCGAGGAGATCACCAATGCGGTGACGAGCGTGACCAATGCCCTCGAAGGTGAAGAGGGCACGCTGGGCAAGGTGATCGGCGACCCCAAGCTGGCCAACGACCTCGGGCGCCTGCTGAGCAACCTGCAGAGCAACGAGGCGCTCAAGGGGCTGCTGCTGTGGGCGCTCGAGCAGCAGGGCATGGGGATCAAGGCGTCGCGCAGCCCGGCGGGGCCGCCCCGGCGGGGAGGGGGCCGTTAGCCGCGCGGCCGCTGTCTTCAGGGGATCACGGCTCGTCGGCCAAGAGCGGCTCGATCAGCGCGAGGCGACGGCGGTGGGTGACGTCGTCGGCGGGGCGAGAGCGCAGCGCGCGAGCGAGCTGTAGCAGGCGCTCGCGCGCCACCGGTGGGTCGGGTCGCAGGAGCGCGCGCAGCAGCTGTTCCTCGACCGCGCCGCGCAGCTTGCCGTCGCGGGGGTCGACCTCGAGCAGGGCGAGCTCGAGCGCCTCGCGCAGCGCGGCCGTGCGGGGTGATCGATGGGCCTGGAGCGCACGGGCGACGGCGAGATGGGCGTGCACATCGTGGGGCGCGAGCCCTCTCCACAGGCGCGCGTGATGGAGGGCGAGCGCGGGGCGCTCGAGGGCCAGCGCGACCTCGAAGCGGTCGCGAAGCGGGCGCGGATCCTTGGGGTCGCGCCAGACCCGGGCGGCCGCCAGTGCCTCCGCGTGACGCGGAGCCTGCACCAGCAATCCGTGCATCAGGTGCTGCCACGGCTCATCGGCGCGGGGCGCTAGCGCGGCGAGCTGGTGAGGCGCGGGGAATCGCTGCACCAGGTACTCGACCAGCTCGGGGCTCGCGGCGCGATGCAATCGGGCGAGCGCCTCCATGGTGGCGCGGCGCTCGGCCCCGGGGTCGCCTTGCGCCTGGGCGGCGCCGGCCAGCAGCAACCATCCATCGACGTTGCCGGGCTGCAGGCGCACGGCAGCGCGAGCGCGCTGCTCGGCGGCCGTGAAGTCGCCCGCGCTCGCGGCTTCGCGCGCGCGCTGGCGGTGGAGCGGAGCGTGCAGCGGACGCACGGCGACGGAGGTGCTGGGCCAGGCCCAGGTCGAGGCGATGAAGGGCACCGCGGCCACGGCCAGACCGGCGAGCCCGATCGTGAGGCGCCGCAGCGCGCGGAGGCCGAGCGTGGCCCGGTGCGGTGCCGACAGGGCCCCGGCCAGCGCACACGCGGGCGCGGCGACGCCGAGGAAGTCCAGCGAGAAGTCGGCGAGGCTCTGCAGCGCGAGCGCGAGCAAGCCCAGCAGCGCCACGCGTCGCGCTCGCGCATCCTCGTGACGGCCCGCGTGACGCATGGCGTGCAGCCACCACGCGGGCAGGAGCACCACGAGCAGC
>JBFIJN010000116.1:0-19007 GCA_041600735.1 Nannocystaceae bacterium
CCACCTGCGAGTCACCTTCACCGCGCATGCCTGCGGCCAGCGAGGGCGCGAGCATCTTGATGTCGAGCAGGCCCGACTCCTTCTGGCTACCCGGGGCCGGCGTGGCTAGACGCGCGCGGAGCTTCTTGCTCGGATCGGGCGCAGCGGGGAGCTTGTCCCAGGCCACGGGCGCGAGCTTGCCATCGGTGGGATCAGCCTTGCCCCAGGTGCCGTCGCCCAGAGCATCACCCTTCTCGTCCTTGAATAGGCTGTCGTGCCAGTCTTCGCCGGTCATCGTCATCCACGACTATCGCGTACCCGGCCACGAGTGGATAGCCCCGAGCCCGCGGTGTGCGTGGCTCGTCGGCGGCGCCGGCGTACGCCCTTCGAACCGGACGAGTGGCCTGAACCCACGCGGCGAGAACACGCATCCGCACCGTCGGGTCACGTGTTCGAGGGGGCGAGCCCGCCGCACCCTGGAACACTCTCCCGACACCATGCTACATACGAATTCATAGTGACTCGCAAGTTCGTCTACGACCCACGCGGAGAGCGTGTTCGAATGGTCGCATGGACTACCGGCTCGCATGCCCCCGCGCCGGGGCAGCGCTCGCGATCACTGCGCTGGGTGGCGCTCGCGCTGGCTCTTGCTGCGTCGGCGCTGGCCTTCGAAGCCGCGGCGAATCCCCCCGCCGAGCTCGAGGCCGAGCCCATCGCCCGCTCGCGGTGATCGATCTGCGCTGGGGCCCGCGCCAGGGCCCGCGCTAGGGCGCGGCACCCTCGAGGATCCACGCCTCGAGGATGGCGAGCGAGCCCGCCGCGAGCCCCCCACTGGGCGCCGGCATCGGGTTGCCCGAGCCGCCCGCGGCCACGTGCGTGTCGTTGAGCTTGTGCCAGAGATAGCTGTCGTCGGGCGCCCCGGGGGCCACGCGATCGAGCGCGGGCGCCTGGGTCGACGGCACGCCCACGAGGCTGCCGTAGGCATCGGTGGCATAGCTCAGCCCGGCCGGCTCGCCGTCGTAGTGACACGAGCAGTTGCCCATCAGGATCGGCTGCACCTCGCTCGCGAAGCTCACCGCCGGCTCGCCGCTGCTGCCCTCCTCGCCGCTGCTCGCCGTCGTCGCCGAGCCCGTCGTGTCGTCGGGTCCACCCGTGGTCTCCCCGGGCAACCCGCTCGTGGTCTCGCCGGTTGGACCCTCGGTCGTCGGCTCACCCGAGTCCATCGCGGTGGTCGTGCTCGGCGCCTCCGCGTCATCGAGCAGCGCATAGAAGATCGACAGGCCATCATCGAGCCCGCTCACCAGCTTCGCTCGACGATCCACGCGGAGCACGGGCAGCGGCCGCCACCCGCCAACCCCCGCTTCGTAGGCCGCGGCGTCCACGGCTCCGACCGCCAAGCCCGAGGTATCGTCGGGCAGCGTCTGGCGATACGTGACGGAGATGTCGTAGCGCAGCTCGGGGTTGGGCCGCACCAAGTAGGCCTGGCCGAACACGTCGGGCGGCTCATTGGTGCGCTGGATGAAGAGCTCGACCTCTTGCTCGAGCGCGCCAGGCGGAATCGCGAGGGTCAGCACACTATCGACCGAGGTGATCAACCCACCCGAGGGGCCGATGACCCGGCGTGCGATGTCGGGGTCCTGCGGAGGGTCGGCGCAGCCACCGACGACCAGGCCCACGACCACGCCCACGACCACGCCAACGCCAACCCCAATCGAGCGACACCGACCCGTGAGCATGGCTCGTTGCGCTGCCTTCATGCCCAGTCCTCGCCCGAAGGTAGCACGAGGCCGCGCTGTACACCGCGATGGAGTTTAGGTAGGAGCAACGGTCTCGGCGCCATGCCCTCGCTCCATCAGCTCGGCCTCACTCTTCGCACGGTCCGCCACCTGCGAGCGCAACAGCTGGCGGCGCAGCTCACCCATCGCTTGCGCGGACCGGCGCGCATACCCACGCGCGCCACCGCGCCGGGCATCATCGATCTCGCTCCGTGCTCCAGCCCGTGGGCGCCCTCCCCCGAAGGGCGGCCCAATGCCGACGGATCGGTCGCCCTCGTCGGTCGGCCGCTCCACGATCCACGTCGCGCCGGCTGGGAGCCGGGTGCCAACGCGCTGTGGTCGTACACGCTGCACTACCACGGCTGGCTCGGCCACCCCGAGCTGCCCGTGGACCGGGCGCTCGCCACCATCGACAGCTGGATCACCGAGCATCGCGAGGGCGTGGGCTGGGAGCCGTACCCCACCTCCATGCGCGTGCTTCACTGGCTAGGGTGGCTCCACGGTCACGCGGCCGAGCTGCAGGCCCACGCGCGCGAGCGCATCTTGGGCTCGCTCGCCGCTCAGCTCGAGCACCTCGCCGCGCACGTCGAGACGCACATCGAGGGCAATCATCTGTGGACCAACCTCGCGGCGCTCACGTGCGCCGGTGTGGCGCTGCGCGGCCCGCTGCCGCTGCGCCTGCTCGAGCGCTTCGCGCCACGGCTGGTGACCACCGTGCACGATCAGCTCGCCGGTGACGGCGTCCACGGCGAGCGCACCCCCACCTATCACTGCTTGCTCGCCGAGCAGCTCGCGGTGCTGCTCCCGTTCGCACGCGCCCAGCAGCCACGCCTCGCCGACACGCTCGCCCCTGCGCTCGCGGCCATGATCGCGGCTCTGCCCGCGTTCACGCACCCCGACGGCGACGTGGCGCTGTGGGGCGACAGCCAGCGCGACGCGCCCGTGACCCCGCACGGGCTCGCCGCACGGCTGGGTCGCACGCTCCCGCGCTCGCACGCCGACGCACCGATCAGCGGGTTCTCGCGTCGGCGCTGGGGGCCGCTCACCTTGCTGTGGAACCGCGGCGACGTGGGCCTGCCCTACCAAGTCGGGCACATCCACGGCGACGCGCTCTCGATCGAGCTCAGCCTTGGTGCCACGCGCGTGCTGGTCGACGCCGGCGTGGGCACCTACGACATCGGCCCCGAGCGCAGCTACGCGCGCTCGACCGCGGCCCACAACACCGCGAGCGTGGGTCCGGGCGCCCCCGACCAGCACGAGCTGTGGGCGAGCCATCGCATCGGCGCGCGCGCGCGACCGGAGACCATCGCCTGCGCCGAGCACCACCTCATCGGTCGCGTACGCGGCCACGCCAGCCCCACCGCGCATCGCCGCACCATCGAGCACCGCGCGGGTATCGTGTGCATCACCGACATCCTCGAGCAGACCAGCGTCCCCGGCACCGTGCGCTACTTCGTGCCCGCCGCCTGTCCGCTCGTCGTGCGTAACGACACCGTGGAGATCCACGCCGGCGGTCGCCGCCTACAGCTGCGCGCCGCGGGCATGGTGTGGCGCCAGGCTCCCGCCCGGGGCTGGCTGGGCATGGGCCGCCCCGCGCCGCGCGTGTGCTTGTCGCTGCCGATGCGCCCCGAGGGCACGCGTGTAGAGCTGCGCGTTGCGGACGAGCGCAGCGGGTCGGCGCGGGACGACGACGCATCAGCCTAGGCGGCGCGCTATGCTGTCGGCCGCATGTTCGATCGCCTCCTCGCGCCTCGGCAGCTGGGACCTCGGTGCCTCGCTCTGGCTGCGCTCGTCGGCCTGCCGGGCTGCGCGGGCGAGCTCACGGTGCTCGCGGCGCTGGCCTTTGGCACCACCCTAGGCGCGTGGATCATCGGCACGGGTCGCCAGCGGCGAGCGCTCTACGAGGCCGAGCACCTGCGCCGCGCCATCGCAGCCGGGGAGCACCGTGGGCTCGAGGATCGCTTGCGCGGCGAGCTGGCGCTGGCCGAGGCCGGCGAGGCGGTCAGCCCCGAGCGCCAGTGGCTCGCGCGAGCCCAGCTAGGCGGGCTCATGGTCGCCGAGTGGCGACTCGACGAGGCCCGCGAGATCTATGGCACCACCGCCGACGAGGCCAAGCTCGCGCCGCACTTGAAGGCCCTCGCCGCGTTCGGTCGCCACGAGCTCGCCGTGCTCACCGAGATGCCCGACGACGCGCGGCTCGACGCGATCCGCCGCGATCGCGATCTCTGCATGCAGCATGTCCCGAGCGTGTTTCGCCGCGATGTCGAGCTCGCCTGGAATTCGGTGGAGGGCCTGTGCCTCGTGCGAATGGGTCGCGCGCGCGAGGCCGTCGACCTGCTCGCGGGTGGCCTCAAGGCGCTCGAGTACAACCCCGCGCTGGTCGTCTACTTGTTCCACCTCGGGCAGGCCTACGAGCACATCGGCGAGCGCAAGCTCGCGGCGGCGCGCTACGAAGAGGCCGCCAAGGCGTTCCCCGGCACGCGCTTGGCTAGTGAAGCGCAGTTCCGACTGCGTGCGCTCGGGCCCGCGGGAGGTGGCGACGGCAACCTGTTCCGCGCGATGCTTCCCGAAGCACCCGCGCCCAGCCCGAGCACCGCGCTCGCCCGCGTGGGACCCGATGGAGATGATGGTGAGCCGACTACCTAGCCATCTTCATCGCGGGCTTCATCGCGGGCGACTCGGGCGAAGCGGACGAACCCGCGAATCGCGCGGCCGCGCGGGCGTCCCGCTATGGTCCCCTCTTTCGCGGGCGGCGGCGGGTGCGGGCCCGGCGGCCGCTCGGCCGAGCCTGAGTTTTGCCAGGTTGCCGCCGATCACCGTTCGGCGCCAACCCATGGAAAACAATGTGTTCTGGCCCGGCGGAGCTTGCGCGTGGTATGCGCGTTTGCAAGAAAAACACTGACTGGTCGATCGCTTGGTAAATTATGCAGGCCGTGGTCAGGACCGACCGCAAAACTAGCCGCCTTCACCGCGTGTTCAAGACCGTGGGTCACAGCATGGCGTATGCCCGCCACCTCGCGCGCGGCAATCACTTCGCTGGCGACATGTCTTGGACCAAGCCGGGAAGCCCACCGATCGTTCTCGCGCATGGGTTCATGGGCACTCGCGGAACGATGATTCCGCTGACCCAGCGGTTCCAGTCGGATGGTCGCGTGGTGTTCAGCTACCACCACGGCACGTTCCAGCTGCGCTCGCTGCGGGCTTCGGCGCAGCAACTCGTCGAGCACCTCGAGCGTCTCGAGCGCGAGCTCGGCGTGCTCCAGGTCGATCTCGTGGGCTTCAGCATGGGCGGTCTCATCGCTCTGCATGCGCTCAAGTTCATGCAGGCGCAGCGGTGGATCCGGCGGCTGGTGCTGCTCGGCACGCCCACGAGCGGCACCTGGGTGGGGCTCGCCGGGGTCGGCACCGTGGGTCTCGTGAGTCCTTCGGTTTGGCAGGTGTTGCCGACCAGTCCGTTCATCCGCGACCTTCGCGACGCGCCGATCCCCGAGGGCGTGCGCGTGCGTCAGATCAGCGCCGCCGAAGACGCGCTCTGCCCACGCCCCGAGCTGCTCAAGGGCGTCGACAAGGAGCGCGACTACGTCGTCGTTCCCGGCGGGCACTCCTCGCTCGTGGTCACGCGCACGGTCTACAACAAGCTGCTCGAGTTCTTCGACGAGTCCGAGCCCGGAGCGCGCGTCGAAGCCCGCACCGAGCGGGTCGAAGCACGGACCGAGCAGCGGGCCGTCGAAACAGCCGTCGCGAGCATGCTGGCCCCGAGCGAGACCACCTTGCTCGATCCGGTGGTCGACGTGTCGTCGGCCGATTCCTCCGGCGCCGCCGCCTGACCCCGAGCGGCTCTCGGTTGCCGGGCGCGGGCGGCTGTGGATAGTCTGTTCACCTCGTGATCCTCGAGCCCGCCCGACGAACCGCCGTAGCCCGCCTGGCCCTGTCCGTCCTGGCCGTGGCCGTGGTGACCGCTTGCGGCGAAGAAGCGGCGCCCCTCGTCGGCGGCACCGGTGGCATGGGCAGCAGCGGAGCCGCGGTCGACTCTGGCGACGAGAGCACGGGTGAAGCGCCCGTACCCTCGGCCTGCGCCGCCGGCTACCCGATCCCCGCGAGCCCGCAGCTCCCCGGCGATCCCGAGGCGGGCTACCGCGCGCTGCTCGACGAGGGCTACGTGAGCTGCGGGATTCCGTACCCGATGTTCGTGCTGGCCGCACCGCTGCTCGGCAGCTACGCCGATGGCGAGCCGCTCCCGGGCCGCACCGGCAAGAACGCCGAAGTGCCCTACAGCTGGACGGTGCACACCACCGACAGCGGCGCGGAGATCGTCTCGCTCAACTGTCTCGAGTGCCACGCGGGCCGCTTCAATGGCGAGCTCGTGCTCGGACTCGGCAAGGCCGATGCCGACTACACCGAGAGCATGGGCGGCATGCTCGCGAACATCCCCGTCTCGCCGATCCCGTTTCCGGGCCTCGAAGAGCTCACGCGGATGGTCCAGCGCTACCAAGCCGTCGACGAGCACATCCTCATGCCGAGCGTGGGCACCAACCCCGCCGACAGCCTGGCCGCGGTGCTCTCGACCCACCACGACGCCGAGACGCTCGCGTGGCTCGACGAGCCGCACACCCCCGAGCCCGAGATCAACGTCCCCGTCGACACGCCGCCGTGGTGGAACGTGCGCAAGAAGAGCGGGCTGTTCTTCAACGGGATGGCGCGCGGGGACCATCGCGCGACCATGATCTACGCGACCTCGCTGTGCACCGACTCGGTGCCCGAGGCCGAGGCGATCCTCTCGTACTTCGACGACATCCACGCGTACATCACCTCGCTCGAGGCGCCGAGCTATCCGTTCGCGATCGACGAGGCGCTCGCCGCCCAGGGCCAGGCGCTGTTCGAGCGCGACTGCTCGTGCTGCCACGGGAGCTACGCCGCGGTCGAGTCGGCCGAGTACTACCCCAACCTGCTGCTACCGCTCGATGTGATCGGCACCGATCCCTTGCTCGCCACCGAGGCCGAGGCGCTGCCGATGGCGGACTGGTTCAACGAGTCGTGGTACGGCCAGATCGGCGTGCTCACCACCGAAGAGCCGTTCGTGGGCTACGTGGCGCCGCCGCTCGATGGGATCTGGGCCAGCGCGCCCTACCTGCACAACGCCTCGGTCCCCACGCTGGCGCTGGTGCTCGACAGCACGCAGCGACCCGAGCAGTGGCGCCGCATCGACTACGACAGCACCCACTTCGACCCCGTGGCGCTCGGCTGGCCGTGGATCCCCGTGCCCGGCGGCCCCGCTGCGGTGCCCGAGGATCAGCGCAAGCACGTCTACGACACCACGCGGCTGGGGCACTCGAACGCGGGCCACACGTTTGGCGATCACCTCGCCGCCGACGAGCGCGAGGCCGTGCTCGAGTACCTCAAGACGCTCTAGTCGCGGGTCTCTGGTCTCTGGTCTAGGGCGCCCCGCAGGCCAGCCACTCGCCCAGCCGCGTGCGCTCTTGCGCGCTCGGCGGACCCACGGGCGGCATCGTCAGGTTCTGGTCGGCGGCGCGGACCCAGATGCGATCGGCACGCGCGCGGATGTCCTCGAGCCCGTCGAAGTCGACCCCGGGCGGCGAGCCCTGGCGCATGTCGGCGGGCAAGCGCGAGGAGTGGCACGAGTTGCAGTACGTGAGCATGAACGGCCCGCCGAAGTTGTCGTAGGTGAGGAAGCTGTCCTCGGGGCAAGGGCGCTCGTCGAGGCTCTCCCAGGGGCCGAGGTCCTCGCCGATCTCACCGGTGGTCGAGCCCGCGGTGTCGTCGACGGTGCCCGTCTCGTCGGCCTCGGTCGAGCCGCCACTCGAGCCGGCGCCCGTGCCAGAGCTGCCCTCGCCCGCGCCCTCGTCGTCACCACCGTCCGCGCCGCAGCCCGCCGCGAGCCCGAGGATCAGCGCCACAGCCATCGACCTAGCTGCACAGCGCATGGAACGGCTCCGCATCGGGAAGGTAGGCCTCGGTGTCCACCCCCACGGCTTCGAGCAGGCCGGAGGCAAAGTTACCGTACTGGATCTGCACGCCTTGGTCATCGATGGCCCCGCTGCCGAGGTCTACACGATGCCCGTAGAGCGCATCGTCGGTACCGCCGAGCACCCGCCCGCCCGGCAGCCCACCGCCGAGCACCATGGCGGAGGTGACGGGCCAGTGATCCTTGCCCCCGGTGGCGTTGAGCTTTGGCGTGCGGCCCATCTCCGAGACCACCAGCACCACCGTGTCGTCGATCATCTTGCTGCCGGCGGTCATGCCGGGGCGTGCCTCGAGGTCGTCGATGAGCGCGCGCAATCCCATGAACAGCTGGTCGTGGAGGGGAATCTGCTGCAGGTTCTGGTCGTGGGTGTCGAAGCTCCCCAGCTGGATCTGGGCCGCGAAGCTGAGGCCCTGCTCGAGCGCGGTCGCGGCCAGCTGGGCCTGGAACACGAGGTCACCGGTGTAGCCAAAGTCGCCGAAGTCGGCGGTGGCGGCCAGCGCGTCTCCGCGCTCGAGTGAGTCGATGAAATCCTGCATGCGCTGCCGGTTGTGGCCCAGCTGACCGCGAGCTTCGAGCCGCTGCTCGGCACGCGCGAGCACATGGTCGCGGATGAGCTGCTCTTCGTCGGCATCGAGCGGCAGCCGCGGGATGAAGTTGGCGGGGCTGCCCACCGGGTACGCGCGCTCGGCCGACAGCAGCGTGCCGAGCTGGTTGGCGGTGCCCACCCGCGCCGCAATCGAGGCATAGGGCCCGGAGAACGCGGTCTGGCCGAGCACGAGGTAGGGCGCCGCGAGCTCGCGCGCGAGCGCGTGGGCCGTGATCGCGCCCACGTCGGCGCTGGTATCCGAGGCGGTGCCGGTGAGCAGCCGCTTGGCGCAGTCGGGGTGATTGAGCGACTGCACCTGGATCCCGTTGACGATCGTGCAGCGCGAGGCATGGGCCTCAAAGAACTCCGTCACGGCCGGCCGCGAAGCATGCAGGTTGAGCCGCAGGCCCGCGAGCTCCTGCACGCTACCCACCACCGGATCCACGGTGGCGAGCCCCGGCTTGGGGTCGAGCACCGCGGTGGGATCCCAGCCGCCCTCGGCCATCACGATGATGAGCCGACGCGCGGGCCGATCGCTGGCGGCCCGCACCTGGCGCTGCATCGCCGGAATCCCGGCGCCGAGCCCGAGCATGGCGGCGCTACCCAACAACATTCCTCTACGAGTGATGATCGACATGGTGGTGCTCCGTGGGCCTCTAGCGGCTAGTAGTAGGCGATCTCCATGTCTTGCAGGAGCGCGGTGAGGGTGACCTTCCAGGCGCGGGGAACCTCCCCGGCATGGTCGAGCGCGGCAGCGAACAGCGCGTAGCTCTCGTCGATCTCGGGTCCCTGCGGGTCCACGACACGCGCCAGGATCCGCAGGTGCAGCGCCGCGAGCTGCTCGCGAACGAGGGCCTCCTCGGTGTCGCCGTCGTCGACGAGCGTCAGCAGGCGGCGCGCATCGGGGTTGGGCTCGCCGAGATCGCTCTCGACCACGTGATGCGCCGCCTCGCGAGCCAGCGCCCGCAGCACGAGGCTCGTGGTGGCCCCGTACGTATGCGAGGGCCGCGTGACGAACTGCGAGTCGATCCCGCCGAGCAGCACGTTGTAGCCGAAGAACGAGTCGTCGAGCAGATCGATGGGCGCGAGCTCGAACTCGCTGAGATCGGTGCCCCAGTGAAAGCCGGTGAGATCGTCGAACAACAGCGCCAGCTGCACCGGGCGAGCCTTCTTCACCCCCACCGGGTCGAGCGTGGTGGTGGTGGCAGGATCGGCATGCGACACGCGGAACTCGTCGTCGAGCACGATCGCGCGCGCCAGGGCCTTCGCGCTCATGCCACTGTCGACCAGCTCGGTCTGGAGCCGCGAGGCCTCCTCGAGCGGCACCTCGGTGAGATCCACCTGGTGGAGATAGGCATAGAAGCGCTGCGCCGCGCACAGCGAGAACCGCGGATCCTCGGCGATGAAGCGCCCCAGATCGCCCAGGCCCGAGCCGGCGCGGCCAAAGTAGTTGGGCTCCCGCACGCTGGCCCCGATCGCCTCGAAGATCCCGGGCACATAGGAATCGAACGGATACTCGACCTCGAGCGGCACGTAGACGGGCAGCCAGTCGCGCAGGAAGCCCGCCAGCGGGTCGAGCCCCTGGTGGCAGCTCGCGCACGCGGGATTCTCGACCACCGCGTTGGCCACCGCATCGGGATCGGCCAGGTTCACGCTCGCGTCGACCTCGATGTCGCGCGACAAGAAATCGTAGCAGAGCAGCGCGCGCGAGATCGCGTTGGCGCGGCCGCGGTTGGCGTTGCTGATCGTGCTCTGGTAGCGCTGGAACAGCCACGGGTCGGAGAGGATCCCGGCCTGGTCGCGCTCGTCTTGCCACTGGGTGAGCTCCCACGAGCTCCCGTCGCCCTCGTAGGGCAGGCCCCACACCTCGGCGACGATCTCGTCGGCCACGGTGTACTCGGCGGTGACGATCTCCGTATAGGGAAGATCACTCATCACCACGTGCTCCACCAGCCGCAGCGGGGCCTCGGTGATCGAGCGGTTGAGTCGGTAGATGTCCACGTCGGCCACGGGGCCCTTGGGCACGAAGCCGGCCGGGAACACCAAGAAGTCGGCGAGCACGAGCAGCGCATCGTTGTGGAGATCGCGGATGATGTCGCCGAAGCGCGGATCGTCGAGGTACTCGTCGACGAGCTCCGCGACCGCCTCGGGCTCGGCCTCGACCCGCGCCAGCTCGTCGGCGCTGGGCCGAATCCCGCGCAGGGCCATCGACGCACGCACGAGGTGCTCGGTGGGGGTGAGGTACTCGGGCGTCTCCTCGTCCTCGGCCGGATCGCCAGAGTCGGAGGTCTCATCCGCGCCCGCTGCGGTCGACTCGCCCGACGCCGAGGTCTCGTCGTCACCCGCACCAGGCGAGGCCTCGTCGCGGCAGGCCGGCAAGAGCGTCAACGCCAGCGCCAGCGCGCTCACCATCGTCGTCGTGCTTGGTCTTCTCACGCGCTCGCCCTCACTCCAAGTCGCGCGCCAGGCCCGTCCTGCGCCAAACAACCGCGATCTCGGTGGGTTGGCGAGTGGGGGGCGCAACCCTCAGCGTGGATCGTCGCGGGGTGCGACGTTGCAGCCTGCCACGCTCAGCCGCGCTACCGTTGCCGTGCATGGACGCCCCTGCGAGCTCCGAGGTTCCGCCGGCACTCGTCGGGGAGGCGGGCGTCGACGCGCTGATCGAGCTGCTGCGCGGGCGCAGGGTGGTCGGCCTCGTGGGCGCGGGCTGCAGCACCGCCTCGGGCATCCCCGACTATCGCGGCCCGCAGACGCGCGAGCGTGCGCGCAATCCGATCCAGATCCAGACGTTCCTGGGCGATGACCGCGGGCGACAGCGCTACTGGGCGCGCGCGGTCGTGGGCTGGCCGCGGTTTCGCGCCTCGCGGCCCAATCCTGCGCACGAGGCCCTCGCGGCGCTCGAGCACGCTGGGGTGCTGCGCGGGCTCATCACGCAGAACGTCGACCGACTGCATCACGCCGCGGGGAGCCGCCGCGTGGTCGAGCTCCACGGGGCGCTGCACGAGGTGGTGTGCCTCGCGTGCGGGGAGCTCGAGTCTCGCGATGCGCTGCAACAGCGCCTCCTCGCGCTCAACCCCGGCTGGGACGACACCCACGTCGAGGCCGCGCCCGACGGCGACGCCGAGCTCCCCACCGCGCTCATCGAGGGCTTCGTCGTGGCGGGCTGCGAGCGCTGCGGCGGGGTGCTCAAGCCCAAGGTGGTGTTCTTCGGCGAGAACGTGCCGGCCGAGATCACCGCGCAGGCCTGGTCGCTGTTCGCCGAGGGCGAGGTGCTGCTGGTCGTAGGCTCCTCGCTCACCGTGTTCTCGGGCTATCGCTTCGTGCGCCGCGCCGCGCAGCACGGCGTGCCCGTGGCGGTGCTCAACCTCGGCCCCACGCGAGGCGATCCACTCGTGCAGCTGCGGGTGGACGATCGCGTGGAGTCGGTGCTGCCCGCGGTCGCGCGAGCACTGGCTGACTAGTCGTCGCCGCTGCTGCCGCCGCCGCCCGTGACCACCGCGTCGCACTCGATCTCGACGAGGTAGCGAGGGTCGGCCAAGCGCACGCAGCCCACGAGCGTCGACGTGGGCGGACTGGCGCCGAAGAACGCCTGCATTGCCGCGATGCCCTCGGCCAGGAACCGGTCGACGTCGAGCGTGAAGATGTTGATCCGCACCACGTCGGACGGCGTCGCGCCGACCGCCGCCAGCGAGAGCCGCAGGTTCTCGAACGTGGTCGAGGTCTGGAGCGCCATGTCGCCCTCGCCGACCAGGTTGCGATTCACGTCCAGCGACACCGTGCCCGCGACGTGCACGTGGAGGCGCTCCTTGGTCGTGATCACCTGGGCGTAGACGTTGTTGTACGGGGTGTAGACCGTGGGTGGGTTGATTCTCGTGATTCCGTTCGTCATCGCTCGTCTCGTCCTTGGCTCGGGCCTATCCGTTGGGCTTGGGCGTGCCTCGCTCGAGGCAGCGCTCGATCTCGGAAACGATCTCGCGAGAAGAGACCGGCTTGGTGAGGTAGCCGTCCATTCCGGCGGCGAGGCAGCGCTGGCCGTCGCCATCCATGGCGCACGCAGACAGCCCCACCACCGGGGTATGGCGCCCGCTCCCCCGCTCGCGCAGTCGCAGTCGTCGGGTCGCCTCGAGCCCGTCCAGCCGCGGCATCTGAACGTCCATCACCACCAGGTCCACGGGCGTGGCCTCGAGGTACTCGAGCGCCTGCACACCGTCGCCGCACACCGCGACCGTGTATCCGCGACGCTCGAGCAGCTTGGTCGTGACCTTCTGATTGATCTCGTTGTCGTCGACCACGAGCACGTGGAGCGACCGCGTCGCCGCGGGGCTCATCACCCGTGGCCGCGGCCGGCTCCCGCTCGCAGATGCCGGAGGAACGGGCTCGAACCGGGCCGTGAAGCTGAAGGTGCTGCCCACCCCGACCTGGCTGCGAACCTCGATCTCGCCGCCCATCTTCTTCACGAGCCGAGAGGCGATGCTGAGCCCGAGACCGGTGCCGCCAAAGCGCCGGGACATCGAGGTGTCGGCCTGCTCGAACGGCGAGAAGATCTCCTCTTGGCGCGCGGCGTCGATGCCGATCCCGGTGTCCTCCACGGAGAAGCGCAGCACGACCTCTGCGGGGCGGTCGACGACGGTCTCGACCCGCAGTCGCACGCGGCCGCGCTCGGTGAACTTGATCGCGTTGCCCACCACGTTCAGCAGGATCTGCCGCAAGCGACCCGGATCACCGTACAGTCGATCGGGCGCGTCGGCGGCCACCGCCCAGTCGAGCTCGAGCTGCTTGCCGCGCGCCTGCAGCTCGAGCGGCTTGAGTGCCTCGTGCAGCAGCTCGCGCAGCGAGAGCTCGACGATCTCGAGCTCCAGCTTCCGCGCCTCGATCTTCGAGAGGTCGAGGATCCCATTGATGATGCCGAGCAGCGCCTTGGCCGAGCTCTTCACGGCATCGAGGTAGTCGCGCTGCTCGGCCGACAGCTCCGTGTCGAGCACCAAGTCGGTCATCCCGAGGATGCCCGCGACCGGGGTGCGGATCTCATGGCTCATGTTGGCCAGGAACTCGCTCTTGGCGCGGTTGGCGGCCTCGGTGGCCCGCAGCGCCCGCTCGAAGTCCTCGGCCCGCTTGCGGGTGCTGATGTCGTCGAAGACCGAGAGATAGTAGGCCTCTTCGGTCACGGGGTCGCGCGCAAGTGTAGTGACGAGATGAACCCAGACCGCAGCGCCGCTCTTGTGGAGATAGCGCTTCTCGACCGAGACGACCGTGCCTTCCTCATGGATCAACTTGTGATGATTGGCATTGGTCTCGGGCGTGTCGTCGGGATGGGTGATCTGAAAGAATGTGAGACCTAGGAGCTCATCGCGATCATAGCCGAGTATCTGTGTGACACGTCGATTGACGTAGAGGAAGCGACCCTCGGGAGACAAGTGTGCAATACCCACTCCAGCTTGGTCGAATGTGTTTCGATGGCGACTCTCTCGCTCCTCGAGCATCCTGACGAGTCGGCGCTGCTCCTCGAGCTCCCGCTCGAGCGCGGCGATGGTCGCGCGCGCGCGCGTCCACTTGCCCAGACGCCAAGAGCGGGCCGGCTTGCGCATCGCGTCGTCCACGCTCGTGACTCCTCCCCCTCGGCTCGCCGCGCCGCGCATGAGGTCGATATGGCGCGGCCAGGGGCCCGCCATCCACTCGACCTTCACGAGCACTATACCCGTTCCCGACCGGCACCCCAAGGTGCGATCAATGATCATTCTGCGCGCGAGACTGGGCGATACCACCCAAATGGCAGTGAGCTACGCAGCAGCCAGTGCTACATGGAGGCCGTGGGTCGCATATGCGGAGCGGTATGCTTGGTGACCCCGGCCGCAGCACGGGCAGCCGGGGCCAGGGCGCGGACGGGACCCTGGGGCGCGAGGCCTGCGCTCTCGGTGACCGCAGCGTCATCGTTGGGCCCGGCTCGTCACCTCGACGAGGCTGGCCCGAACGCGGGCCGAGCTCGACGGCACACCGGTCGGAGAATCCGAGGCACTCTCGGATCGATGACCAACAGCATGGACTTCGTGACACTCGTGAGACTCGCGACACACGACGGTCGCGCACACGACTCACTAGATCTCATCGAAGTCGGTACTCTGCATGTGACGAGCGCACGAGTCGACGCGCCGCCGCAGTGCGTCGACTCGCCGATTGCTCGGCGCATACTTTGCGACGCTCGATCCGAACTTCGTTTCCACGAAGCTCACGACCCGCGGACTCACTGAGTGCCGACGCAATATTTGCGCCGCACTGAAAGCTTGGACCCGCCGCTCTCGCTAGTCGTCGCTGCAGAACATGCGAAGCCCACGATCGAGCTCGCGCTCCAGCTGCGGGCTGGGCTCACGCATACGCACATGAATTTGTGCATACGCAATCGGATAGGACATTCCGGCGGTCGCATGGATCACCTCGAGCGCCTCGTCGAGTCGACCCTCGCGAGACAGTAGCAACACTCGCGTGAGCGGTGCGGCCTGCATGTTGGCGAGCCCGACGGCCTCCAGCCCCTCGATGTCGCTCCAGGCTTGCACGGTGCGACCGGCATGGTGCTCTGCGTCGATCAGGGCCGCCCACGGCTCGAGCGCCTGGAAGTGATCGCCCAGTGCCTGCAGCTCGCCGCGCACCTGCTCGAACGATCGCTGCGCCCCCACGGGATCACCCGCGTCGTCGAGCCCACGCGCGACGGCGACGAGGGTGCTCAGCCGAGCCCCGGGCCGAGCTGCGCTGGGCAGGCGCTCGAGCGCGCCGCGCAGCACCTCGACCGCCTGCTCGGGCCGCTTCAGCCGAGTGAGCGTGCGCGCCAGCTGGAGGCGCACGAGCGCGACATCCTCGGGGTGGGCATCGGCCAGCGCGAGCGCAGCCCGCAGCTCACCGAGCCCCGCGAGCGCACCAGCCTCGTCGAGCCGCCAGCCGAGACCGGCGAGCTCGGGCTCCGCTTCGAGCAACGCGCGAGCCCGTGGCTCGTCGCTCACCTCCGCATAGTGCCGCGCGAGCGTGGCTTGGGCCTGGTGATCCTCCGCCACCAGCGTCTGCGCCAGCGCGTGGTCGTCGAGCCGCGCGGCCACGCGCGCCGCCTGCCCGCGCCAAGCCGTGCGCTCGAACCCGTAGTCGGTGGGCTGCGGCGGCGGCAGCTCGCGTGAGGCCTCCAGCGCGACGCGAGCCGCCGGGCCATGGCCGAGCTGCACCAAGCCCTCGGCCGCGATCACCAACACGCGTGAGCGGGCGACCCCGGGAGACAGCGCGGTCGCGGAGTCGGCGAGGCTCTGGAGGTAGGCACGCGCGACCTCCGGCGGCGCATCTTCGCGATAGAGGGTGGCGATCCGCTCGACCTGCCCCAGCATCATCAGCTGCCGACCGAGCTCTCGCACCGTCATCGACGCCATGCAGCGCGGACGATCGACGGGCACGACGGGTCTCGGCGGGGGCGCAGGCTCGGCGACCGGCGGGGGCACGGGCTCGCGCGGGTGCTCCGTGTACGCGGGCGGGAGCTCGTCGACCTTCGCGTCTTCGTCGGAGCCGCTGACGACCGCCAACACGGCGGCGATCGCCAGCGGTCCCGCAATGGGCAACAGCTTGCGTGAGAGCGCCATTGAGAGCCGGATGGTGGCACGATCCGCGCAGGCCGCCGAGTACGCCTCGGGTGATCCCGCAAGGCTCGCGTGGGCGCGCTAGACTCCGCCGCGCCCGCCTCGCCGTGGGCCGGTCTCATGAGCGCCCCCTCCCTCCCCCTGCGGACTCGCCTCGCCTACGGCGTGCCCAACCTCGGCCTCGCGCTCGTGGGCATGCCGATCCTCGTGTACCTGCCGCGCTTCTACAGCGACGTCGTGGGGGTCTCGGTCGCATGGCTCGGGGTGGTGTTCGTGGTCGGCCGCATCATCGATGCCTTCACCGATCCGGTGATGGGGGTGATCTCCGATCGCAGTCGCTCCAAGTATGGTCGGCGGCGCCCGTGGATCCTGTGGGGCTGCCTGCCGCTGGCGTTGCTCTCCGTGGCGGTCTACGTGCCCCCGCAAGGGCTCTCCGACGCCATGGCCACCGCATGGGCAAGCCTGGTGATCCTCGGCTGGTTCTTCGCCTATACCGCGGTCAACGTGCCCTATCGCGCGCTGGGCCCCGAGCTCAGCGACGACTACGACGAGCGCACCGCGCTGTTCTCGATCCGCGAGGGCATGCTGGTGGTGGGCACCGTGCTCGCCGCCGTCGGCCCCGGCGTGATCGGCCTGGCGCTCGGGCTCGAGGACGGTCAAGACGAGCGTCGCCGCTTTGCCGTGTACGCGGCCGTGGCGGCGTCGATCTTGGCGATCACCTGCCTCACCTGCGGCCTGCGCGTGAAGGAGCGCTTCAAGGCAGACAGCGGACCGCCGCGGCCGCTCGTGGGCGTGACCACGCAGATGCGTCAGGCGTTCGCGAACCGTCCGTTCGTGATCCTGCTGACGGCGTTCGTGGTCATTGCGCTCGGCAGCAGCCTGCCCGTGGTGCTGATCTCGTACTTCGTGACCTACTGGCTCCACGCCGAGCGCCTGCTGCCGCTGTTCCTGCTGATCTACTTCGGCGTGGGCATGCTGTGCCTACCCGGGTGGGTGTGGCTCTCGCGGCGTCGCGGCAAGAAGGTCACGTGGCTCTCGGCCATGGTGGTCAACGCCGGGTTCTTCTCGTTCGTGAGCCTGGTCGGCGCCGGCGATGCGCTCACGTACGGCGTGCTGGTGGCCTGCTCGGGGATCGGCGGGGTCGCGGTGCTGGCGATGCCCTACTCCATGCAGGCCGATGTCATCGACCACGACGAGCTGCTCACGGGCGAGCGTCGCGAGGGCCTCTACGGCGGGCTGTGGTCGATCGCCGAGAAGACCGCGGCCGGCGTGGGGCTGGGCCTCGCCATGCTCGCGCTCCACCTCGTGGGCTACCGCCCCAACCAAGCCCAGGCGCCGCTGGTGCTCGACGTGCTGCGGCTGATCTATGTCGGCGTGCCGTGCCTCTGCACCGCCGTCGGCTTCGTGATCGCGCTGCGCTACCCGCTCGATCGCGCCGCTCACCTGGCGATCACCGCGGAGCTCACTCGCGGCGGACCGGCCGCGTCGTGAGCCTCAGTCGTCCCCGTCGCGCGGGCCCGTGGCCGCGCCGGCCTTCTCGAGCGCCGTGAGCAGCCCGCGAGGGCTTCCCGGATCGCTGAGCACCAGACCCGGAGGCGACCCCGAGCCCCGGAGCTTGCCGGGGGCCAGCAGATAGGCGGTGAGCCCCTCGGGCGCCGACGTGTGGCGCTCGTCCAGGCGACCAAAGCGAAGCATGCCAGGGGGGCTGCGCGTGTCCGCGGGATCGCGAAGCTGCGCGGTGATCCACTCGAGTGTGGCCGTCGCGTCCGCTCGATCGGTGTCGAGCAGCAGCGCGGGCACGTCGTCATCCAGCGCCCAGCTCTCACCCGCGCCCTCGCCCGCGCCCGAGGTCTCGATCACCAAGGGCGGTCGCGAGGGCAAGCGTCGCGGCACCAAGATCTCGGCGAGCCGCGCGAGCACGGCGGCCTGCGTGGGCGATTCCCCGCCCGGCCCGCTGGCGCGCCCCTCGAAGTACTCGTGCAGCGCGCGGCTCACCACCTCGGCCGCGGGCGCGAACCCGAGGCGATCGAGCGCGAGCACGCCGAACACGAGCGGCAACGCGCCCGCGAACGCCTCGTGCACGAGGTCGCTCCACAGCGCGATCGAGCGCTCGGGCTCGGCCTGCGTGGGCATGCGCCAGCGCCACAGGGCGCGGCGGGGCCAGCGTCGCAGCTCGGCCACGGGGTCGAGCACGCTGCCGCGATCATCGGCGCTCCACGGGCACGTGAGCCGCTGCAGCCAGTCGTCGAGCCAGGTCTGGCGCAGCTGCGACAGCGCGTCGGGGGTCAGCGGCCCGTTGTTCTTGAGCCCAGCCTCGAGCGTGACCGCGTCGGCGGCCTCGACCAGGTCGTCGAGCGCCTCGATCCGCAGGTGTCGCCCGAGCTGCGCGAGCGTGTTGCCGCTGATCCGCACCGTGCCCTCCACCAGCAGCCCCACCGCTTCGAGGGTCTGGCTCTCGGGTCGTCCGAGGCAGGCCGCGAGCGCGCGGGTGAGGAACGCCACCGCGATCACGTCTTGGGCTCGCCGCGCAATGAGCTGGCGCGTGGGTGGCTCGTCGAACAACAGATCCACGCAAGCATCGAGGCCACCGGCCCGCTCCACGCACGACAATTCACCGAGCTGTACCAGCTGGTGCTCGATGTCGAAATTTCGCGCAATCACGGGTCGCTCGAGCCACCGACCGCTCTCTCGCTCGAGCAGCGGACCTTCGTAGGCATGGCCTTCTACCCCGGGCTTGCCGAGATCCGCGGTGACCGGCTCGCTCTCGAGGCCCGCGGGTGGGCACTGGATCCCACGATACGCCCGCGTGCGGGCGTCCTCCGCGACCGCAGCAAGAGAGAAGCTCGCGGCCGCGAGCTGGTCCAGCAGCGTATCCAAGGCTCGTGCCACGTGAGCTGCGAAGTCGCGATCGCCGGTGGCGCTGCGAACCTCGCGATACACGTCGAGGCGCGTCACCGTGCAGCGCTCCTCGTTGTCTTGCCAGCCCCGCCTCGGCCGGTAGAGCACGTTCTTGGCCAGCTGGAGCCGTCGGGGATCGTGGTTGATCTCCGCGGCCAGCTCGGCCATCGCCCACTCGGTAA
>JBFIJN010000117.1:0-18977 GCA_041600735.1 Nannocystaceae bacterium
GCGCTTCGCCAGTATGGAGGAGCTGCTGGCCCAGCTCGATCCGGGTACTCGGCGGCGCTCCACCGCCGCGGCGGTGGCCGTGGTGGGGCTCGCGACGCTCGCGATCGTGGGGGTGAGCCGCGGGAGCACCGAGCTCGACCCGTGCGGGGGTTCGGCGCAGGCGCTGGGCACCACGTGGGATGCGGCGACGCGCGAGGCCGCGAGCACACGCCTGGCGGACGTCGCCCTGCCCTACGCGGCGCGGGCGGCCGAGACCACCACCGCTGCGCTCGACGCATGGGCCGAGCACTGGACCACGACGCATCGCGAGATCTGTGAGGCGACCTGGCATGGAGGGACGCAGTCCACCGAGGCGCTCGATGTGCGCATGGCCTGCCTCGACGACGGTCGCCGGGCATTCGCGGCCACCGTCGCCACGCTGCGCGAGGCCACGCCCCAGGCGCTCGTCGAGCACGTGACCGAGCTGGTGATGGGCCTGCCCGACCCGAGCGTCTGTCGCGAGCTCGCGCCCCACCCCCACGCCGCTGCGAGCACGCACGACGACCCGCGTGTGGCCCGCGTGCGCGAGCAGCTGGCCGAGCTCGACGCGCTGCGGCGCTCCGGCCGTGGCCGCGAGGCGCTCGAGCTGGCGCAGACGCTGGCGCGCGAGATCGGGGCCACCCTCGACCCCGACACCGGCGTGGCGCTGCACTACGCGCTCGGCGTGCTGCAAGACGACGCCGGCGACTTCGGGGCGGCGCAGCAGAGCCTGCAGCACGCCGCGAGACTGGCCCGCAGCTTGGGCGACCCCCGGCGCGAGGCCGAGGCCTGGATCGAGCTCACCCGCGTCGTGGGCACGCACCAGCACGATGCCGCGCAGGGCCGCTTCTTTGGCGCGCTGGCCCTCACCGCGATCGAGGCCGCGCGAGGCGACCGCACGCTGCGTGGCTCCGCGCTGCTCGAGCTGGGCGAGGTGGAGTTTCGTGCGGGCAACGACGAGGCCACGGTGGAGCACTGGGGCGAGGCCGAGGCGCTGCGCCGCGAGCAGTACGGCGAGCACGACGTGCGCGTGGCTCAGGTGTGGTCGCGGCTGGCCGGCGTGGATCTGCGACGCGGCGACATGGCGGGCGCGCGCGCGCGGCTCGAGGCCGTCATCGAGCGCTACGAAGAGACCTACGGCGCCGAGCACCCGCGCATGGCGGCGCCGCTCGGCAACCTCGGCTTCGTGCGGTCGGCACAGGGCGAGCACGAGGCGGCGGTGGAGCACATGCGTCGCGCGACCGCGATCGCCGAGGCCGGCCGCGGCCCCCACCACCCGCAGGTGGCCGGAGGTCATGATGCGATCGGCCAGGTGCTCGCGCAGGCGGGCCAGCCGGGGCAGGCCGAGCCGGAATTCGAAGCTGCGATCGCGGGCTTCGACCGCAGCCTCGGCCCCGAGCACCCCGCCGTGGCCGAGCCGCTGCTGGGCCTCGGACAGGTGCGCTTGGCCCTGGGTCGACCCGGCGATGCGATCGCCCCGCTCGAGCGTGCACTGGCGCTGGCCTCGGCGATCGACGCGCCCCCCGTGCAGCTGGCCGACACCCGCTTTGCGCTCGCGCGTGCGCTCGAGCCGAGCGACCCCGAGCGCGCCGTGGAGCTCGCCCGCACCGCGCTCGCGAGCTACGAAGAGATCCTGCGCGCCGACGACGAGCGCTGGCCCCAAGTGCAGGCATGGCGCGACCGTCACGCGCCCGCACCCGCGCCCGACGGTGGCTGATGACTCGACGACGGATCAGCCGCTCGGCGTACCCGCAGCGCTCAGACCAAAGCCAGTCATGTCGCTATAGGTGTAGGCGCCGATCAGCCCGTCGAACGTGTCGTAGGTGCCCGCGATCGGGTCCACGCGATACGCCTGGCTGCTCACGAACCCCACCGCCCAGACGTAGCCGTCGAAGTCGATGCTGATCCCGTGCGCGTAGGCGGGCAGCTGGATCTGCTGCACCACCGTGAGCGACTCGGTATCGATGCCGACCAGCATCGAGTCTTGCTGGCGGCAGTGCCACAGCGTGCCGGCACCGTCGGTCATGCAGCCACCCCAGGCGTTGCCGCCGGGGCTCGGCAGCGTCTGCCAGGTCTGCGCCACCGGGTCGAAGCGCGAGGCCCCACCGCCGGCGCAGAACCACGGCCGGCCCTCCGAGTCGACCGTCATCCCGTAGCTCGCGACCCCGGGACCGCCCCAGATCTGGTAGGTGAACGCCTGGCGATCGACCCGCAGCAGCCGCGATCCGCCGGTCTCGATCCCCCAGAAGTGACCATCACCGTCGACCGCTCCGCCGTAGAGACCGATCGAGCTCTGGATCTCCGGCACGTGGATCGTCTGCTCGACCACTCCGGTCTCACCGTCGAGCAGCAGCACCTGCGTGGTGCCGCCCCCGTTGGCGCCCGACGTCCATAGTTTCTCGTTCTCGTAGGTGCACGTGGACGAGTTCCAGTCGCCCTGGGCCCAGGCCATCGGGCGGTTGGAGCTGAATGCGAGCGGGGTGTACCAGGCCACGCACTCGTCCTCGCCCCACGCCTTGATGTCGGCGGCCCCGCTCGAGGTCTGGATGCCGGGCACCCCGTTGCCCTCGACGCAGTTCTCTTGGTTCTCCCAGATCTTGGTCACGCCGCCCAGCCGGTTGGCCACCGCCACGTCGCCCGAGAGCGAGACCGAGGTCCGCGAGGGGCTCCCCGCCCCGTCGCCGCGCACGAGGTAGCGACCCTCTTCGATCATGGTCTGCGTGTTGATCTTGGAGACGGTGCCCTGCGGGCTGTTGGCGATCCAGATGTGCGAGAGCGTTCCCTTGCCGCCGCCCATCCCAACGCCGCACGTCGCTCCCCCGTCGGGCGAGCCAACATCGAAGCTCGGCAGCCCGCCGCTGTCATCGTCGACGCTGCCCGTGGTGTTGCCGCTGCCGGTCGCGCTTGCATCTGCGCTGCCCGCCGTGCCCGGTCCGCCCGAGCCCTCCGCCTCGCCACCGGTGCCGGTCGCCGTGAGGGTCACGACGCCGCCCGACCCCGCGCCCGCGTCGTCGGCCCGGGGTTCATCCGCATTGCACGCTGCGAGAAGTGAAAGACCCACGACACAAGAATCAAGACGACGCATGACGACTCCAGGGTTGCAGGTCGCGTCCTCGATGTCGAGCGTGGAGGTAGCGAGCTGATAGGCTGCGGCCCTTGCCTTCGCGCTGGCCAGCCCTCGGCACCGTGCTCGGTGCGACCGCCATTGGCAGCGCGTTGCTCGTGGGCGGAGCCGTCGAGCGCAAGACCGCCCCCAACGATGCGATGTCGCACCCGATGCTCCTCGCCGCGCCGGCGGAGCTCATGGGTCAGAGTGAGACTCCGCCCCACGACGAGACTCCCCGCGACTCCGATCCCCGCGACTCCGATCCCCGCGACTCCGATCCCCTCGCGAGCACCGAGCCCACGCTGCCGCCGCTGCCGATCCCCGCGTTCGATCCGAGCACCGCGCCTCGCTTCATCGCCGCCGCGAGCGGGCCGGTGCCCGAGCTCAACCAGGTCTCGCTCGAGCAAGACATCGCGCTCGCGGCCGAGGTGCTCGGGCCGGGCGGTCGCGTGCTGTTTGGCGCCGGTCCGGGCACGCCCACGGTCCAGATCCTCGGCGAGCCGCGCGAGGTCGACGCAGTCGCGGCCGCGCTCGCCGAGCTGTTCTCGCCGCGGGGTGACCGAGACCTGCGCTACCGCGCGACCCGCCTGGTCGAGGCCGAGCCCGCGACCGCCGACACGCTGCTCGGTGCGCTCGACCATGCGCTGGCCGGCGGCCCCGAGCCGCTGCTCGTGTACCTCGGCGGGCACGGCAATCTCGGCGACCTTCCGCGGCACAACACGGTGTCGCTGTGGGCCCAGTCGGAGCTGAGCGTGGTCGAGCTGACCTCGCATCTCGACCAGAGCCCACGCCCCGTGCGCTTGGTGATCACCACCTGCTTCTCGGGGGGCTTCGCCGAGGTGATCTTCCGCGGCGCCGACGAAGCGCAGGGAGCCAGCCCAGACGAGCGCTGCGGCCTGTTCGCGGCGCCGTGGGACCTCGAGGCCACCGGCTGCGATCCCAACCCCGACCGTGCGGCCCAGGATGGCTACGGCCTGCACTTCCTCGAGGCGCTGCGCGGGCGCGATCGCGAGGGCAAGCCGCTACCGCTCGCGACGCTCGATCTCGACGGTGATGGCCGCGTGTCGCTGCTCGAGGCGCATACGCGTGCCCGCATCGCCTCGAGCTCGGCCGATGTGCCGACCGCGACCGCCGAGCGATGGCTGCGACATGCGGCGCCCAGCGACGGGGCCGAGCTCGCCGTTGCCCTGCCCGAGGAGGATGCCGTCATCGACGCGCTCTCCGCGCAGCTCGAGGTCGTCGACCACGAGGGCAAGGCCGCGCTGGAGCTGCAGCGCCTCGACGACGACCTCGAAGCCACCCAGCGCAGCCTCGACGAGGCCCAGCGCGCCGAAGAGGCCGCGTATCGCGTGGCTGCGGCCGACCTGCTCGCGCGCTGGCCCCTGCTCGACGACCCCTGGCATCCCGATCAAGCGCGGCTCATCGCACGCCATCGCGACGCGATTGCCGAGCACCTCGAGCGCTCGAGCAGCTGGGGCCAGTGGCTCGACGCGCGCGAGCGAGTGGGCGACCTCGACCAGCGCAGCTGGGAGCTGCGCCGCCGCGCTGCGCCCTACGAGCGGCTCATGCGGGCGCTCGAGAATCGCCAGCTCGCGGCGCGCCTGCACGCCCGCGGCGGCGAGGACTGGGCCACGTTCGAGCGCATCCTCGCCTGCGAGCGCGGCACGCCGTAGCCCTCACTCGCTCACCTCGACCTTGCGCACGTTGTCGTCGGGGTCGCGGTCGATGAACAGCACCTGCGGATCGATCCCCGCCCGCGCCGGCCGCCCGCTCACCTCTACCCGCACCTCGGTGCGCGGGCCCGTGATGTGGTGCCACTCGAGGTAGAGCGGCTCGGCGGTTTCGTCCTCGCCGTAGACCCCGAGCTGCAGCCAGTCGTCGAGCGGCACGTCTTGCTCGGCCCCCGCCCCGTCGGCCCGCTGCTTGTGCGACTCCACCACGAGCTCCACGGCGAAGCGATCGCCACCCAGCGGCGTGGCCTTGGCTTCGATCGCACGATTGTCGTAGAGCGTGATCGTCTCCAGCAGGTCCTCCACCAGGTAGGCGAAGCGCTCGGGCATCGCGGCGCGGATGCGCTCCACCAGCTCGAGCGAGGTGGTGAACGGCGGGCTCTGGAAGCCCACGTCGGCGATGTACTGCGCGAGCACGCCGTTGAGCACCGCTTCGCCCATCACCTCGCGCAGCGCGTACATCACCAGGCTGCCCTTGTTGTAGTGGATGTACGGCTGGTTCTCGACCAGCGACAGCGGCAGCTCGCGCTCGAGCTCGGCGCTGCGCCCCTCGAGGTAGCGGTCGAGCTCGTACTCGAGGAACTCCTTCATCTTGGCGCGACCGTAGGTCTTCTCCATCACCATCAGCGCCGAGTACTGGGCCAGCGTCTCCGACAGCATCGTGCTGCCCTGCACCTCGGCGCCGATCACCTGGTGCGCCCACCACTGGTGCGCCACCTCGTGAGCGGTCACGTAGAACACGTAGTCGATGGCATCCTCGCCGCTCAGATCCGCGATGAAGCCGAGGCTCTCCGAGTAGGGGATCGTGTTGGGAAACGACTGCGCGAACGAGGCGTAGCGGGGGAACTCCACGATCCTCACCTGGCGGTGCTGGTACGGCGAGAAATTCGCGGTGAAGTAGTCGAGCGAGGCCTTCACGCTCTCGATCATGCGCGGCACGTTCATGTCGTGCGGCGCGTGGTGATAGACCTCGATCGCGACGTCGTTCCAGTGGTCGCGCGCCACCACGTAGTCGGCCGAGAGGAACGCGTAGAAGTCGAGGATCGGCGCGTCCATCTCGTAGCGGAAGTAGCGGCGATCGCCCTCGTCCCACTGCCGCACCAGGTATCCCGGCGCCAGCGCGATCTGGTCGCTGGAGGTGCTCACGGTGGCCGCAAAGCGGATCCAGTCGGCCTCACGCGTGATGTACGTGTTGGCGCGCGCCGCCATGTCGGTGGGCGGCCGCATGCGCACCCGCGCGGGCAGCCCTCGCTTGCGACGCTCGTTGGGATCGCCGAGCTCGCGCTCGGCGTCGTAGCCAAAGTGGGGCACGAACCCGCTGGTGAAGAACGTGCCGTTGCCGACCACCTGGGTGACCGAGCCGTGGTTGCGAAAGCCGGCCTCGGCGAAGCGCAGGCTGAACGGGAACGAGAGCGCGGCCCCGGGCGCCAGCGCGGGCTCGAGCCGATAGATCCGCACCCCGAGCTCCTCGTCGTGCTCGACCAGCGCCGCGTCGGGCAGGCCCAGCGACTCGACCGCGAGGCGGGGCTCGACCGCGACCATCAAGCGATCGATGGGGGCGTCGTGGCGGTTGACCAGCTCCAGCGTGCCGCGCAGCGCGACCTCGCGGGAGTGCGGCCAGATCTCGACCTCGAGGTCGGCCGCGACCACCCGGGGCTGCGGCGCTGCGTCCCAGGCGGCCTTGTAGAGCTGCTCGTAGCGCACCGCCGCGTCCTCTTCATCGTCATCGGTGCGGTAGTCATTGAGCACGGTGGTGTTGTGCAGAATGAACGCGCCCACCCCGAACACCGCCGCGACCAGGCCCGCGAGCAGCCCCAGCTGCAGCCGCGTGGCGCGGCGCCGAGCCTCGCGTAGCCGCAGTCGCAGCCGCGCGTCGGTACCCCGCACCCACAGCAGATTGGCCACCACCAGCAGCCCCGCCGCGAACAGCGACCAGTACAGCCGGTACCACAGCGCGGGCGTGATGAAGTGCCCGTAGCGGTTCATGTCGGAGTATGGCGTGGAGGGAGCCCAGCCATAGCGGTAGATCCCATGCTGGAGATCGAGGGCCGGCAGCACGATCTGCGAGCCAAAGAAGATCAGCATCAACAAGAAGCCCAGGTACTTGTGGTTCACCAGCACCTGGAAGAACACGGCCAGCACGCACACCATGGCCCACTGCGAGAGCGACAGCCCCCACAGGCCCTCGAGGTAGAGCGCCGGCTCGAGGTGCGTGTAGCCGCGCGCGAGCTGAATCGCCATCCCGGTGAGCGCTCCGACCCCCAGCAGCACGAACACCGCGGCCCACAGCGCGCCCAGCTTGCCCAGCAGCGGCACCCACGAGGGCACCGGCAGCGCGTCGTAGACCTCGTGCAGCCCCACCTGGCGCTCCGAGTGCACCCGCTCGCCCGCATAGAACGTGATCACGATGATCACGAACAGCGCGAACACGCGATCGACCACCCGCACCATGAGGTGGGTGACGGGGAGGATCGGCGTGCCATAGAGCTCGTCCATCGTGCCCAGCGCGCCGCCCACCACGTTGAGCACCGCGAACAGCACGACCACGATGAACACCTTGCCGCGCACGACCGCGCCGAGCTCCACGCGCAGCGCGTGCCACAGCTGCACGAGACCCGTGCCAGCCCCGAAGCGGGGCTGCACCACCACCAGCGGCGCGTCGGTGCGCGAGCCCTGCAGGCCCGAGCTCTCGTCGCGCGAGTCGTCGCCGCGCTTGGGCTTGCGGGCCCGACTCGCGAACGAGAAGCGCCGCACGGTGAGCCCGAAGCACACCCCCGCCAGTCCGAGCCACACCGCGCGGTTGAGCCACAGCGTGCCGTCGAGCGGAACCAGCGCGGAGTTGCGCTCGGCCACGGTCCAGTAGCGCGTGGAGGTGCCCAGCGCCGCCATCCCGAACGGATCGCTGAGCGCCGCCAGCGTGTCGTTGTCGAGGTCGCCCGCGAACGACTGGGACACCGAGTACACCACGAAGAACGCCACCACGCCCACGTAGGCCGGCAGCACCCGCCGCGTGAGCGTGGCGATCGCGAAGAAGAACGAGCCCATCACCACGAGGTTGGGCAGCACGAACACGAGCAGCGCGCGCAGGTAGGGCGTGGCCGAGAACGGCAGCACGCGCTCGGCGTCGAGCCACGGCATCATCGTCCCCACCGCCAGGCCCACCGCCGCGGCGATCATCACGATGAACGCCACGGCCACCGCGCCGAGGAAGCGCCCGGCCAAGAGGTCGAGCTTGCGGATCGGCTTGGTGAAGAACAGCGCGTCGGTGGAGAGCTCGAAGTCGCGGATGACCGCCGTCGAGACGAACGCCGTCACCAGGATCACCGAGACCACGCTCATGATCCCGAGCATCTGGGTGATCACGAACGGCGCGTTGATGGCCGTCTGCCCGCTGCCGCCGCCGATGACCACCGCGTCGGAGGTCATCGCGCCGAACGTGAGCAGCGCGAAGATCAGCGAGAACACGTAGACCGCCGGCTGCCGCAAGCGGTAGCGCAGCTCGAACTTCAGGAAGGTCGCGAGCATGGCGTAGACCGATCTCTCAGGCGGCCTTGGCCAGCGTGGTGAAGTAGACGTCCTCGAGATCGGGATCGACCGCGGCGAACTCGTCCCCGGGCGCATCCTCGGCGAACACGTGGATCACGGTGCGCCCGCCCACCAGCCGCGTGGAGATCACCATGTGGTCGGCCTGGTGCCCAGCCAGCTCTTCCTTGGCGATGACCTTCTTCCACGTGCAGCCGCGCAGCTCGTCGATCGCCCGCTGCGGCTCGCCGTGACGCAGCACGCGGCCCTTGGCGATGATCGCCATCTCGAAGCAGAGGTCGGCCACGTCCTCCACGATGTGGGTCGAGAGCACCACCACCACGTGCTCGCCGATCTCCGCGAGCAGGTTGAGAAAGCGGCTGCGCTCGTGCGGGTCGAGCCCCGCGGTGGGCTCGTCGACGATGATGAGCCGCGGGTCGCCGAGCAGCGCCTGCGCGATGCCGAAGCGCTGACGCATGCCGCCCGAGAACCCGCCGAGCTTCTGCTTGCGCTGGTCCCACAGGTTCACGCGGTTGAGCAGCGCCTCGACGACCGCCTTGCGCTCGCTGCGTGCGGTGATGCCCTTCAGCACCGCGAAGTGATCGAGCAACGAGAGCGGATCGAGGTGCGGGTACACGCCAAAGTCTTGCGGCAGGTAGCCGAGCACGCGCCGCACGCGATCCTTGTCGCGCAGCACGTCGAGCGCGCCCAGCTGGATGCTGCCCTCGTCGGGATCTTGCAGCGTGGCGATCGTCCGCATCAGCGTGGACTTGCCCGCGCCGTTGGGACCGAGCAGCCCGAACATCCCCGAAGGGATGCGCAGGCTCACCCCGCGCAGCGCTCGAACGCCGCCCGGATAGGTCTTGGAGAGGCCCTCGATGACGAGCTCGGCGCGGGGTTCGACCATGTGGCGCTCATAGACCCCGCGGGGGGTGCGCGAGTTTCCCGCTCGTTTAGCGCCCCGAGGCCGAGGGCCAGCCCTCGCTGGGCGGCGATCGGCGCACGGGCTCGCGCGGCTGCGAGTAGCGCGCGCAGTACAGATCCCACAGGCCCGTCACGCGCTGCACCTCGGGGTCCCCCTCGAGGCCCTTGGCCATGGAGGCCAGCTCGCCGCGCCCCGCCGCGCAGGCCTCCCACGCCTCGCCGTCGTTCCACGAGTCCCCGTGCGAGCCCCACGCGCTGGGCATCGGTCGCGCGGCCATCCACGCCAGCCCATCCACGAAGTGCATCACCAGGCGTCCCTTGCGAACGTTGCGGCTAGCTTCGCTGATCTCGCCGAGGTTGAACGCGAACTCCTCGACCCGCTCGTCGCCGCTCTCCGGGTCCTCGTACTCGACCGTGAGCATCACCGAGTCCTGCGGGCGCAGCTCCCCGTCGCGCGCCATGAGATCCGAGAGGAACAGCTGCGAGGTGTTGGCGAAGTAGTGAATCGCCTGCACGTCCTCCTTCACGGTGGAGCTCTCCTCGCCATAGAACACGTTCATGCGCAGCGAGGGCGGCAGGTGCAGGCGAAAGTGCACGTCGAGCGCGGTGGTCTCGATGAGCGAGACGAAGCGGGGACCGAACACCGCATCGACCTCGGCCTCGCTGCCCAGGAACACGTAGGCGCCCTTGCCCCGCTCGGTGAGCTTGTCGAGCAGCCCATCGTTGAAGTCGCGCCCCACGCCCACCCCCGACAGGCGGATGCGGCGCTCGTCGTAGAAGCGACCCACGGTCGAGATCAGCTGCTCGTCGGTGATGCCGGTGTTGGCGATCGCGTCGGTGATCATCACTACGCGGTTGGTGTACGTGGGCTGATAGGAGCGGTCGGCGATCTGGTAGCCCGCGGTGAGCCCCGCATGCAGATCGGTGGAGCCGCGGGGCTCCAGGTGACGCACCGCGTCCATCAGCACCGCCGGCCGATCACGACCCACCACGAAGTTCTCCACCGCGGTGCACACCTCGTGATCGAACAGCACCAGGTGCACCATGTCGCCGGTCTTGAGCTCCTCGGTCATGTGCTCGAGGCCGCGCTTCAGGAACGTCATGCGGCCATCCGAGGACATCGAGCCCGACCGATCGATCACGATCGAGAGGTTCGCGTTGCGCCGCTCCTCGAGCCCCAGCGGGCGCCCGCGCACGGCCATGGCCAGGCTGTAGATCCCCTCCTGCTCGGGGTCGGGCGCGATCGAGGCCTCGACCGAGAAGTCGTCTTCACGCCCCACCGGCGCGGTGTCGAACGAGAAGTAGTTGAGCAGCTCGTGCGGCCGAATGTGCTCGGCGGGCAGCGGCAAGAAGTGATCGATGGCGTAGATCACCCGCTGCGCCGACGACAGGCTCATCGTGTCGTCGTTGCTCAGGTACAGCGAGGCTCCCCAGTCGTGGTAGCCGTCGTTGGGATCGCTGGCGATGGGATCGCTGGCGATGGCGGGACGGTCGCCACCCGTATCATCCTGCGCGGCGGCGACGGGCCCCAGCGGACGCGCGCCCGCGGCATCCTGCTTCTCATTGCTCGCGGGACGGGGACGGGGCTCCGGCGATGGGGGCGCGCTCGGAGCGACTCCGCCCGCGACCCCGCCCAGCACTCCACCCACCACTCCACCCGCGACCCCGCCCGGAGTCCCGGCATCGGCGGACTTCGACGAGCTCTTGCGCCGCGTGGGGCTCGGGTCGCGCTTGGGCTCGGTCGGCTTGGACGATCCACCGGTGGTGCCGCTGCCCTTGCCGTACGGCACGAAGCCGGGCGGCTTGGACGGCCGGGACTTCTTCTTCGACTTCTTGGAGTGCCCGTTGCGCGAGCGGGGCGGCGGAGCCCAGCCTTCGTCCTGCTGGGGAATCGAGAAGCACTCCTGGGTGCGGTCGACCAGCGCGGGCAGGCTCGCCAGGTTGGGGGCCGGCGGGGGCGCGTGCACCCGCGGCGGGTGGGCGCGCGGCGTGAACACGTGCGGCGGAGCAACCTTGGCGGAGCTCGCGGCCAGCGGAGCCTTGCTCGACGAGCCGGGGTTGGCCGAGCTGGTTCCACATCCAGTGGCCAGCCAGCCGAGCGAGGCCAAGAGCGAGGTCGTACGAATCCAGGTGGCTTGAGGCATTGCGATCGGGTCTCCGGCAACGGGCGAGGGTGGGCGCGGGTGGGCGCGGCCCCTTGGCACGCGCCATGGTGCCAGAGCGATCTACGCGACGGTCACCAGAGACCAGAGAACAGCGTTCTCTGCACGGAGACGGCCGTCTCCAATGGCCTCGGCGGAACGCTGGCGCATTGCTATGCTCACGGAGTCTACGCGAGGTCGTGGAATGGCGGGCCGTTTTCGCTCTCCTCCATCACCTCCAACACGGCAAAGTTGGTCTAGCAATGTCCCTCACATGGCATGGTGGTGTGTTTCTCGGTGGACTGGCGCTCTCGCTGGCTTGGGTGGCCGCACCCGCGCCCGCCAGGGCCTGCGGCGGCACGTTCTGCGACGCGGGCCCCGCCTCGATGCCCGTCGATCAATCGGGCGAGAACATCCTGTTCATCGTCGACGGCAGCGAGGTCGAGGTCCACATCCAGATCCAGTACGAGGGCGACCCCGCCAAGTTTGCGTGGGTGATCCCGCTGGCCGCCGTACCCGAGTTCTCCATCGGCTCCGAGGCGCTGTTCCAGAGCCTGCTCGCAGGCACCGTGCCCACCTACGGCTTCACCACGGTGCGCGACGATTGCCCTTCGCCCGGGGGCCGCGGGGTCAGCCAGGACGCGGCCGGCTTCGGCGACGAGGGCGGGGCCAGTGGCGGTGACGCCCCCGCGCCCGAGGACCCCGACATCCCCGAGGTCGTGCTCCGCGAGACCGTCGGCGCCTACGAGATCGCGGTGCTCCAGGGCGGCTCGGCCGAGGAGGTGATCGCCTGGCTCGACACCAACGGCTACCAACAAGATCCCGAGGCCGCCCCCATCATGGCCGAGTACCTGGCCGAGGGGCTGCTGTTCGGCGCGATCAAGCTGACCGGCGGGGCCGACGTCGACCAGATCCACCCGATCGTGCTGCGCATGCAGACCACCGAGGCCTGCGTGCCGCTGCGGCTCACGCGGATCGCAGCGGTCGAAGACATGGAGGTCCGCACGTTCTTCCTCGGCGACGCGCGCATGGTGCCCAGCAACTATCGCCACGTGCTCATCAACCCGCTCGAGCTCGACTGGTTGCAGCTGGCCCCGAACTACAAGGAGGTCATCATCGGCGCCGTCGATGCCGAGCATGCCGATGGCCGCGCCTTCGTCACGGAGTATGCGGGGCCGAGCAGCGTGGTCTCATCGGAAGGCCTGCGCGGGGTGAGCTGGGCGCCTGATGCGTTCCGCTCGCTGGCCCCCGCCGCGCTCCCCGTGGAGCTGCAGAGCCAGGGCCTCGCCTCGTGCACGGAGTGGGACGGCTGCCAGCTGCTCCACCCGCTCGTGGGAGGGATGCTGGGCGAGTTCCTCGCGCTGCCCGAGGGCCTGGCCATCGAGCAGTACCTCGAGTGCCCCGATTGCTACCCCGAGATCATCGAGTGGGACGCAGATGGTTTTGCCAACGCGTTCGACGAGCGGGTGGTGGCGCCGGGCGTGCACGGCGAGGAGCTGCTGGCGAAGTGGCCCTACGTGACGCGCATGTACACCACGATCTCGCCGCACGAGATGACCAAGGATCCCATCTTCCACGCGCGCGGGGACCTCGACGACGTGACCAACATCCAGCAGGGCACGCGGCGGATCATGTGCGACAGCAGCATCCTGTTCACCCTGCCCGACGGGCGCGAGGTGTACATCCCCAACGGAAGCGGCTGGCCAGAGTTCCCGGCGCAGATGCCCTGGGAAGAAGAAGTCTCCGAAATTCCGCTCGCGGGCGCTCCGCTGCAGCTGTCGAGCCGCACCGAGGAGATCGACCAGCTACTGGCCTCCTACAATGCGTCGGTGGGGTGGGGCAACGTGGGCTGCAATGGCTGCACGGTCGAGGACGACGGCTCGCCGCGGCGCTTCGCGCTGGGTGCCCTCGTCATGCTCCTGGGTGCCGGCCTCCTTCGTCGACGCACGAGGGGCTAGAGAGGCGGCCCGCGTCGTGTAAGGCCCCGCGCTCACGAGGCGTTCGGGGCCTGCGATGCCGCGCCGGAGGTCCGATTGCGCCGACCCCCACCCCGGGGGGATGCTCGGGCCTCCCATGAAGCCCATGACTTGCACCAGCCCCGATCGCTCACCTCGGGGGTCGTGGCGCGGCGTGATCGTAGGGCTGGTGACCGGGGCGATGCTCGTGATCGGCTGCGGCAAGAACGCGCCGAGCACCGAGGCCCCCGGCGACGCGGGCGCGGCCGATTCCCCCGGGGCCGAGCCCGACTCCGAGACCCGCCACGAGGGCGAGCTCGCCGAGCTCGAGCTCGAGCTCGATGCCTACGAAGACGCCATGCTCGCCTCGGGCTTCGAGCTGCCCGAGCCCGTCGCCGCGACCCGGGCCGACCGCGGCCGCACCAGCGTGGCCGCGGCGAGCGGCGGGAGCTCGCAAGCGGGGCCGCGCTGCGAGCGGATCTGCGGGCTGGCGAACAGCATCTGCGGGCTGCGCGAGCGGATCTGCGAGCTCGCGGACGAGCACGGCCCCGAGCCCCGCTACGCGCGAGCCTGTGAGCGCGCCACCCTCGATTGCGAACGCGCCACGGAGGCCTGTGTCGGCTGCAAAGAGTAACCGGCAGAGACCGCGAGCGAGCGGCTCGACTCGCCGCCCTGGCCGGACGCTGGTGCTCGGGCTAGCCGCGCTGTCGTTCGTCGCGTGCAAGCGCAAGGCAAAGAGCGACGGACCCGAGCGCAACATTCGGGACTGGACCCTGGCCGAGATCGAGGCGGAGCTCGAGCACAACGACCAGGCACTGGCCGACGCGGGCATCATGATCGCGATGGCCTCGCCGGTCACGGTCGGCAACGAGGCGCACGAATTCTCGACCGACAAGGGGCCCAACGACCACTCGGCGGTCGGGCCCGAGGCCGGGCCCGAGGTCTCCGAGCCCGAGCTCTCGGGCGACGATGATGCCGACTGGCCACCCGAGCCGACGGCCTCCGAGCCCCCCCCGATGAGCGAGCCAGGGCGAGCCTATTCGGAGGATTTCTCGTCCGAGCGACGCAGCCGCAAGTCGGCGCGCGCACGGCGAGAGACCCCCACTCGCTGCGATCGCGTGTGCGAGCTCGCCGTGGCCACCTGCGAGCTCGAGACGCAGATCTGCGAGCTGGCCCAGCGCCACCCCGATGAGCCTCGCTACGCGAGCGCGTGTGCGCGCGCCGAGCAGCAGTGCGTGGCCGCGTCGCAGGCCTGCCAGCGCTGCGAGGACTAGGTGAGCCGCTCGCTCAGCTCACTTCGGACATCTGCTGGCGCAGCGCGGCCGCCCACAGCTCGAGGTTGTGCACGGTGGTCTCGAGCTCCTGCGGCGAGCTGGCCAGCTTGGCCAGCTCCTTCTTGAGCAGCTCCTTGGCCCTGCGCACGCGCCCGCGCACGGTGCCCTCGGGAATGCCCAGGACCTCCGCGGTCTGCGAGGCCGACATCTCCTCCCAGTAGTAGAGCTCGAGCACGATCTGGCTGTCGAGGGGGATGTTCCGCAGCGCCTCGAGCAACAGCCGCTCCTCGCGACGCTTGCCCACCACGGTGGATGGCCCCGCCCCCACGTCGACCGCCGAGCTCTGCCCGAAGTCGAGCGCCTCGAGCTCGCGTCGCTGACTGCGGTAGTGCTCCCGCAGCAGGTTGTTGGCCACCCCGAACAGGTAGGTGCGGAACTTGGAGTCGTTGCGAAACCGCTCCCGCCCCTCCACGCACGCCATGAACGTCTGCTGAACGAGATCCTCGAGGCCCTCGCTCACCTTGTTGCGGTAGAAGCGATGGATCGCGGCGAAGTGCCGGTTGAAGAGCTCGTCACCCGCAGAGAGATCCCCGCTGCGCCAGGCTTCGAGCAGCTCTGGGTCCGTCGCCACATCGCGGATCCTACAGCAGCCGGGGACGATCGGGGGCAATCCGGCTTGCGCATGGGCGCTGCGCGGGTCACTGGAGTGCTGGCGACGGTATGCCCGCAAACGTCTCACTCAGTCTGGATCGCAGATGTCCCTGCTTCCAAGGCCTCGCGGGCCTTGCGGGCATCGGCGAGAGCCTTGACCGCGAAGCCACGCAGCGGCGCGAGCGACTCGTCGTCCTGCTTGGCGATGTCGGCGAGCAGACGCTCGGCCTCGACCTCGACCTCGGCGTGGCGGCCGAGCGCGGCGAGGTGATCGATCAAGACGAACCTCGTGTACGCGCCGCGCACGTACTCATAGCCCCCGAACGACCCCGATTCCAGGATCTCGAGGAACTCGCGACACAGGCGCTCGGTAGCCGCGTGGTCCTGGCCATCAGACACGAGGTTGATCTGCAGAGCGAGTGCGTCGAGGCGCTCGGTCACCGGGGCGCCTTCACGGTTGGCCAGCTCGAGCGCCAGGTCGGCGTGGCGCTGGGCCTCGCCGACCTCTCCACGCAGACGCGCCAGATCGGAGAGCGCCTCGTGGAGATCGAGCTGAGCGGCCGCCCCGAACGCCGACGACGCCGCGTAGTCGCGCTCGACGCGTTCGAAGGCCTCCACCGCCTTCGCCAGGTTGCCGGCTTTTCGGTGATCGAGGCCGATGTCGAACCAGAGCCGAGTGACGTCGGGATGCTCGGCACCCAATGTGCGATCCATGAGGGCGAGCGTGCTGGTGTAGCGCGCCTGCGCTTCGGCATGGTGGCCAGCATCGCTGAGGATGCTCGCGAGCCGACGCTCGGCGTCCGCGGTGCGCGGGTGGTAGTCGCCGAAAGTCTGCCGGATCTCGTCGACCACCTGGCTCTGGACGGCGATGGCCTCGTCGAAGCGTCCAGAGTTCCAAGCCAGCCCGGCCTGCGACTCGCGAAGCTGCTGGTCGAGGCGCTCGTCGCCCACTCGTAGGGTCTTGGCCTGCGCCCGGCGCAGGCTGTGCTCGGCTTGCTCGAGCTGGCCGAGCATGACCTGACTGCGAACCAGGTAGATCCAAGCCTGGGCGCCACGCTCGTCGTCGGCGCCAGCCTCGGCCAGATCGGCCGCTTGCTCATAGGCCTCGCTCGCCACCTTGTTCTCGCGTCGCTGCTGGTGAATCGAGCCGCGGAGGACCAAGGCCGCAGCCTCGAGCTCGGGGGCGCCGTGCTCATGGGCTGCTTCGGCCAGCTCGGTGAGAGCTTCGAGCGCCTGCTCGAAGTGCCCGATCTTGTACTGCGCTTGGGCCTGCGCCAAACGCACTCGCAGGTCTTGCCGCGTAGGATCCATGCCGCCTCGTTGCTGCAACCACTCGAGGTCTCCGCACTGCGAGACCGGGGAAAGCTCGGCGGCGGCCCGCGGGGCCTGCTCGATGACGCCGTCGTCGGGGGTCGCGAGAGCGTGCGTGAGCGTGGCGAGCTCGGCCCGGCGCTCGACCAAGCAAGCGACGCGGCGATCGTGGAGATCGGCCGACTGCTCACGCTGCACGAGGTGCGCCTCGCACACGTCCCGGCGCGCATCGAGCCACTCCCGCGCATACGCATCGAGACGAGCGCCCGCGAGCCGCGAGGTCTCGCCAGCGCCCGCGACGGCACTGGCCCCGAACGCCGCCTCCACCTGCGCGCGCTGGTCGGCGCCCCAGGCCCCGTCGAGCGCGTCGTCGAAGGAAGGGCAGGGCGCCGCCGCGCGGGAGAGCATGAAGACGCCCAGGCCGGCCACCGCCACTCCACCGAGCCCGACCCAGCGCCAGCGCCCTCGATCGCGGGGCGCGAGCTCGTCGAGCAGCTCGTCCATGGTCGCGAAGCGATCGGCGGGATCGAGCGCCAGCCCGCGCATGACCGCCCGCACGACGCGGACCGGGACCTTGGTCGCGCGCGGCGGCTGGCGTACGTCGCCTTCGGCGACCGCGAGGAGCACCTCGGTGGTGCTGCGCCCCGCGTGGGGCCGCACGCCGAACAAGGCCTCGTAGAGCGCCACGCAGAAGCTGTACTGATCGCTGCGAGCGTCGATGGCCTCGTGCCGCGCCTGCTCGGGCGACATATAGGCCGGCGTGCCCATGATCTCGCCCGTCTGGGTGAGCTCGACGGCGAACGGGCGCTGGGGCTGCGACGGCTCCGACTCGACCACCGCGAGCCGCACCTCTTCGGAAGCACGGGCCAGACCAAAGTCGACCACGCGCACGCGCCCCTCGGCGCCGAACAACAGGTTGGCCGGCTTGAAGTCGCGGTGGATGACGCCGTGCTGATGCGCGGCCGCGAGCCCGCGGCCGGCATCGATGAAGTGGCGCAAGACCTCCTGCCAGGTACGGGGCTCATCCATGAGCCAAGCCCGGAGGTTGGGGCCGGCCAAGAACTCCATGGCCAGGAACACTCGATCATTGAAGGTGCCGACCTCGTAGACCTGCACCACATTGGGATGGGAGAGCTTGGCGAGCGCCTGGGCCTCGCGCAGCAATCGGCCCTTGCCTACCGACGCGTCTTCTTCGGGGGCGGCGCGCAGCAGCTTGACCGCGATCCTACGGTCGAGCTCGCGATCGTACGCCGCATACACGACGCCCATTCCACCCGAGCCAACGGTCTCGAGCACGGTGAAGCGCCCGATGTTGACCGGCGAGGCATCGACCCCGAACATCTTGGCCCGCAGCCGGTTGCGCAGCTGCTGGCTCTCGAAGTCGAGATCCTGCTGACCCGCGACCTTCCAGGCGCGCCGCGACTGGAGCGTCGCGGAGTCCTCGGCGGGGTGCTCGGGATGGGTGTCGAAGGCAGACATCGGACGACTCGGCGTGCGGCAGTAGCCAGGATGCTCAGACGTCGTGCTTGATCCTAACCGGGATGTTGGTCGCTGTGCCCGAGGCCGGGGAGCTGACCGTGAGGGTGCCGGTCGTGGTCCCCTGCTGCGTGACGGGCACGTTGTAGACGAGCGCCTGACCGATGCTGGGAGCGTTGCACCAAGCGGTGGGCAGGCCGGTGAGCCGATCCGTGGGGCTGAGGGGCTCGAAGCGAATCTCGACCGTGGCTGGCGGGTTCGGGCCAGCGAGCGAGCGAACGAGCTCGGTACCGCTGGCGGGCCTTTCGAAGATCATGCGCATGTTGGAACTCTCGGTGGGCGTGCTCGAGGAGGTGGTGCGGATACGAGGAGACGGTGATCGTGAGACGTGGTCGGGCATCGCGAGGCTCTGCTGGGTGGCGCCCCAAGGAGGGGGTGGGCGGCTTCCGGTCATGGACCCTTTGGGCGGCGGGGCTTCGGATTAGTGTGAACGAAGGAGGAACCGATCATGGAATCGCGCCGACTTTCAGCTACAGGCTACCCCGTACCCGCCGGACCGAGCGATACCGCCCTGGAACCCGATTCCAGCGAAACTACTAGGCTTTTCCCCTACCCGCTCTCGGCTCGCGATTCGTGCGGCTTGCGCCGGCTCACCAGGAAATCGACGCTCGATCGACGAAAGTCGTGATCGGTTCGGTCGCGATTCTCACTAAGCCTTTCAGTGCCGGCCCGCTGGTCGGTGCGCCCCCCGCCCCCTGATGTCGATCGCCATGTAGCTCAGCGCGCCCCGGCCGCGGACCACGAACGGCTGCCCCAACAGCCAGGTACCCGCGGCGTCGACTACGGTCGCCGACGACTTGCCGGCGTCC
>JBFIJN010000118.1:0-18965 GCA_041600735.1 Nannocystaceae bacterium
CGGGTCGTTCGGCTTACGGGTCGTTTGGCTTACGGTAGACCAGATCGCGGGAGAGATGCACGAGATCGAAGCGGGTCGTGACGTTCAGCAAGCTCTCGGAGTGCCCCAGCAACAGGTACCCCCCGGGGTTGAGGGTGTCATAGAAGGCCTCCACGATACGGTGCCGGGCATCACCAGAGAGGTACATCAGCACGTTGCGGCAGAAGATCACGTCGCACCGACCCAGCACGTCGAAGCGCTCGGTGGACAGCAGGTTCAGCTGGCCGAATGAGCACATCGCGCGAATGTCGTCGCGCACCACGAACTTGCCCTCCTGCTCGCGAAAGTACTTGGCCTGGAAGTGGGGGCTGGTGGTGCGAAAGCTGGATAGGCCGTAGGTGCCCCGGCGCGCTTGGGCCACCACCTGGCGGCTGATGTCGGAGCCGACCACGCGCAGGAGCCAATCGTCGAAGAGCTTGGTCTCGCGCAGCAGGATCGCGATCGTGTAGACCTCCTCGCCGGTGGAGCATCCCGCGCTCCACACCAGCAGGCGCTTGCGCCGCTGATACTTGCGCGCGAGCTCCGGCAGGATCTCCTCGCGGAACGCCTCGAGCTGGTAGTCCTCGCGAAAGAGGTAGGTCTCGTGGGTGGTGATGCGCTCGACCACGTCCTCGAGCTCGCGACCGCCGTTCGGATCGTAGCGCAGGTAGTGGTAGTACTCGCGGTAGCTCGACAGCCCCAGCGCGTCGAGCCGCGGTCCTAGCCGGCGCTCGAGGAAGAACGTGGAATCGAGCCCATGGGACAGCCCGCAGTACTCGTGGATGATCTCCTGCACGAGGCGGGCGTCCTCCTCGGTCATCTGCACCCGCGGCCCCAGCGGGTCGAACGCATCCGAGCCGCGCCTCACTCGACATCTCCCCCGTGCGGGTCGGGCTGTTGCTGCTCGAGCCGGCCGATCGCGTCCTCGAGCACCTCGCGCACCAGCGTGTCGGTCTCGCGCTGCACGGTGGTGCGCAGCGGGCCGAGCGCCGTCACGTCGCGACGGGCGGCGAGCACCTCGGCCGCAGCCCAGCGCACGTCCCAGCGATCGTGGGACAAGAGGCCCAGCAGCGCCGCCGTGGCGCGGTGGGCGGGGAAGCTCTGGAGCGCCCGCGCGGCCGCCTTGACCACCTCGTGATCCTGGGAGGTGCACAGGCTCATCAGCATCGTGAGATCTTGGTCGAGCCCGGTGTGTCCCAGCCCGGCGATCGCCTGCACGACCACCGTGGGCACCGCGTCCTCCACGATGATGGCGCGCAATCGCGCCAGGGAGACCGGGTTGTCGAGCGCAACCAAGGCCGACACCGCCGCCGCGCGCACCATCGGCGAGGAATCGGTCGTGGCGCTCAGCAGCGACTGCACCGCCTGACCGGCATCGAGCTGGCCGAGGCTGCGACAGGCCGCGGCGCGCACCAGCGCTTCTTCGTCGGCCAGCGCGAACGAGAGCGCGCTGGCGCCCTCGTGATCGCCGGGGATCTGGCCCAGCGCCACCGCGGCCATCACCCGCACGCCCACGTCGGGCGAGCCGAGCTGTGAGACCAGGTGGGGCACATGCCGCGTGGAGTGGAGCTTGCCCACCACGCGCGAGAGGTTGCGCGCCAGCGACCCGGTCTGGGGCCATGCGCTCCCGACCAGCAGCTCGAGATCATCGTGACCATCGGCTTGGCCGCGAGCGAGGATCGCGGCCACGGCATCGGCCGCCGTCTCGCCGAGCCGGCCCGGGTTGCCCATCACGCGGTAGAGGCCACCGAGAGCCGCGCGGGTGCCCGCCTCGGCCAGCGCCTCGGCGGCCGCCTGCGCGACGTCCTCGGAGGGATCGTCGAGCGCTACCACCATCTGATCGAGCAGCGATCGCGAGAGCGCGGCGGCCGGCAGCGCGGTCACCAGGCGAAACAGGTGCTCGCGCCGCGCGGGCTCGACCTGCACCACCGCTCGCGCGAGCGCCTCGCCCGCGGCATCGCCGAGCTCGGCCACCAGCGCCAGACCGCGCTCCTGCAGCAGCGGATCGTCCATCACCGCCAGCACCGGTGCGACCGCCTCGGCATCCCCGGCGAGGCCCGCGAGGTGGATCGCCGCCTCCCGCACGCCGCGATCGTCGTTGCCGATGAGCTCGCGGACCTTGGCCCGCGTGCCCACCCCGATGCGTCGCACCGCCGCGCGCACCAGCCCCGGTCGACCGCGCGCGGCGAGGGCATCACCGAGCTCGAGCAGCGCACGCGCGGCCTCGGCCCGCACCCCCGCCATCGGGTCGTCGAGCAGCGGCAACAAGATCGACAACGCCCCCGCGTCGGCCGACAGCCCCAGCAGCGCGGCGGCGCCCTTGCGCGTGAACGCGGCGTCGACGAGCGGCTCGATCATCTCCACCGGCACCTGAGCCTTGGCGGCGCGCAAGGCATCGAGCGCATAGACCCGCAGCATCTCGGAGCCATCCTCGAGCAGCCGCCGCAGCGCTCCCTCGGCCTCCGCCCCGCCGATCCGCCCGAGCCCCGCCGCCGCCGAGGCGCGCAGGTTGGGGTCGCCCTTGGGGTCGTCCATGGTCTGGACCAGGCGCGGCACGTGGCGGCGGTCGCCGATCTGCCCCAGCAGATCCACGAGCATGCGGCGCGGTGGCCCGGCCGGCGCGACATCGAGGCGCTGGAGCAGCACGCGCAGGCAGCGATCGCCCATCGTGACCAGCACCTCGTGCGCCGCGGCACGAGCGTCGATCTGATCGCCGAGCAACAGGTCGAACAGGCGCTCGGCCAGCAGCTCGAGCACGCTCTGCTCGACCTCGCTGCGCACGTATCCGTGCAATCGCTCGATCGCGGCCTTGCGCTCGCGCCAGGCCTTGGCCGACAGCTCGGCGAGCGCTCGATCGAGCGCAACGGGAAGCGCACTCATGTCGGACCCCCTCGCCCCATCGCGCCCATCAGCGAGTTGAAGGCATCGCCGATGGGATCGCCGGGCACTTGCCCACCCTCTGCGCGCACCACCTGGGCGAACAGCTGACGAGCGACGTCGAGATCGGGACTCACCGCGGCCTGGGCCTCGACGAGGTCCTTGGCTTGATGGATCGCGTCACCGTTGTAGAGGACCATGTCGGCGACGATCAGCGCCGCCAGCCGCCGCATGTCGGCCTCGGGCTCCTCCATGCGAGCATCGCCCTCCACCCGCAGGGCCTCGCGAGCCTCGGCCTCGGTCTGCTCGAGCACCGGCGCGGGCGGCAGGCCCAGGTGCTCGTAGAGCTTGCGCGGGAGGCTGTCGCACAGGTGATGGATCTCGACGTAGTCGTCGGCACCGTAGAGCCGGGTGGGCTGGCGCTTGTAGCTCGTGCGCCGGTAGACCGAGGCGACCAGCACCACCACTTGGGCCCCCGCGGTGGGGCCCCCGTCGCGGGCCTGCTGCACCAGCTCGTAGCCCGCCACGGTGGGCAGCGCCACGTCGACCACGAGGCCGGCCCAGCGCTCCTCGGCGAGCCGCCTCGCGCACACGGCCCCGTCGGCCACGTGTTCGTAGTCGAAGCCCTCGAGCTCGAGCACCCGCTCGACCGCGCGCGCCACTCCGCGACGCTCGTGGGCGAACAAGATCCGAGGACGGCTCATGACGAGCGCTCCTGCGGGGTGGAGCCGCCGCTCGAGCCCGCGGAGCCAGAAGCCGAGCCAGAAGCCGAGCCAGAAGCCGCGCTCGCGCCCGCAGCCGCGCCGGTACTCGCACCCGCCGCGCTGGCCACGACTCGCGAGCCGCGGGCGGGATCGATGATGGTCTCGAGGTTGACCACGAACACCATGTCGTTGCCGACCCGGCACACCCCGCTGAAGAAGTCCTGATCGTCGCCTTCTTCGTCGCTGCGCAGCATCGAGGGCGCCGGGCGCAGCGCCCCGGAGGGGACCCGCAGCTCGCCGAGGATGCGATCGACCCGCAGCCCCACGATGCGGCCCCGCACGCTCACGATGATGAGCTTGTTGATGCGCGCGAGCTCGGGATCGATCTCGGCGCGGAAGCGCTTGCGAAGATCGATGACCGGGATCACCACGCCGCGCAGCTGGATCACGCCCTCGACGATGCGCGGAGCGTGGGGCACCGGGCGCACCGGGTACGGCCGCGCCTGGATCACCTCCTTGATGCGCATGATGTCGATGCCGTAGAGCGCCCCGCCCACGAAGAAGCCCGCGAGCTTGAGCTCGTCGTGGTCGTGCTCGAGGCGCTCGTCGTCGTACGTGCGCCCATCGGCGCCCGTCCCCACCATGCCGCGCAAGCGGCGTCCCTGACCGGCGCGCCCCCCTACCCTGACCGTGCTCACAAGCGTCCTCCCTTGGTCGAGGAGAAGGCCCGCGGTCGCAGCTCCGCCTTCACGAAGTCGCGGGTGGCGAGCACGGTGGACAGCTCGAGCACGATGAGGATGTCGTCATCGAGGCGGGTGAGCGCGCGAATGTACTCGCCCCGCGAGCCTGCGATCGCCCCCGGAGCTTCCTCGAGGTCCTCGGGGGCGATGGTCACCACGTAGAGCACCTTGTCGACCACGAGGCCGTACAGCTCGTCGTCGTGGCGCACGATGAGGATCCGCGCATCGCGATCGGGCGGACGCGACACGAGCCGCAGCCGTCGCGCGAGATCGATGATGGGGATCACGCTGCCGCGCACGTTGCCCACGCCGAGCACGAAGTCGGAGGTGCGGGGCACGGGCGTGGTCTCGAACACCTTCGAGATCTCGCTGATCTGCGCGATCGAGAGGCCATAGTTCTCGCCCGCCACGCAGAACGCGACGTACTGCTCGAGGTCTCGCCGAACCTCGCGCTTGTAGCCGTGCTCGTAGTCCTCCTCGGTCGCCATCGCATCGCCGCCGCGGGCGAGCGAGTTCCACAGGTCGCTGGCGTCACGGGCCATGGTGGTGAGCCTCCCCCGCGGGCCCCGGGCCAGAAGCCGAGCCCGAGCCCGAGCCCGAGCCCGAGCCCGGAACGATGAGCGCGCCCGTGGTGTCGACGCGGGCCAGCGCCTCGTCGACCAGCGTGCCCACGTCGAGCAGCAGCACGGTGCGGTTGGCCCCGAGCTCGGTGGCGCCCGCGATCCCGGGCACGGAGCGCAGCGCGGACCCGAGCGGCTTGATCACCACGTCTTGCTGCCCCACGAGCTCGTCGACCACCAGCCCCACGCGGTGCTGGGCGAGCCCCACGATCACCACGTAGATGCGATCGGGATCGGCATAGCCCTGCTCGGCGCCGTTTCCCAGCAGCCCGAACATGCGCGACAGATGCAGCAGCGGCAGCGTGCGCCCGCGCAGCGAGATCACCTCGTGGCCCTCGACCGTGACGATGTCGGACAGCCGCACCATGATCGATTCCAGCACCGAGTTGAGCGGTATGCAGAACGTCTGGCCGCACGTGTCGATCACGAGCGCCTGGATGATCGCGAGCGTCACCGGCAGCGTGATCGAGATCTTCGAGCCGCGCCCGAGCACCGTGTCCACGTCGATCATCCCCGAGAGCCGCGAGATGTTGGTCTTGACCACGTCCATGCCCACGCCGCGGCCGCTCGTGGTGGTGACCGCCTCGGCGGTGGAGAACCCGGGCACGAAGATGAACTCGACCACCTCGCCCATGCCGAGATCGGCGGCGTCCTCGGGCGAGGTGAGCCCGCGGCGGATCGCGGTCTCGCGGATCTTGTGCCAGTCCATCCCGCGACCGTCGTCCTCGACCTCGATGACGACCCGGTTGCCGCGCTGGAACGCCCGCAGCTCGATCTTCCCGGTCGGGGGCTTGCCCGCGGCGATGCGTTCCTCGCGGAGCTCGATCCCGTGATCGATCGCGTTGCGAATGATGTGCATCAGCGGATCGGACAGCTCCTCGACGATGAGCTTGTCGAGCTCGGTGTTGCTGCCGGAGATCCCGAGCCGGATCTCCTTGCCCGACTCGCGCCCGAGCTTGCGCACCAGGCGGGCCAGCTTGTCGAACACTTGCCCGAGCGGAACCATGCGCACGTCGAGCAGCCCCTGCTGGAGCAGCGAGAGCTTGCGCGACATGGTGCGCAGGTGGCCCTGGAGGTCGCGCACGACGTCGGCGGTGCCGTCGCGCAGCCGCAGCTGATCGAGGCTCCCGCCAAAGTTGGCCTGCACCACCCCCAGCTCGCCGATGAGGTTCATGAGGTGGTCGAGCCGCGACAGGTCGACCCGCACGGTCTGGCTGAGGCTCTTGAGGCTCATCGCCTCGCCGTCGATGTCGTCGTGGTCGATCGCCAGCGGCCTGCGATCGGCCCCGCTGGTGTCCTCGACGATCGGGTCGACCTCGTCCTCCTCGATCGGCTCGACCTTGATCCGCGGCGCGCTCGGCTGCGGCTTGGGTGCGGGCGGCCGCGCGGGCGCGACCACCACCGGTCGCGAGAGCGCCCCGGGGCCGCCCGTGACGAGCTCGTGGACCGTCACGCCGTCTTCCGCGACGCCGTCGGCGATCGCGGTGATCGGTCGCTCCGAGCCCAGCAGGATGTCGAGGTCGATGCGATCGTCGGAGGTGGAGTCGGCGCTGGGGAGGTACGTGATGACCTCGCCGAACGCCTTCATCTTGCCCTTGAGCGCCTCGATGCCCACGTCGATCGCGAGCAGGTCGAACGAGGCGTGCACGCGGAACAGTCGCCGCCCCAGGCGGATGTTCTCGCGCAGGCGGTGCTCTTCGTACTCGGTGAGCACCGAGATGATGGAATCATCGAGACCGGAGAGGCTGTCGCCGGGCGCCTCGTCGCCGGCGCCGCCGCCCGAGAGCGCGAGGATCCGCGTCAGCAGCGGATCGATGTCGACTGGCGTGGAGCGCTCCTCGCCAAAGCCCGCGAGCATGCGCTGGAACGTCTCGACCGCCTCGAACAGCACATCGAGCGCCGCCTGGCCCAGCTCGATCTTTCCCAGCCGCAGCGCGTCGAGGGTGCTCTCGAGGCTGTGGCTGAGCTGGGTGACCGAGTCGGCGTTGAACAGCGCGGCCAGCCCCTTGAGGCTGTGTACGGCCCGGAACGCGGCGTTGAGGAGGTCGGGATCGTATTGCAGGCCCGCGCGCTGCTGGGTGTCGAGCTCCAGCAGGTTGCGCGACAGCTCCTCGATGACGTCCTGCGCCTCGGACAAGAACTCGGTCGACGGGCGATCGCGCCCCGTCATGCGCCGGCCTCCGGCTCCGCGGGCGGGCTGGCCGCCGCGGTCCGGGCCCGCGCCACGACCTCGAGCAGCTCCTCGGCGGTGAACGGCTTGGCCAAGAAGTGCGAGGCTCCCGCTTCCAAGGCCCGGCGCAGATCGGTGCGCGAGCTGTCGGTGCTGATCACCACCACCGGAATCGCCTTGTACTTGTCGTTGGCCCGCACGAATTTGGTCAGCTCGATCCCGCTGACGTCGGGCATGTTCACGTCGGTGACGATGAGCACGTAGTCGGCGCGGGGCAGCGCGCGCAGGGCATCGAATCCGTTGTCGACCTCGACGACCTCGTACTGACCCGTGGCCTCGAGGATCGAGCTGACGAAGCCTCGCATCGCGCGCGAGTCCTCGACGACGAGCACCTTGTCGGGCATCGCGCGGAGTATACCAAGCGAACGCGGGCCATCAGGCTCCGGGGACGGCCGCACGAGGAGGACCCTCCAAGAGGCGACGCAGGCGGGCCTCATGGCGAGGGTCGGCGACCACCCACCAGCGACACACCCCGGGCTCCGCGGGATCGGCCGCAATGGGCTCGCGCGTCGAGCCTTCGAGGGTCACGACCTCGGCCAGAGCCTCTCGGGGAGGCTGGGGCTCGCCTGCGGGCGCGGCCGCGGCGAGGACGCGGCGGGGTGAGACCGGTCCATCATGGGCCGGGCCCGAGGCCGGTGGGGCCTCGACCAGCACGGGTCCCCCGGACTCGTCGCCCACGGCCCGGGCGGCTCGCTGCGCCTCGGCGTCGCGCTCTTGGGGCCGGCTGCGCAGGGCCAGGGCCCGGGTCAGGCCCTCGAAGACCGACTCGACGACCGCGCGCTCGGGGGCGCGACCGGGCATCGCGACCAGCACGTCGCGGGGGGCAAGACCCTCGACGAGGGCCACCAGCCGCTCGCCCGTGGTCTCGGCCTCGGCGCGCCCAAACGCGCGCGAGGGCCCGAGCCCGAGCAGCACCAGCCGCTCCATCGGCAGCGTGGCGCGGCCCGGCAGCAGCACCGCCTCCCCGGCGGCACCCGTGCATAGACCCGAGCGCACCAGCGCCGAGAGGCTCCCGCTGGTCCGCCAGTCGACCAGGCCCGCCAGCCCCTGCAGCGGCCGCTCGTCTTCGAAGACCGTCAGCACGGCCAGATCCACGCGAAGCCGCGGCCCTCCCGAGCCATCGTCGGCACCATCGAGGAGCGCCCGCGAGAGGGACGCCACCGCGATGTCGGCCCGGCGCGGCTCAGCCATCACCCTCCATGGGCTCCGCCGCCACCCGCTCGGCCTCGGGGACGCGCAAATGACGCGCGAGGGCATCGGCGAGCCCGTTGACGAAGCTCGAGCTGCGCTCGCTGCCATACCGCCCGGCCAAGCGCACCGCTTCGGAGAGGATCACCGGGCGCGGGGTCCGAGGTCGCGCCGCGAGCTCGAAGGTGGCCAGGCGCAGCACGTTGCGATCGACCTGGGCCATCCGATCCAGCCGCCAGCGCGCGGAGGTCTCGGAGATGCTGGCATCGACCTCGGCCCGACGCTCGAGCCATCCCCGCAGCAGCGCCTCGGCCCGGCGCCGGGTGGGCTCCTCGCGGACGAGGTTCATCAGCAGCACGCCGGCCTCCCCCTCCCCGCGGGGCGGGTGTCGCCACAGCAGCTCGATGGCCTCGAGCAGCTCCTCGGCCGTGGCCTGCGGATACGACTCGAGGTGGCACAACGCGAGCAGCGCGAGCTCGCGCCCCCGCGCGCGCTCGCCTCGTGGCTCCGTGTCGGCCCCGCTCGCGCGCCGTGGGGTGGGATCGGTCACGATCGCTTCCGCGTTCCTTTGCGGGCCGCGGGCTTCGGGGCGGCCACCGGGGCGCCCGAAGCGGCCGCCTCGATCGCTCGATGGAGCGAGAGCTGCTCGACCGCAGCGAGAGCCGCCTCGGCTCCCTTGTTGCCGTGCTTGGCCCCGGCCCGGTGCACCGCTTGCTCGAGCGTGTCGGTGGTCAGCACGCCAAACCCGATCGGCAGCTTGTGCGCCATGCCGAGCGCGCCGAGCCCCTTGGTGGCCTCGCCCGCGATGAGATCGAAGTGGATCGTGTCGCCGCGCATCAAGCAGCCCAGCACCACGAGGCCATCGAAGCCGTGCTCGCCCTCGAGCACCTTCGCCGCGACCTGCGGCAGCTCGAAGGCCCCCGGCACGCGCACGACGGTGATGTCCTGCGCCTTGGTCCCGTGGCGCACCAGAGCATCGACCGCGCCCTCGAGCAGGCGCTCGGTGATGAAGGCATTGAAGCGGCTGACGAGGATGCACCACCGCGCCCCACTGGCGTCGAGGTTGCCTTCGAGCACGCGAACGTCGTCCATCGGGCCGGCCATGCCTGCCCGAGATACCTCGCCCCGATGGGCGCGATCAAGCGACACGGTAGGTAGGCCGCAGGGCCGGCCACTCTGGGGCGCGCGAACGGCCGTGGCCCCGACCTTGGCGGGTCGAGGCCACGAACGCCGGCGCGGGGCCGGCCAAGGGCACAGGGCCCGCGAAGGCCCTGCGCGATGCCCCCACGGGGGCGACTCCCACGGGCTACTCTTTCTTGTCGCTCTCGCTGCTGGCCTGGCGCAGCTTGGTCGCGCCGAGCAGGTCGCCCAGGGTCGCGCCCGCTTGGCTCGCGTTCTGGAAGCCCTGCGCGTCGGCCAGCTCGTCCTGGCGGCGAGCGCTCTTGATCGACAGCCCGATGCGACGCTCCGCGGCGTCCATCTGGATCACCTCGGCGCGCTGAACCTGGCCCGGCTCGAGCACCTGACCCGGATCCTCGATGCGCTCATCGGTGATCTCGGAGATGTGCACCAAGCCCTCGATGCCCGGCTCGATCTCGGCGAACGCCCCGAACTCGGCCAGCTTGAGGATCTTGACCTCGATGATCTTGCCGATGGGGTAGTCGTACGGGATTCGATCCCAGGGATCCTGCTGGAGCTGCTTGATGCCCAGGCTGATCTTCGGCTTCTCGCCGGTGTTGTCGATGTTGAGCACCATCGCCTGGACCTCGTCGCCCTTCTTGAAGAGCTCGGAGGGGTGACGCACGCGCTGGGTCCACGACAGATCGGTGATGTGCACGAGGCCGTCGATGCCCGGCTCGAGCTCCACGAACACACCGAAGTCGGCGATGTTGCGGATGATCCCCTGCACCACGGTGCCGGGCGGGTACTTCTCGACCACCTTCTCGTAGGGGTTCTCCTCGAGCTGCTTCATGCCGAGGGAGATCCGGTTCTGCGAGACGTCGATGTCGAGCACCACCGCCTTGACCTCGTCGCCGATCTTGAGGATCTGCTTGGGGTTCTTGATCTGGCGGGTCCAGGACATCTCGGACACGTGCACCAGGCCCTCGATGCCCTCCTCGAGCTCGATGAAGGCGCCGTAGTCCTTGATGCTGACCACCTTGCCCTGGACCACGGTGCCGGGGATGTACTTCTCCTCGGCGTTGATCCACGGGTCGGGGGTGATCTGCTTGAGGCCCAGGCTCACCCGCTCGGAGTCGGTGTTGAACTTGAGGACCTTGACCTGCACCTTGTCGCCGACCTGGAACAGCTCGGACGGGTGGTTGACCCGGCCCCAGCTCATGTCGGTGATGTGCAGCAGACCGTCGATGCCGCCGAGATCGATGAAGGCACCGTAGTCGGTGAGGTTCTTGACCACGCCTTCCACGATCTGACCCTCTTGCAGCTTGTTGAGGGTCTCTTCCTTCATCTCGGCGCGCTCGGCCTCGAGCAGCACCCGGCGCGACAAGACGATGTTGCCGCGCTTCTTGTTGAACTTGATGATCTTGAACTCGAAGTCCTGAGCGATGAAGGCGTCGAGGTTGCGGACGGGCCGTAGATCGACCTGCGACCCGGGCAAGAACGCCTTGACGCCGCCTGCGAGGACCACGGCCAGGCCGCCCTTCACCCGTGCGGTGATGGTGCCGGTGACCATGCCTTCGTGCTCTACGGCCTTGGAAATCTCGTCCCAGACCTTGCGCTTGCGCGCCTTCTCCTTCGAGAGGACGACCAGACCGTTCTGATCCTCGGCGGTCTCGAGCAGGACCTCGACTTCATCGCCGATGTTGACGAGGGGCTCGGTGAGACCACCCTCGACGGACTCGTCCTCTTCACGGAACTCGCGGAGCGGGACCTGGCCCTCGGCCTTCAGGCCGACGTCGACGACGGCATAGTCTCCGATGATGTCGACGACGAAGCCCTTGACGATCGAGCCCTCCCGAATTTCGGGGGTCTCGAGGGTCGTCTGCTCGAACATGTCGGCGAAGCTCTCGTCGCCTAGCGCGGGGGAAACTGAATGACTCATGATGGGGTTTGTAGGGGTTGGCGTTCGGGTTGATGGGAGGATGAAACCACCCCGGCCCAGGGCCGAGAGGGCGGCGCAACGTAGGGTGTTTGACCCGCTCGGTCAACCGTGGGCGCCCGAGTCGCCGTCGAGCGCCTGCAGGATGCAGGCGAGCACCTCGTCGGGATCGAGCGAGGTCGTGTCGATGATCATGGCGTCCTCGGCCCGGGCGAGCGGAGCGGCGGCCCGCGTCGAGTCGCGAGCATCCCGCGTGACCAGCTCGGCTTGAACCGCCTGCACCGACGACGCGGTCGGGTGGGCCCCGGCGGCATCGAGGTCGGCGCGACGGCGAGCGGCTCGAGCCTCGAGATCCGCGGTCACGAAGAACTTGTGGGGCGCCGTGGGAAACACCACCGTGCCCATGTCGCGCCCCTCGGCCACGCAGCCGACTGCGCCAATCGCGCGCTGGAGCTCCAAGAGCGCGAGGCGCACACCCGGGAGCACCGAGACCCGCGAGGCGCCCTCGGACATCTCCGGGGTGCGGATCGCGTGGGTCACCTCCTCGTCCCCCACCCATACCTTTTGAGGGGCGTCGGGGGCTCCGGCCTCGTTGGGCCCGGGGAGCGAGCCAAAGCGGATCGGCAGGTCGGAGGCCAGCGCGACCAAGCCGGCCTCGTCGTCCCAGGCCACGCCCCGCTGCTGGGCCACCAGCGCGAGCGAGCGGTAGATCGCCCCGGTGTCGAGCAGCGGCAGCCCCAGGTGCCGGGCCAGCCGTCGCGCGATGGTGGTCTTGCCCGCCCCAGCCGGGCCATCGATGACGACCAGCCGGGGCGCCGACGCTGCGGAGGGATCCGGCGCGGCGCTCATCCGGCGCAGGCTTAGACCGAGGCGGCGATGGGGGCAAGCGCCACGCCCCCCGCTCTGGCCCGGTGCTTCCTCACGCCCTGGCGGCGCCTCGCACGGGATGCCGCGGGCGCCTTGCCCGGCGGCGCTGGCTTGGGGCAGCGTGGGGCCGATGCCTCAACCCCGTTCCTGCCCCGCCCCGCTGGTCTTCGGCGCGATGTTGGTGTCCGGCTACGCGCTGCTCGGAGCGGCCTGCGTCACCGTCACTCCCGCGCAGCGTCAGGCGCTCAGTCGTCCCGAGATGACCCCGGCCACCGACGCGAGTGAAGAGGTCTGGCACACGCACGTCGAGGCCGCGCGCGAGGCCGGCTTCGGTGGTCATGGCGCCGCCGGAGGGGGCTGCGGTTGCGGCTGATCGGGCAGCTTCGCCGGCGCCTTCGGCTCGGCCCCGCCCTCCTCGTGCTGTTGCTGTGGGTGCTGCCCAACGTCGGCGTGAGCGAGGACCGCGTGATCGTGCGCGGCAACTACTACCGCGAGGCCTCCACGCGCGTGCTCCAGCCGGTCGTGGAGGTCCAGGCCGACGTCCCCGACGAGCGCCTCTCGCTCGGCACGGCCTACGTGCTCGATGCGATCAGCTCCGCCTCGATCGCGTCGGGCGCGGCCCAGGTCACGGGCGGCGACGCGGTGTTCACCGAGATCCGCCACGAGGTGATGGGCCACGCGGCCTCGCGCCTGGGAGACTGGGGGCTCGGCGCGTTCTTCCGCTACTCCACCGAGACCGACTACATCTCGCGCAGCCTGGGGGTCTCGGCCGCGCGCGACCTGCTGCAGCGCTCGATCACGCTGAGCATGGCCTACGCCTACAACTTCGACCGCGTGTATCGGATCCAGAACAACACCGGGGCGCGGGCGCCGTGGTGCGGCGGCTTGGTCGCGATCGACGAGTGCACGGCGGGCGGCTCGGGGTACGGCAGCAACCTACGCCAGGTGCACTACGTGTCCGCGGGCTACACCCATGCCTGGCTGCGCACGCTGCTGGGCCTGGCCTCCGTCGAGGTCGCCCGCACCCTCGGACCGCAGGACAACCCCTACCGCGGGGCTCAGATCCCCACGTCGGATGCCGAGATTCACCCGCTCGCGCGCACGCAGGTGGCCCTCGCTGGCGGAGCGCGGTGGATGCTGCCGCGCGCGCGCGTGGTGCTGGAGCCACGCTACCGCTTCACCGCCGACTCCTGGCTCATCCGCAGCAACGCCATCGACGCGCGCGTGCACGTGCGGGTGCTCGATCATCTTCGCCTGCGGGCGCGCTACCGGTACTATCGGCAATCGGCGTCGTTCATCTGCGCCGACAGCCCGGCGGACGATCTCGACGATGGCAGCCAGTTCTTCTGCAGCACGGCCTCGGGTGACTTCGACACCGCCGACCCCAAGCTCGGCGCGTGGGACTCGCACACGCCCGGGGTTCAGCTGGTGGTGGAGCTCGACGGGCTCGCCAAGGTTCGCGGGCTCGGCTGGCTCGCGGGCGGATGGATCGAGGCGACCTACAACCACGTGTTCCAGAGCAATCGCTTCGGCAATGCACGGCTGGGCGCGCTGGCGTTCTCGCTGGCGTTCTGAGCGGATCCGCGGGGGCGTGCTCGTGCTCGTGCTCGCGGGCTGCGGGAGCGAGCGCGCACCGCAGCCCGTCGCGCGCGTGGACGAGCTCGTGCTCGATGCCGCGGTGGTCGAGCACATCGCCGCACGCGATGGACTGTCGCCCGAGGCCGCGCGAGCTCGCGCCGTGGACACGCTGCGGCTCGTCGCCGCCGGTCGCGAGCGCCACGCCCAGGGCAAGGCCGACCCCGGACCGGTGCTCTCGCCGCGACGCGCCGAGCACCTGCGTCGCGCGGCCCGAGCCCGGCTGTGGCTCAGCGAGCGCTTCGAACCCGAGCACGGGCCGCAGGACATTCCCGACGACGATCCGCGGCTGGTTCGCGCGCGGCTCGATCCACGGCTCGTGCATCCCGAGATCCACGTGGCCTGCCAGGTGGTGGTCGAGCCGCCGCCCGAGGTCACCGCGCTCGAGGCCAAGGCTGCGATCACCGTGGACCCCGCGTGGCGCGAGGCTGCCCAGGCCGCGGCCGCGCCGCTGCTGGCTCGGATCGAGCGCAACGTCCCCGTCGGCGACGCGGAGGCCTGCGCGCTGGTCGAGCGCGAGGTCGAGCTCTCGGGCCCCGCCGAGGACCCGCGCCTGCAGATCACGTTCTCGCGGGCGGGAGGCTTCGATCTCGACGCCTGCGCCGAGCTCGACGAGGCCGGGGCCTGCAGCAAGCCGCGCTTCGACCCGGAGTGGACCGCCCGCGTGCGCGCGCTGGCGGTACCCGGGCGCACGGCGCCGTTCTTCACCCGCTTTGGCCTCCACCTGGTCCAGCTCGAGCAGCGGCTGCCCCCGCAGCCGGCCGACGATCCGGCCACCGAGCAAGCCGTGCGCGCGTCGGTGCTCGACCCTTGGCGCGCCGAGGCGTTCGATCGACGGCTCGAGGCGCTCGGTCGCGCCCGCACCGTGCGCCTGGCCCTCGCCGCGGAGGACGGCTGAGCATGGGCCCGCGCTCGACCGGCTCGTTCATGAGGGTCGCCCCGCGCCTCGCGAGCGCGCTGGGCAGCGAGTTCGGGCGCGTGATCGAGAACCTCATGGACGTGCCCGGAGCGATGGGCGCCGTGCTCGTCGACGAGGATGGGTTTGCGATCGACTACGTGCGCGACCCCGCCGCGCTCGATGACCTCGACGTGCAGCTGCTCGGCGCCCAGATCAACCAGGTCGTGGCCAGCACCCAGCGCAGCGCCGCCAAGCACGACATGGGCACCCCCGTGGTGCTGCTCGAGGGGGACCGGGCCAACCTCATCGCCGGGCCGGTGGGCGAGATCTACGTGCTCGCCTTCATGCTGCACCGCGAGGCCAACATGGCGCAGGGCCTCGACCACTTCGAGGCCGTCCGCAGCACGGTCGAGCACTTGCTCACGTGATCTCGCCGCGCAGAGCGTGCGCCACGTCTCACCGCGAGCCGCGGCCGCCGCTTTCGCGTGTGCCGGCCTTGACGGGGAGCAACGCTCTTCCCAAGACTGTCCCCACCATGGCGACCCACATCACCGACGAGTGCATCAACTGCGGGGCGTGCGAGCCGGAGTGCCCCAACGAGGCGATCTCGGAGGGCGACGACGTCTACGTCATCGACCCCAACCTCTGCACCGAGTGCGTGGGCTTCCACGACGTCGAGGCCTGCCAGGCGGTGTGCCCGGTCGCCTGCTGCCTGCCGGATCCGAAGCACGTGGAGACGGAAGAGGTGCTGCTGCGGCGCGCCGTGAAGCTCCACCCCGACCACCAGTTCCCCAAGCTCGACCTGCTCACGGGCGAGCTCTCGCACTTTCGCAAGGCCAAGTGAGTGGTCCCCGCGGTGACCTGCCCCGTCGGCCTCCGGCGCGGGTAAGCTCCGCGGGCGTGTCCTCCCCTGCCCCCGCGGCGTCCGAGTCGAGCTCCCGCCGCGGACTGCTGCTGCGGCTGGGGGCCTCGTCGATCTTGGCGGTCGCCTTTGCCGCTGCGCTGTGGCCGTACCTGCGCGCGGTGCCACGCGACCTCTCGATCGCCGCGTGGGCCATCCCCGCCTACCTCGCCACGCTGGTGCCCTATCACCTGACCCGCGCCGGACGCTGGCACGCGCTCGTGCGCCCGCTCGGACCCGTCCCGCTCGGCGTCACGCTACGCGTGAGCCTGGCCGGGTACATGTGGATCGCACTCTTGCCGTTTCGCCTGGGGGAGCTCGCGCGCCCGCTGCTGCTCGCGCAGCGCAGCCCCATCACCGTGCATCGCACGCTCGGCACCGTCGCCATCGAGCGCGTGCTCGATGGCCTGGTGATCTGCGGGCTGTTCTTCGTGGCCACCGCCGGCCGCGGAGGCCAGGCCGAGGTCGACCAGCTCCAGCAGGCCACCACCGGCGTGATGGCGCTGTTCGGCGTGGCGCTGCTCGGCCTCGTGTTCATGGCCCGATTCCCGCGCGCGATGGGCCGGCTACTCGACGCCACCGTGAGCCGCGTGCTGCCTCGCGTGGGCCGCTGGGCGGCCGAGCTCAGCCACGGCGTTGCGCAGGGGCTGGCCGCGCTCCCCCGCGGGGGCTCGCTGCTCGCCTTCGTGCTCATCACCCTCGTCTATTGGAGCAGCAACGCGTTCGGGCTGTGGGTGCTGGCGCGCGGCTGCGAGCTACCGATCACCCTCAGCGAGGCCGCGCTGGTGATGGCGGTGATGAACATCGCGCTGCTGGTGCCCGGCGGCCCGGCGCAGCTCGGCATCTTTCAGACCGGCGTCGCGCTGGGTCTGCACCTGGTGCTCCCTGGCGAGGCCGTGCAGGATCAGGGCAGCACGTTCACGTTCTATCTCTACATCTGCCAGCTCAGCACGATCGTGCTGGTGGGCTGGTGGTCACAGCGCAGCCTCGGGCTCGACTGGCGGGCGGTGATCGATCGACGCGCCACGCCCACCGCGACGCCCACGCCCACGCCCACGCCCACGTCCACGCCCACGCCCACGCCCGAGGAGCCCCCGCAGTGAGCGAGGCCGCGCCCGAGGGGCTCTCGCCCGCGGCCCGCGGCCGTGCCATCGCCAAGGGCGCGCTGCAGCTCGTGCTCGGCATCGGTCTGTTCGTGGGCGTGATCTACTGGGTCGCGCCGCCGTGGCAGGAGATCGAGGGCCGCATCCACGTGCGCCCGCACTGGCTGCTGGTGAGCCTGGCCGGCAGCGCGGTGGCCAACTTCGTCACCGCCGCGCGCTGGAAGCTGCTCTCGGAGATGATGGGCTCGAGCCGCCTGCCCTACGGGATCTACTTCCACTATCTCGCGCTCACGCGCGTGATCGGCCAGGTGCTGCCCACCGTGCTCGTGGACGTGTTCGGCCGCGGTGCCGCGCTCAAGGCCGCAGGTAGCGACAGTCGACTGGGACAGCTCATCGCGCCGGTCGTGCTCGAGCGTCTGCTCGACCTGCTGCTGCCGCTCGCGCTGCTCGCCTGGGCGCTCGCGGTGCACTGGCAGGTGCTGCCCGCGTGGCTGGATCCGTGGGCCTCGGTGGGCCTGCTCGTCGCCGCGTTCGTGGGGCTCATGATCCCGCTGCTCCATCCGCTGGTGCGCTTGGCCCTGTGGGCCTACGGCTGGCTGCGGCGCCTGCGTCGTCATGATCGCACGCTGCCGCTGCCGCCCACGCCCACGGTGACCACGGGAACCTCCGCGCGGATCGTCGCCTTCGGCGTGCTGCGCTACGCCTCGATCCAATTCCAGTACTGGGGCGCTGGCGCCGGCCTCGGCGTGTCGTTGCCGGCGCTCGTGATCGTGATGGCCACCCCGCTCGCCCAGCTCGCCGGGCTCGTGGGCATCACCCCCGGCGGCCTCGGCATGCAGGAGGGCGGCTGGTTCGCCGCGCTCGAGCAGCTCGGCCAGGACCCGGCCTCGATCGTGGTGTTCATGGCCGGCACGCGCCTGATGATGTCGGTGAACTTCGGCGTGCTCGCGCTGCTGTCGTGGCCGTGGCGGCGCGTGCGACCGCGCAGCCCCGCCGCATGACCCGGCGCTCAGCTGGGGGCCGGCTCGGGCGCGGCCGCCTGCCCTCGCGTGCGCCAGCCGATCCACAGTAGCCACACCACCCCGATCGCGAGCCAGGCATCCGCCACGTTGAACGTGGGCCAGCTATAGGTGCTGGTGAGGTTGACCTTGATGAAGTCGATCACCGCGGTGTCGCCCGCGGGGGTGAAGCGGAACGCGCGATCGTAGCCGTTGCCCAGCGCGCCGCCGGCCGCGAGCCCGAGCGCCAGCATCGGTGCGACCGCGAACGGGCGCCAGCGCAGCGCCAACCCCAGCAGCAGCACCGCGACGCCCACGGCCAGCAGCGCGAACAGCCAGCGCGCATCACCGAGGTGCGGGATCACGCTGAACGCGGTGCCGCGGTTGTAGGCGAGCGAGAGCTCGAGCCAGGGGTCGGCCACCGTGATTGCGGTGCCGGGCTGGCCCAACGCCTGCTGCGCGAGCGCCTTGGTCGAGAGATCGCAGCCGCTCGCGAGCACGGTGGTCACGAGGAACCACACCGCGGGGCGGCGCCACGCGGGCGCGGGGTTGATCGACATCGGGAGAGATGGTCCCGGCCGAACGCCCGAGAGTTTCACTGGACGTCGAGTGCGGTCGCTAGCCGGCGGTCGGAGCACCCGGCGGCCGCGCCGCGAGGGCCGCGCGATAGGCTCGGATCGCGGCCGAGGTGCTCGACGCATCGAGGAACGACGCGAGCTCCCCCAGATCGATCCCCGGCAGCACCTCGCTGCGCTCCACGGCCTGGTACTGCCCCTCGCGGAACACGTACGGGGTGATCACCCCGCGCCGCCAGAACCACACCTCGCGCACGCCCAGCCCGCGGTAGACCTCGAGCTCGTTGATCCCCCCCGAGGTCCACACCACCTCGATCGCAAGATCGGGCCGCGTGGGCTCTGCTGCCCCGCCAAACACGTAGCACTCGTCGGGCTCCACGCCGCGCTCGAGCCCCTCGTCCTCGATGGTCCAGGAGCCGTAGGTGTCGAACTCCACTCCGGCTTCGAGGCAGTAGGTCTCCACGAGACAGCCGAGGAGCGACTTGATGGACTCGTGGGTGCGCGACGGGCTCATGATCTGCAGGGCCCCCTGGAGGAACGCGATGCGCGGCGC
>JBFIJN010000119.1:0-18928 GCA_041600735.1 Nannocystaceae bacterium
CGCATGGGCTGGTCGGGCGTGGGCTTGGTGGTGCGCTTCGATGGCACGGGCGCAGCGATCCGCATGGACGACGAGGGGCGCTACTTCACCGTGGTGGTCGACGGCGTGGTGCAGCCCACGCTGGCCACGACCAGCGGGATGCAAGCCTACGAGCTCGCGAGCGGGCTGCCGCCGGGCGAGCACACGGTCGAGCTCTATCGGCGTACGGAAGGCTCGTTTGGCGCGACGGTCGTCAACGAGGTGGTGCTCGAGGGCGAGCTGCTCGCCCCGCCCCCGGTCACGCGGCGCATCGAGCTGGTGGGCGACTCGATGTCTACGGGCTACGGCAACGAGGGCGTGGACCCCTGTGGATTCACGGCCGAGACGGAGAACCACTACCTGACGTATGGCGCCATCGCCTCGCGCACGCTCGGCGCCGAGCTGCACACGATCGCGTGGTCGGGCAAGGGCGTGATCTACAACTACGGCGACGACGTGTTCCAGCCGCTGCCCGAGCTCTACGATCGCACCGTCCCGGTCGAGGCCGCCGCCTGGGGCTTCGCCTGGCAGCCCGACGTGGTCGCGGTGAACCTCGGGACCAACGATTTCAGCACGGACAACGACCCCTCGCAGGAGCTCTTCGTCGACCGCTACGTCGCGTTCCTCGTGCACCTGCGCGAGGTCTACCCGGGCGCGTTGCTGCTGGTGCTGCAGCCCATTCTGTTTGGCGCCGAGGCCAACATGGTCCGGGGTTACCTCGAGGAGGTCGTCGCGCAGCGCCAGGCGTCGGGGGATCCCGACGTTGGCTACGCCGATGTGAACGTCGAGTGGATCGGCTCGGGCTGCAATGGGCACCCCAGCGTAGCCACCCACGAGGGCATGGCGGGGCGCTTGGTGGAAGAGCTGCAGATCCGGCTCGGCTGGTGACTTCGCCGCCGGGGGGGCTAGATCGCGTGCTCGAGGTCTACATCCTTCACCTCGGCGCCTTGGAACGCCACCGTCGTGATGCACTGACTGCTGGAGGGATTGGGACAGCTCGTGCCACCCGAGCAGTGCGAAATCGTGTCGACCACCGAGGTACCCGAGATCTTCTTGCCCTTGATCTCCGCATTGATGCTGGTGATGGTGGTGACCGTGACGGTCGAGTCGCCCACGGTCATCACATCGACGTCCTCGCCGGTGAACGCGTAGTCCGAGCCGTCCTTGGTGCCCGCCAGCGAGAACGTCTCGAAGTCGAGGAAGAACGTGTCCCGATCGGCGGCGTAGACGGCGAAGGTCTGCCCCGTGCGCAGGGTGGAGCTATCGCCCGTGATGTCGACCCCCGGCGCGCTGGGGTAGCAGCCCATGGTCAGCCCGGCGGTGGTGCTAGCCACGCGATATACGCGATATTGCCCCGGGGCCATGCAAGTGGCGGTCATGGCCGCCAGGCCGGCGCCCAAGCACAGAGTCGTTCGCAGCTTCATCCGCGCAGGTTGCCACGTGCCAAAGCGCAGCGAACAGGGGTCGTTTGGGCCGATTCGCGGGCGACGGCGACTGGCGTTGGGTTGGGAGTCCGACGCACACCGCGCACACCACGCACACCATGCGAAAATCGCGCCGCCTCCTCTTTGCGGATACGCCAGGTATATATACCTGGCGTATTCACAAAACAGAAGCGCCATTTACCCCGAGAACACCCATCCACAGGCCATCTAAGGCCGGAATCAGTCTGATTGCATTGCCGGTCCACAAGGTATATATACCTTGTTGACCACGAATGGCACCACGTTCCAGGCTCAGCCTCGCGAAGAGCGCCATCGTCGCGCTCTTCGAGCGCAGTCCGCAGCAGGTCTATCGACGCAAGGACCTTTCGGCCCTGCTCACGGAGCATCGTGAAGTGTGGAATTTGCCCGCGTCGACTTCGACGTCGAAGCTCATCGACTACCTCCTCGACAAGGCAGAACTGCGGGAAATCACACTGTCGTCAGAAATCTACGGTAGTGTGACTCGGTACGCCTGGAAGGAGCCCTCTTCTTATGCGGTCTTCCTTTCGATAAAGCCGAACTCATACCTGAGTCACGCATCGGCCATCTTCTGGCACGGGCTTACCGACCTCATACCTGAGATTGTCTACGTCAACTCGGAGCAGTCTCCGAAACCAAGCGCCGGGCGACTGAGCCAAGAATCACTCAGTCGGGCATTCTCCCGTAGACAGCGCGAGTCGAAACTCTCCTACACCTTCGACGGACATGTTGCTCTGTACTTGAGTGGCAAACATACGGGCAACCTTGGAGTCATCAACGGTACAGGCGATAATGGTATGGTTGTACCCGTGACTGACGTGGAGAGGACTCTGATCGATGCGGTTGTCCGCCCTGCATACTCAGGGGGGCTGGAGAACCTGCTCCAGGCATTCAGCCAGGCAAGAGAGAGCGTCTCTGTTAATCGTGTCAGAGCATATCTAAAACAACTCGCCCATGCCTATCCCTATCATCAGGCCATCGGGTTCATGATGGAACGGACGGGGTACGATGCTTCTAGTCTTGATCGGATCCGTGGACTCGGGATCGACTACGACTTCTACCTAGACTATGGGATCGAAGACCCTCTGTTCGATCCCAACTGGAGAGTCTACTATCCGCGGTGGTTGTAGCGCGAAACCAACGAGCTCACGAAGTCGAAGTAGAAACGAAAGTCATGCTCGGGGTTGGCCGATGTCTTGACCGAAGCCCAGTCGCTCGAGTGGAATCGATAGGTCTCTTCCAGCGGAATCCTGCTGATGAGATGAGTCTCGACTCTCTTTGCCTCGAACACATTCGACAGAAGCTTCGCCTGATCCTCTGCGGCGAGGTCGAGATGCTCTCGCTCCGAAATGGAGTGGATATCAAAGAAGTCCCGTGGCCTCGGACTCTTGCCCGTGTATGGACCGTATTCGGGCATCTGCTGGCAGATCGCTCTGATCTTCTCCGCCGCGATCATCGCGAGGGAGTAGACGAGTACCGTGTGGTAATCGAGTTCTTTCTCGATTCGCTGAGCGATATATTCATGCTTGCTAATATCGATCTTGAAGGTCCTGTGCTGAGTCGTAGGACCAATCGTCAGCGCGCTGTTTCTCTTCTGCTGGATGTCCCTTGTTGTTGCCGCCGTCTGCGACGGGACGAGTTTGAATTCGACCCGATAGCCACCCCACCAATCGGGCGCGGAGATTCCGACTCTAGGTTTTGCGGACCACTTGAAATCGAAGACATCGATCGCGTGGCGGTGAAAGTCTCTCTCCAGCGCCTGCCTCATCCTCATCTCCATCTCTTGTGGATTCGGGAAGTCGCCTTCGATGGAGAAGTCTAGATCTAGCGAAGACCGCTTGTCTGTTCCATGGATGAGCGCGAGAGCATTCCCGCCCTTCAGGACCAGGGAACGCATCAGTTCATCGTCCGAAACCAACGCGATGATGATCCTGCGCCGGATGGCAACGATATCCATGGTCCTTTAGTGGTACACGAGCGAGAGTGGCTCCACAAGCGCCTTCCAGGTGATCCCTTGGACCACGTCGTGATGTCGCCGTGGTCTGCGCGAGGTGCGCGTTTGTGGATTGATATCTCCCACATTCTCCGGCACGCGGCGGTCTTGGGCTATCGTAGTGGAGTCAATCTCGGCCACCCCATGCCCAGTACTACAATCATCTCGCCCATCATCCTGTTGCTCGCTGCCTGTTCCGGTAATCCGCGCTCGGATGAGACCGAAGGAAGCACGGGGACGATGGACTCCACTCGAGGCCCGGCCACCGGCGATTCCTCGGGTCCAGGCTCGACGAGCGCGTCCGCTTCGACCGCGGGGTCCATCACCGATCCCGACGAGACGAGCGAGTCGAACGAGTCGAGCGGCGGCCCGCCGGCCGAGCCCGAGGTTCACTGGGTGGGTCGCTACGACGAGACCGACCCCGCAGCCGTGCGCATGGGCTGGTCGGGCGTGGGCTTGGTGGTGCGCTTCGCGGGCACGGGCGCGTCCGTGCGCATGGACGACGCGGGGCGCTACTTCACGGTCGTGGTCGACGGCGTGGTGCAGCCCACGCTGGCCACGAGCGGCGGGATGCAAGACTACGTGCTCGCGAGCGGGCTGCCGCCGGGCGAGCACACGGTCGAGCTCCATCGTCGCACCGAGGGCTCGTTCGGCCCGACGGTGGTGAGCGAGGTGATGCTCGAGGGTGAGCTGCTCGCCCCGCCTCCCGTCACGCGGCGCATGGAGCTGGTGGGCGACTCGATCACCGCGGGCTACGGCAACGAGGGGGTGTCGCCCTGCGGCTTCAGTGCCGAGACCGAGAATCACTACATGACGTATGGCGCCATCGCCTCGCGCGCGCTGGGGGCCGAGCTGCACACGATCGCGTGGTCGGGCAAGGGCGTGATCTACAACTATGGCGACGACGTGAACCAGCCGCTGCCCGAGCTCTACGATCGCACCGTCGCGAGTGAGGGTGCGGCGTGGGGCTTCGCCTGGCAGCCCGACGTGGTGGCGGTGAACCTCGGGACCAACGACTTCAGCACCGGCAACGACCCCTCGCAGGCGCTGTTCGTGGACAGCTACGTCGCCTTCCTCGCGCACCTGCGTGAGGTGTACCCGGACGCGCTGCTGCTGGTGCTGCAGCCCACGCTGTTTGGCGCAGAGGCCGACACGGTGCAGGGTTACCTGGAGGAGGTGGTGGCGCAGCGTCAGGCATCGGGGGATCCCGACGTCGGCTACGCCGATGTGAACGTCGAGTGGATCGGCTCGGGCTGCGATGGGCACCCCACCGTGGCCACGCACGAGGGCATGGCGGGGCGCCTGGCAGAAGAGCTGCAGAGCCGGCTGGGGTGGTGATTCCGCCGCCGCTCGCGTGCGCGGAAGCGGGCTCGGCTGCGCGGTATCGGAGTACGATGCCGCGCGTATGCCGATCGTCCCGCGCAATCGCGACGAAGTCATCGCCACCGTCACGCGCATCTCGACGCAGACCGAGGGTGATCGCGCGGCGCTGCTCGAGCGCCTGGGCGCGCTCGTGGGCGTCGACACCCGAGTGATCGGGCAGGGCGAGGGCGAGCTCGACTCGGTGATGGCGGTGCTGATGCTGCCCGCGGCCATGGTCGCGCGGCTGCTGCCGGTGGGGCTACAGCTGGCCCCCAACCCGCTCTCGCCCGTGGGCAAGCACCCGCTCATCGTGCAGCTGTCGCACGATCACTTCGAGTTCGGCGACATGGACTACGACGAGATGCTGCTGGCCGTGCCCTACGTGCAGCTGTCCTCGTTCGATGCCCCGCGACGCGGTCCCTTCCTGTACATGCCGCGGCTCTACCTGAACGCCGATCTCCCGCGGCTGCTCGGCGTGTACCTCTACGGCTACGAGAAGCGCGACGCCATCATCGAGCGCCGGCTTCCCGCGGGAGGCGAGGGCAGCTATCGCGTGAGCGACCCGGCGGGCGAGCCGCTGCTCGAGGCCACCATCACCCCCGACGGCGTGCGTGGGCGCCCCGACTCGTTCGCGCGCTTCGTGCAGCTGCGGCAGCTGCTCGAGCTGCCCACGATCTCTCAGGCCGCGCGCATCTGGGATGCCGACGCGGCGCGCTCCGAGGAGCTGAGCCCGTTCTTGGCCAGCAATCTCGTGTATGGCTTCGATGATCCCGGGGCCTGGCTCGAGCCCGTGAGCGTGCGGCTCGAGATCTCGGGGAGCTTCACGCCGTATGGGCTCGCCGGTCGCTACGCGCTGCCCTCGCTCGCCGCGGCCTCGCTGGGCGCGTTTCGGACCTCGGTGAAGCTGAAGGTGGCGCTGCCGAGCGCTCCGGCCACGCTGCGCTATCCCGTGCCCAAGCCGGCGCGGCGCCAGCGGGTGCTGGTGCTGGGAGGCGGGCCCGCGGCCTGTGCCGCCGCCTATTGGATGGCGCGACAGACCGATCGCTACGAGGTTCACATGTACACCCAAGGCTTTCGCCTGGGCGGCAAGTGTGCGGCCGGGCGCAATCCCGCGGCCGACGCTCGCATCGAGGAGCACGGCCTGCACGCATTCCTCGGCTTCTATGAGAACGCGTTTCGCACCGTCCGCAGCGTGTACCGCACCGCCGGCATTCCCATCGAGGGTCCCGGCGAGGGTGGGGCGATCGAGCCGCTGGGTGGGGCCTTCATCGGCTCCAACCAAAATGGCCTGATGATCGAGCTCGATCACCAGTGGAAGTACTTTCGCACCCCGCTCGAGCAAAATGATCGCGTGCCGGGCCACGTGCCGGCCGAGGCGCAGCAGGACGACGGCGAGGAGGCCTCGGCCGGGGTAGGTCGGCCCCCGGTGTCCGGCATGGGCGAGCTGATGGTCGAGGCGCTGCGCCATGCCGCACGCCAGACGCGGATGATGGAGCGCCGCAACGTCGCCGCCGCGCGCGAGCTGGCCCGCAGCGTGCGCGCGCGCGAGCACGAGGGCGTGCTCGCGCGCCTGCGCGAGCGCATCCGCGACTTCGCCGACGACGTGGCCGACGAGCTCCAGTGGACGCCCGCGCAGCTGGTCCAGTACATCGTGGACTACCTCGAGGATCGGGCCATGCTGGGGATCGAGCGCTGGCTCGGCGAGGGCCCCAATGGCCCGCTGCGGCCCGTGCTGGGGTTCGTGCGCCTGCTGATCCGCTTGCTCGACGAGAAGGTGGACCATCATCCCCACGACGATGAGGTCTGGTACCGCTGGATGACGCTGAGCTCGGTGCTGACCGCGGTCGCGGGGCTCATCGAGGACGGGGTGATCCACCTCGATCAGCTCGACGGCGAGGACCTGTGGGCGTGGTTCAAGCGGCACGAGCTCGATCCACGGCTGTTGCCCGCGGGGCTGCGCGACGTGCCGATGATCAACGCGCAGAAGGAAGGATCACCGGCGATTGCCGCCGTGTACGAGACCCTGTTCGCTCATGGCAAGGATCGCGCGGAGCCGCGCGAGCTCGCGGCCGGCGTGGGTCTGCGTTGGTTCTTCCTCGCCGCGATCGGCTACGCAGGGCTCCCCGCCTACGAGTTCAAGTACTCGTGCCCGCAGACCCTGTTCACGCCCTACTACAAGGCGCTTACCGGGGCGCTCGGGGCCAAGATCCACTTCTTCCATCGCTGTACCGAGCTGATCGTGGAGGGCGAGGGCGAGGATCGCCGGCTGGTGGGAGTGAAGCTCCAGCGCCAGGCGACGGTGAAGGGGGGCAGCCACGCGTATGATCCGTTCCTGCCCGATCCTCCGCCGCAGACTCCGGCCGCGATCCCGCCCTGGCCCATCGCGCCCAACTATGATCAGTTGGTGGAGGGGGCGCGACTCGAGGCGCAGGGGGTCGACCTCGAGAGCCCGTACTCGCCGTGGCCCGGCGTGGGCGAGGTCGAGCTGCGGCTGGGTCGTGACTTCGACGTGTGCATCTTGGGGATCGCGCTCGGGGCCCTGCCGCCGCTCACCGAGGCGCTGTGGAGGCCCGAGGCGAGCACGTACGATCCGCGGTGGAAACGGATGCTGAAGGAGCTCGCCGTCACCCAGACCGTCTCGATGCAGCTGTGGTTCGATCACCCCGAGTCCGAGCTCTACGAGGTGAAGCGCGACGTCGACGGCAACGAGGGCACCGGTCGCGGGCTCCTCACCGGCTACGTGGGGCCCGAGCCGAGCATGGGCGACTTCACCCACTTGCTAGAGTGGGAGGGCTGGCCCGCGGGGAAGCGCCCGAAGTTCCTCGCGTACCACACCGGCTCGCTCACCGCGACGAGCGTGCTCGAGCTCCAGCCGTTCGCCGACCATGGGTACCCCGCGCGCGCCAATGCGGCGTGGCGCGCCCGCGCGCGGGCGTGGCTCACGGAGAATCACGCGGGCTTCTACCACCGGGCTCCACACGACTGGGCCGGCTTCGTCGCGTGGCTGTCCGTGCCGAGCAATGCGTCGCCCAACGCCGATCGCTTCGATGCGCAGTACTTCAATGCGGGACCGATGCCCTCCGATCGCTATGTGCTGAGCCAGCCCAAGAGCATGCCCGCGCGGTTGGGGCAGATGGAGTCTGGGGTCGCCGGGCTGTACTTGTGCGGGGACTGGACACGGACGGACCTGAACTGCGGGTGCGTGGAGGCGGCGACGCAATCGGGCATGCTGTGCGCGCGGGGGCTGAGCGGGCATCCGGTGTATGTCTGGCATCCGGGGGTGTAAGCGCCCCGCGAGGAGATGTCGTTCAGCCCCACCAAGCGGGGGCAGTCCCGTCGGTGAGCGCAGCGCCGCTGCTCCGTGAGGCCGCGTTCGATGACCTCGACACCGTCCGCTGGTGGCGGCCCTGCTCGGTCGGCACACGCACTCGATATGGCGCGACGCGCTCGCATATCGGGATTGCCCCGCGGTGGTGTACGCTACTGCCAATGAGCTCAGGCCACGGATCCGAGGCGGTCGATCCCGATGAGCGCGACGGCATCGACTACGAAGCTCGGGTGGCCTCCGCGATCGACCAAGGTCTGGCCGACGCCCAAGCGGGACGGATGGTCGATGACGACGCGCTCGACGAGGTCTTGCGCGCCCGCCTCGGGGGCCTGATCGACTGAAGCAGCGCTGGTCGTAGGGTTGAACGCCAGTGACGGTCAGGACTGCCGGTCCGACGACGACGGCGCTAAGCTCTACGCTTGGCCACCGCACCGGGCAAGGGCTGCTTCCTCACCGAGATGTGGGAACGCTTCTCGCTCTACGCGATGAAGGCGGTGCTCGGGGGGTCGCTCGCGCTCACCGCGTGCAACCCGGCTAGCCCCGGCAACGGCACGGAGGGGAACGGCAACGATGCCACCTCGACGATGGATGAGGCCAGCTCTACCGTGACCGAGCAGGATGATTCGACTGGTACCACGGGTGTGGAGTTCGCATGTCCCGGTGCGCGTTGGCACGAGGGCAAACTGAGGATCGACGATACAACCGACGTCGAGTCGCTGCGCGATGTGGGCGGCGTGACGGGCTCGTTGAGCATCGGCGCGACGAGCAAGATCGTCGACCTCGAGTTCCTGTCGTGCCTGGAGATCGTCGAGGGAACGGTCTGGATCCACGACAACGAGAATCTCGGTGATCTGCATGGTCTCGAGCGGCTTCGGGTCATCGGAGGAGCCCAGGAAGGGGCTCTGCCGCCGCTGTGGCACCTGGGTCTCCAGAGGAATCCAGCGCGCCTGCGAATCGACTCGCTCGACTCCCTGGAGACCCTCGGAATCCTCGTGATCGAGTCGAATGAGAGCCTGATGGAGATCGAGATGTCTGCGCTGCGGGAGGTAGAGACCCTGTTGTTGGGAGGATACTGTGTCCCTGGTGGTCCTCGAGTGGGCCAGTTGTTTACGAGCGTCGGAGACTATCCCGTTCTCGAGCGCGTGCAGTCCTTCGTTCTCTATGGCCAGTATCAGTTCACGTCGACGGCGTCGCTCGTTGAGCTGGCCGAACGCGGAGTAGCGTTCGAGGAGGCCTATTTCGAGGGGAACACCAGCTTGCCTCTGAGTGAGATAGATGCGTTCGCCGCGGCCGCTTCACTCGTCCCCTACACATGTTCGAACATGGATGAGACGGAGGAGTGCTCATGCCCCGTCGATTGACCGGGCGGAGCTTCGAACCAAAGGTGTGGCATGATCCAAGCTAGCAACTGGCGCTTGTCGTTGATTCTTGGCTTGCAACAGGCTAGCTGGCTCTCGCTGGGGCAGCTCTGCCGCCGCTTCGCTCACTCCCGACACTTGCTCGAACAAGGATGACGTGGAGGCGTGTCCCCGATGCCCCGCCGACTGAGCCCGTGACCGCGACCGAGGCGTCCATCCCGTGACCACGCCCGACACCGTCCCCCCCGCCAGGCTGTCCCGGTCTCCCCGACCAGGCCTGCCGACCAGGACTGCCGATCCCCCCGCGACCAGGCTACGCTCTACGCTTGGCCACCGCACCGGGTCCCGGCACGTCCTCGGAATTCCTCGGCCACCCCAAGGGCCTCTACATCTGCTTCCTCACCGAGATGTGGGAGCGCTTCTCGTTCTACGGGATGAAGGCGCTGCTCTTCCTCTACTTGACCAAGTATCACCTCTATAGCGACGACGACGGCTACCTTCTACTCGGGACCTACGCGGGCTTGGCCTATGCGCTGCCGCTGCTCGGGGGTGCGCTGGCCGATCGGCACCTGGGCATGCGCAAGGCGGTGGTGTTCGGCGGGATGTTGCTGGTGCTCGGGCAGCTCGGCATGGCGTACACCGGCTCGCCTGCGGCGGGCATCCAAGGGGCTGCGTTCCGCGATGACGCGGCGCTGCAGATCATGTACGCGTCGCTGGCCCTCATCGCGGTGGGCATCGGCTTCCTCAAGCCCAACATCTCGACGATCGTGGGGCGCCTCTACCCCGATGGCGATCCGCGGCGAGAGTCGGGCTTCACGCTCTTCTACATGGGCATCAACGTGGGCGCGGCCTCGTCGTCGCTGATCGTGGCGTACGTGGGCGAGCGCATCGGCTGGGGCTGGGGCTTTGGCGTCGCGGGCGTGATGATGGCCCTCGGCCTCGTGCAGTTCCTGTGGGGGCAGCGGCACCTGCAGGGGCACGCCGAGCCGCCCGACCCGAGCGCCTTGCGCTTGCGACTGGGGCTCGGGCTCTCGCGCGAGCACGTGATCTACCTCGGCGGTCTCGCGGCCACGGTGGCGGTGTGGCGGGTGCTCCAGACCAAGCTCGACTTTGGCTTCCTCGGCGCGGTGTTCGACGGCCACGAGGTCACGCTCACCGAGGTGGTCGCGGTGGTCATGGGCGTGGCGTTGATGGTGTGGTTCGTGCGCTTCTTGTTCTCGGGCATCAGCGCGGCCGAGCGCGGGCGCATGATCGTGCTGATGACGCTCATCGTGGTGAGCGCGCTGTTCTGGGGGCTCTACGAGCAGAGCTACGGGACCTGGGTGGCCTTCGCCGAGCGCGTGATGGATCGGACCACGTTCGGGATCTCGTGGACGGCGGGGCAGACCACGTCAATCGGGGCGATCTTCGTGATCGCGTTCAGCCCCGTGTTCGCGTGGCTGTGGCCGCGCCTCGATGCGATCGGCAAGAACCCCAGCCTACCCGCCAAGTTCGGCTGGGGCCTCGTGTTCGTGGGCCTGGCGATGGGGATCCTGATGTTCGCCACGCGCCAGACCGACGCCAACGGCCTGGTCAGCTTCTGGTGGATGATCCTCGCCTACGCGGTGATGGTGGTGGGCGAGATGGTGCTCTCGCCGATCGGGCTCTCGGCCGTGACCACGCTCTCCGTACCCCGCGTGGTCGGCCTGATGATGGGCGCATGGTTCTTGTTCTCCGCCTTCGGCGAGATGATCGCGGGCCGCTTCGGCACCTGGGCCGCAATCATCCCCAATGCCGACGGGACGATCGACACCGCAAAGGCGCTCGCGGTCTACGAGGGCGTGTTCGGGCAGCTGATGTGGATCGGGGTGGTCTCGGGGGCGATCTTGCTGGCCGCCGCGCGCGCGCTCGATCGCCTCGCGCGGCGCTAGCCGCCGAATCGAGTGCTACCATGATCGTGGAACGGCCCGTCTTCCCCGGAAGTCTTGGTACATGATGAACGAACCGATTCGGATGCGAGCCACGGCCAGCGACGTGCGCCTCGTGCGACTGATCTCGCGCTCTGCGAAGTACCTCTTGCTGCCGCTTGCGGTCCTGGTCGTCGCGATGAAGGTCGTGGGCTGGATCCACTGGCCGTGGTGGCTCGTGTTGGCGCCGACGATGCTCTACCTCTTGCACCCGCTGTTCATCGGGGGCCTGGGCGTGTTCCTACAGTACCGTCGCCACCACGCGAATCCCGGTGTCGACCACGATACCTGAACCACGAATGCAGTGCCTGAGGCTCAGCCGAACCGTGCGGCGTAGTCCGCCTCGCGAAAGCCGACCAGCGCGAAGTCTTCCCCGAGCAGGAGCGGGCGCTTGATCAGCTTGCCGTCGGCGGCGAGCGCCGCGAGGGCCTCGGCCTCGCTCATGCCGGGCAGGCGCGACTTGAAGTCACCCTCCCGGTACGAGACGCCCGAGACATTGAACAGCTTGGCCAGCGGCAGGCCGCTGCGCTTTAGCGCGCGGCGCAGCACCGCGACGCTCGGGGGCGAGTCGACGATGTGCACGCGCTCGTGCGCCACGTCGTGCGCGGTGAGCCACGCGAGCGCCTTCACGCAGGTGCTGCAAGCGGGATAGTGGTAGACGGTGATCTTGGCCATCGCGGTGGTCTCGGGGTCGGTCGTGCGCGGGCTCGCGGCGTCGAGACCTCGCGAGCACGAGCGAGGGGACGGTCGCGCGGGTCGACGCGCGGTGCAAGCCATCACGCGGCCTCGGTCGTGGATGTCGTGGATGTCGCGCAGGTTGCGCAGATCGCAACGCTCGAGCGCTGCGATCGAATCCGCTTCGGCGTAGTCTCGCGCGCATGAGCGAAGCCAAGGCGGATCGAGACGCAGTGATGATCACCGGGGCCTCCACGGGCATCGGGCGGGCCACTGCGCTGCACCTGGCCGGCTTGGGGCTGCGCGTGTTCGCAGGCGTGCGCAAGACCGTCGACGGGGAGAAGCTCGTGGCCGAGGGTGGTGAGCGCATCGAGCCGCTGATGATCGACGTGGCCGAGGGCGAGTCGATCGAGCGCGCCACGACGGAGCTCGGCGAGCGCCTCGGTGGCTCGCGGCTGATCGGGCTCGTCAACAACGCGGGGCTGGCCATCGGCGGTCCGCAGGAGCTGCTGCCGCTGGACGACTGGCGCCGGCAGTTCGAGGTGAACGTGTTCGGGCTGGTCGATACGACGCAGAAGGTGCTGCCCCACCTGCTCGCGAGCCGCGGACGCGTGATCAACGTCAGCTCGATCGGCGGACGCGTGTCCACCCCGCTGATGGCGCCCTACGGCGCGAGCAAGTTCGCGGTCGAGGCCCTCACCGACGCGCTCCGCCTCGAGCTGCGCCAGTTCGGGGTGTGGGCGGCGTGCATCGAGCCCGGCATGGTGAAGACCGAGATCTGGAAGAAGGGCGAGGAACAGCTCGACAAGTACAAGACCGAGCAGCCAACCGAGGCGCTGGCGCGCTACGCCGACCTCACCGCCGCGCTCGAGCGGTTCTCGGCTACCGGCAAGAACAAGGGTGTCGAGCCGATCAAGGTGGCCCGCGCGATCGAGCACGCGCTGCTCGCCAAGCGCCCGCGCACGCGCTACCCGGTGGGGCCCGATGCCCGCATGCTCGTGGTGCTGCGCTGGCTGCTGCCGGATCGCGCGCTCGAGTGGCTGATGCTGCGCGCGATGTGATCGCGACCCCCGAGCCGCAGCGCGGCGGACGGGAGCTCGCCATGCGAGCACCCCTAGAGCGCGCTCGAGTACACCGCGTGGCGGCCGACGCCGATGCGTTCCAGCCGCCCCTCCTTGACCAGCGCGGTCAGGTGGCGGCGCAGCACCTTGCGATCGAGGCGGCTGTAGTCCTCGATGTCGTCGAGCGTGACCTCTCCATTGCCCTCGACGAACGGCATGACCAAGCGAGCGAACTCCTCGGAGTCGATGCCATCGTCCTCGGGCTCGGCCTTCGCCTTGGTCTCCTTCTCGGCCTTCTCGGCGTAGGCGTCCTCGAGCTCGTCCTCCAGGATCCTCCGCTTGCGGCGGCGGCCGTTGGCCTCGGCCTCGGCGGGCGGCGGCGCGAACGAGTCGCGAAGATCGCCGAGCGTGATCTTGGCGAACTGCGTCCACAGACCCCGCGACTCGAGGTAGCCGACCAAGTCGCCCAGCGTCACCGAGCTCGGGCTGCGCAAGCCCTTGAGGGTCTCGAGCGCGCTCAGCCGCTCGAGCTCGTCATAGGTGCCGGCCTGGGCGTGAAAGATCGCGCTCGCGTCCTTGGGCATCATCGAATTCTCGGGTGGGACTCGCGCTCGAGACACGCCAGTGTTGGCGGCTCGCTCGACGGACGACAGCTCGTCTCGGTCGTGCCGGTAGCGCGGTGCGCCGTGCCATTCACAGCGCGCCGAGCCCAGGCCTCGACGTTCGAGACATCATGAGGCATCCCAACCGGCCCGCGCAAGTGCCAGTGGCTCGAAAGTCCAATGGATGGGTCCCGCGAGGGTCTCGAGCGGGGCTTCGAGGGGCAAGGGTCGAGCCTCGAGACCGCCTCGGTCCGCCATGCGAGTCGGGAGGCGCCGCCGCTGATCCGGCGGTGATCAGGGCGTGGACCGGGGTGTGGATCAGGCCGTGGATCAGGCCATGGATCAGGGGTGGATCGAGGGGTGGATCGAGGCGCGCTCTCTTCGCTGGGTCTCGGCCGCGCCAGGGCGTGGAACACCGAGGAGATCTCCCCGCGATCCCAGTGTGTGCAAAGTTGTCGGGTGCGCGGTTCGCCCGCTGGGGACGAGCCGGGGATAGCTGTTCGCGCACTTCCTCCGAACAGCCGTAGGGCCGCATCAGCCGCCCCAAATGCGCGGTTTACCCGCTCGGCTCGGGACAGCGATCGGCAAGCGTCTCGCACCGAAGCGCAAAATCCGCAGCCCTCCGCAGGGGCCCCGCGAGGTGTCGCCCAAGCGACGCGAGCCTGTGGATTGTTTGGGGGCTCCGTTACAAGGCCAGCGGGCCGGTTCTGTGGATCGGATCACGGCTCGCGAACGCGTCGCCTTCTTGCGTGCCCACCACATGTTGTGGTTTATAACTCCTCCCGCCCCAAGGGGTTGGGGGTGGCGGCGCTCCGGGGGATCCCGCGGCACCGCCTTCCGTCATTGAGCCGAGCTCCACCCGCTCGACTCTCACCGACACGACGGCGAACCGGGAACGGAGAACCCCCTCTCTCCCTCCCCGGCTCCGAATGATGGCGTCCTCCTCCCCGAGGGCCGCCACGCAGCACGCGTGTGCCCAGCCCGATCAAGCGCCCCTGCCCAACCTGCCCGGACCTCGGCCTCCTGCCGCCTCGCTGCCTTGCCTTTGCCTTTGCCTTGCCGTGCCGCTGGCTCCGCCATGCCGCGCTCGGCTCGATCTCACCTTCGCTCCTCTCCTCCTCCCGCTCGCTCCCCTCTCGTACCCGGAGTCCACCCGCATGAAGGTCGCTCGCCTGTTCACCTCGGATAACGCTCAACCCTTCCAAGGCATCGAGTTCGAGGATCGGAGCTCTCGCATCGCCAACCCCGACGGCTCGGTGGTCTTCGAAGCGAAGGACATCGCCGTGCCCAAGGGTTGGTCGCAGGTCGCGGTGGACATCCTGGCGCAGAAGTACTTTCGCAAGGCGGGGATCCCCGCCCGCCTGCGCCGCGTGCCCGAGCCCAGCGTGCCCGAGTGGTTGTGGCGCAGCGAGGCCGACGAAGAGGAGCTCGCCGAGCTGCAGCCCGACCAGCGCGGTCACGGCGAGCAAGACAGCCGCGAGGTGTTCTCGCGCCTGGCCGGGTGCTGGACCTACTGGGGCTGGCGCCACGGCTACTTCAGCGACGAGGCCTCGGCGCGCGCCTTCCACGACGAGATGCTGCACATGCTGGCCACGCAGATGGCCGCGCCCAACAGCCCGCAGTGGTTCAACACCGGGCTGAACTGGGCCTACGGGATCACCGGGCCCGCGCAGGGTCACTACTACTGTGAGCCGCAGACCGGCCACGTGCGCCGCTCCACCGACGCGTACACCCGCCCGCAGCCGCACGCCTGCTTCATCCAGTCCGTGGGCGACGACCTCGTTGCCGAGGGCGGCATCATGGATCTGTGGGTCCGCGAGGCGCGGCTGTTCAAGTACGGCTCGGGTACCGGCACCAACTTCTCGAGCCTGCGCGCCGAGGGCGAGCCGCTCTCGGGCGGCGGGCGCTCCAGCGGCCTGATGAGCTTCCTTCGCATCGGCGATCGAGCCGCCGGCGCGATCAAGAGCGGCGGCACCACCCGCCGCGCGGCCAAGATGGTCGTCGTCGACATCGATCACCCCGACGTCGAGAAGTTCATCAACTGGAAGGTGCTCGAGGAGCAGAAGGTCGCCGCGCTCGTGGCCGGCTCGCGCGCCTGCAGCGAGCACCTCAACGCGCTGCTCGACGCCGCCCACGGCGCCACCGAGCTCGCCGCGGCCGACCGCTTCGACGCGCAGCGCAACCGGGGCCTGCGCCAGGCGATCCGCGAGGCTCGCCGCGCGCACGTGCCCGAGAACTACATCCAGCGCGCGCTGCAGCTCGGCCGCGAGGGCGTGGTCGAGATCGAGTTCGAGGAGTACGACACCGGCTGGGACTCGGAGGCCTACGGCACGGTCTCGGGCCAGAACTCCAACAACTCGGTGCGCCTGTCCAACGCGTTCCTCGAGGCCGTCGAGACCGACGGCGCCTGGAAGCTCACCCGTCGCGTGGATGGCAGCACGTCCAAGACGCTGCGCGCCCGCGATCTGTGGCACACGATCGCGCTCGGAGCGTGGAGCTGCGCCGACCCCGGCCTCCAGTTCGACACCACCATCAACGAGTGGCACACGTGCCCGCTCTCGGGGCGGATCAACGCCAGCAACCCGTGCTCCGAGTACATGTTCCTCGATGACACGGCGTGCAACCTCGCCTCGCTGAACCTCATGAAGTTCGTGAGCGAGGCCGGCGAGATCGAGATCGAGGCCGTGCGCCACGCCTGCCGGCTGTGGACGATCGCGCTCGAGATCTCGGTGCTGATGGCCCAGTTCCCCAGCAAGACGATCGCCGAGCTCTCACACCGCTACCGCACGCTGGGCCTCGGCTACGCCAACCTCGGCACCTACTTCATGGTCCGTGGCCTGCCCTACGACTCGCCCCAGGCCGTGGCGATCTGCGGGGCCGTGACCGCGATCATGACCGGCGAGTGCTACGCCACCTCGGCCGAGATGGCCGCCGAGCTCGGGGCCTTTGCCGGCCACTCGCGCAACGCCGACGCGATGCTGCGGGTGATGCGAAACCACCGCCGCGCGGCCTACGACGCCCCCGCCAGCGAGTACGAGGGCCTCTCGGTCGTGCCGATGGGCATCGACGCCGCCGCGTGCCCCGAGTACCTGCTCAGCTCCGCCCGCCGCGCCTGGGACGCGGCGCTCGAGGGCGGCGAGGCCCACGGCTATCGCAACGCGCAGGTCACCGTCATCGCGCCCACCGGCACCATCGGCTTGCTGATGGATTGCGACACCACTGGCATCGAGCCCGACTTCGCGCTCGTGAAGTTCAAGAAGCTCGCCGGCGGCGGCTACTTCAAGATCATCAATCAGTCGGTCCCGCGCGCGCTGGCGGGGATGGGCTACGGCCCGGTGCAGATCGCCGACATCGAGCGCTACTGCCGGGGCGCCGGGAGCCTGGTGGGCAGCCCGCGCATCACCCATGCGCAGCTCAAGGCGCGCGGCTTCACCGAGGCGCTGCTGGCCAAGATCGAGCAAGAGCTGCCGCAGGCGTTCGAGATCGGGTTCGTGTTCAACCGCTGGATCCTCGGCGACGAGTTCTGCACCAAGGTGCTCGGGTTCTCGCCCGAGCAGCTCGCCGACCCCACGTTCGACATGCTCGCCAGCCTGGGCTTTTGCGCCGAGGACGTGCGCATCGCCAACGACTACGTGTGCGGAACGATGACGCTCGAGGGCGCGCCGCACCTGCGCGAGGAGCACCTGCCCGCGTTCGATTGCGCCAACCGCTGCGGTCGCTACGGGCGGCGCTTCATCGCCCCCATGGCCCACGTGAACATGATGGCGGCGGCGCAGCCGTTCCTCTCGGGCGCGATCTCCAAGACCATCAACATGCCGGGCGAGGCCACCGTGGCCGAGGTCGAGCAGGTCTACATGCGCTCGTGGAAGCTCGCGCTCAAGGCGATCGCGCTCTACCGCGACGGCTCCAAGCTCAGCCAGCCGCTCTCGGCGGCGCTCTTGGGCGAGCTCGAGGACGACCTCGACGACGAGGTCGCGGTCGAGGATCAGGATCAGGATCGGGATCAGGATCGCGACCAGGATCGGGGGCGGGGCGACGATGGGACCCTGCGGCTGCCCGGGTTCGCGGCCACCAGCAACCCGCACGTGGTCGAGAAGATCAGCGAGAAGATGGTCTATCGCTATCTCGCCAAGCGCCGCCGCATGCCCGATCGCCGCGGCGGCTACACCCAGAAGGCCACGATCGGTGGCCACAAGGTGTACATCCACACCGGCGAGTACAGCGATGGCACGCTGGGCGAGATCTTCATCGACATGCACAAGGAGGGCGCCGCCTTCCGCAGCCTGATGAACTGTTTTGCGATCGCGATCAGCCTGGGCATGCAGTACGGCGTGCCGCTCGAGGAGTTCGTAGAGGCGTTCACTTTCACGCGCTTCGAGCCCCACGGACCGGTGCAGGGCCACCCGCACATCAAGATGTCGACGAGCATCATCGACTACATCTTCCGCGAGCTGGCCATCAGCTACCTCGGCCGCCACGATCTCGCGCATGTGATGCCCGACGATCTCTCGCCCGACACCACCGGCGACGACGACATGGAGCGCGGAGTCGACTATCGCGACGAAGAGGTCGTGAGCGAGCGTGTCGTGGAAGTGCGCGACACCGAAGAGGTGTTGGAAGAGCGCGTGGTCACCCCGGGCCCGCTCAAGCTGGCGATCGCTGGACCGAGCGCTACGCTGTTGGCCGAGGCCGAGCGCAAGCGCACCGCGATCGAGTTCGAAGACCGCACTCAAGCCGCCGCCCAGGCCGATCCCGCGCCCGCGCAGGACCCCGGCCGCAAGCAAAAGCGGCGCGTTCGCAAGCTCAAGGCCGCCGCCAACCTCAGCGCCGAGGTTTCCAAGGCGCGCGCCAAGGGTTATACCGGTGATGCATGCCCCAACTGTCAGAGCTTCACGATGGTGCGCAACGGCTCGTGCCTCAAGTGCGAGACCTGCGGCAGCACCAGCGGCTGTAGCTAGCTCTGGCCGCGCCGGGCAACGACTTAGCAAGAGAATCGGCACTCGCGAGGGGGCACGGCGAATGGTCGCCGTGCCCCCTCCGCGTACTCGCGAAGCACGTCTGGCGCGAGCCGCTCGAGCGTGAGCCCACGAACTGTCGTCGTAGCCGTCGTGCTCACGATCCA
>JBFIJN010000120.1:0-18923 GCA_041600735.1 Nannocystaceae bacterium
CCACCGGAGATCCCCGCGATCGCCCCGGCCTCGCGCACGAGCCGCTCGAGCGGCACCGCAGCCTCGTGGCGATGCACCACGTGCAGTCGAGGCCCGTGCGCGCGCAGCAGGTTGACGTGCATGGGTCCGAGGCTCGTGTGCCCCGCGACCGTCGCATGCTCGAGGCCGGTCGCGACCGTGCGCCACCGCGCCTGCCGCACGCGATCGCAGGGGCTCGGCAGGCCGGGGCGTCGATGGAGGAGCACGGCGGCGTGCCCGTAGTGGAAGTCGATGAGATCGCGGACCCGCGAGCGCCTGCGCTCGCGCTGCCCCAGCACCTCGGACATGCACGCGAGCAGGGCCACGCGAAGGATGCGGGCCTCCGGCGGATCCAGCTCGCCCAGTCCGCGCACCAGCGCGATGAATCGTCGCGCCTGATCCTGCGCCGCCGCCTGCGACACCTCCTCGCCGAGCCGCTCCACGATCGCGTGCCCGAGCCCTGCGGTCGCAGCCAGCCCCGCCGACTCCAGCGCGAGGAATCCGTGCGCCGCCTCGCCGAGCCAGCGCGACAGCGAGACATCCTCGTCCTCGACCCCGCGGGGGAACGCCTCGAGCAGCGTCGTCACGGCCGCCCCGAGCCCCTCCGCCTCGGCTCGCGCCCGACACCGCTCACGCCACGGCATGTTCGATGATGTCCAGCAGCGAGCGGCACACGTGCTCGACCTGCGCTGGGTCGAGCACGAGCGCCGAAGGTAGGTTGACCCCGAACGGGCTCAGCCCCCGCGCCACGAGGTTGCGCCGCCGAGCTGCGATCGCCGTGGGCTCCGCCGCGTACGCGGGCAGCCCGCTGAGCGGCTGGAACATCGGCCGCGAGTCGATCCCACGCTGCGCGAGCGCCTCCATGACCCCCTCCGAGCGCAGCCCCAGGCGCGGGTCCAAGACCGCGTTCACCATCCAGTGACTGCTGCGCACCGCGGGCCCGGGGCGGTTGAGCGTGAGCCCCTCGACCTCGCCGAGCCGCTGCGCGTACCCGGCGAAGATCGCGTTCTTCATCGCCACGAGCTCGTCGATGCGCTCGAGCTGCGCCAGCCCCAGCGCCGCCTGCATCGCGCTCATCTTGTACTTGTACGCCACCTCGGTGTTGATGAAGCGCCGGTCCCCCACCGGCCGCCCGTGATCCCGGAGCACCCGCACGCGCTCGTGCAGCGCGTCGTCATCGGTCACCAGCATCCCGCCCTCGCCGGTCGTCATCGTCTTCGAGCCGTGAAAGCTGAACGCGCTCGCCAGCCCGAACGAGCCCGCGAGTCGACCGCGCAGGCGCGAGCCGATCGCCTGCGCCGCATCCTCGATGATCGCGATCCCGCGGCCCGCCACGAGCCGCTCGAGCGCGTCGAGGTCGGGCATGTTCCCGTAGAGGTCCACCGCGATGATCGCCCGCGTACGCTCGCTGAGGCAGGCCTCGACCGAGGCCGGCGCGAGGCACCAGGTCTCGGGCTCCACGTCGGCAAACACCGGCGTCGCGCCCACGTAGCGGATCGGCGCCGACGAGGCGATCCAGGTCAGCTCGGGGACGATCACCTCGTCGCCGGGCCCGATGCCGCGGGCCGCCAGCGCGAGGTGCAGCGCCGCGGTGCACGAGGGCAGCGCGATCGCGTGACGCCGACCCACGTATGCGGCGAAGGCCGCCTCGAAGCGCGCGTGGAACTCCCCGGCGCCCTCGTACCAGCCCTCGCGCGCGGCACGGGTGACGTACTCGATCTCGTGCTCGGTGATCGAGGGCCCCGCGACGGGAATCATCTTCATGGTCGCTCCTCGACACAGCGCAAGAAGCCGCCGGGCGCCGAGGTGATGAGCAGCCGATCCTCGAGGCTCTGGTCGACCACGAAGCGCCGATCCTCGGCGAGGAACGCAGCCACGGCCGTGCGCGGGTTGTCGCCGGCCCCCCACGGCCGCCCCGGGTAGCCGCCGCCTTCGAGGCTCGCGATCGAGGTGTCGAACACCACGATGTAGCTGCCCTTGCCCACGAGCGGCGCGTAGGCGCGCAGCTCCTCCAGCACGTGCGCGTGCGCGTGGTTGGAATCGAGGCACAGCAGCACGTCGTGGCCCGCCGCCAGTGCATGGACCTGCGCGACGATGGACGGATCCACCGAGGACCCCTCGAGCAACGAGACGAGCGCCGGGTCGAACATCGGGTGCGCCTCGATGGCCGCGCGATTGTGGGGTCGAAGCTCGATGTCCACGCTCACCAAGCGCCGCGGGCGGCCGGCGGGCGCGGGCCCCAGCAGGCGCAGCATGGAGGCGTAGAAGATCGTGGTACCGCCGTGGGCGATCCCGGTCTCCACGATCACCTCGGGCCGCGTGTGCCAGATGATCTCCTGCAGCGCGACGATGTCCTGCGGATACTGAATGATGGGCCGCCCCATCCACTCGAAGTTGTACTCGTACTTCGCCGCGTCGGCGTGCTCGAGCCACGCCTGGCTGGCCGCCCGCAGCGGCTCGTGGCTCGCGTTGGCGACCACCCGTGCCTGCCGCTCGCGAGCGAAGCGCTCGTGCTCGTCGCTCATGCGTGGGGCTCGCTTCCTTGGCCCCACGCGGGCCACGAAGCATCGTTGGCCGAGAGGATCCGCGGGGACGCCGGCGGCCACTCGATGGCAAACGCAGGGTCGTCCCAGCGAATGCCGCGCGCGCTGGGTGGATGGTGTGGTGCAGACATCTGATAGTGGAGCTCGGTGTCGTCCTCGAGCGTCTGAAACCCGCAGGCACAGCCCTCCGGGACGTAGAGCGCGGCTCCACCGGCTGCGTCGATCTGCACCGCGGCCCAGCGCCCAAACGTGGGCGTGGCCCGACGCAGATCGAGCACCACCGCGTGCGCCGAGCCACGAACACAGCGCAGCAGCTTGGCCTCGCCATGGGGCGCGCACTGGTAGTGCAGCCCGCGCAGCGTCCCCGCCCGAAGGTTGCGCGACACATTGTGCTGCACGAAGCTCGTTGCGAGGCCGTGGGCCGCGAACTCGTCGCGACAGAAGCTACGGGCGAAGGCACCGCGCTCGTCCTCGAGGGGCTCGAGCTCCACGAGGTAGGCCCCCTCGGGGCGTAGCGACAAGAAGCGCATGGCAGCTCGCTGGGCCCACATGGTACAACGCTCGGCGCCATGGAAGCCCCTAACGTAGACGTCCAGACCCTCCTCGAATCCGTGCGGGCCCTGGCCCCCATCCTCGCCGAGCACTCGGCCGAGGCGGAGGCCAATCGACGCTTGTCCAAGCGAGTCGTCGATGCGATGCGATCGGCGGATCTCTACCGCTTGTGGAAGCCCAGGGCATTTGGCGGGCTCGAGGCCGATCCCATGACCGGCTGCAAGGTCGTCACCGAGCTCGCCCGCACCGATTCCGCGGCGGCCTGGAACGTGCAGCTGTCCAACGCCGTCGAGCTGTTCGGCCCATGGTTCTCCAACGAGGGCGCCAAGGACATCTTCGGCGACCCCAACTCGATCCTCGCGGGCGCGCTCAACCCTCCGCGCATGGCCGTGCCGATCGACGGCGGGTTCAAGCTCACCGGGCAGACCCCGTTCTGCAGCGGGGTCCACGATGCCCAGTGGGTGCTCGGCCTGTCGCTGATCCTCGAGGGCAGCGGGCCCCGCATGGGCCCCAGCGGCCAGCCCGACGTGCTGCTCACGTTCACCCCCATCAAGGACGTGGAGATCGTCGACACCTGGCACACCCTCGGCATGCGCGGCACCGGTAGCCACGACGCCAAGATGACCGACGCCTTCGTGGCCGGGCGCTGGACCGCTCCGCTCGCCCCGCTCGAGAAGCCAGGCTCGGCCTACCAGGGCGCGCTCTACCGCATGACGATCTGGCCGTTGGTGGCCTCGCTCGCCGCGACCTCGCTCGGCGTGGCGCTGGCCGCGATCGACGGGCTCGTGGAGCTGGCCAACGGCAAGACGCCCGCGTACACGCAGCGCACCCTCCGCGACCGCGATGTGGCGCAGCTGCGGGTGGCCAAGGCCGCGGCCATCGTGGGATCGGCCGAGTCCTACCTCCACCAGTCCCTGGCCGAGGGCTGGGCCGACGCGCTCGCGGGCAAGATGCTCAGCCTCCAGCAGAAGACCAAGATCCAGCTGGCCACCAGCCACGCGGTCGAGGCCAGCGCCGAGGCGGTCGATCTCGTGTACTCGGTCGCGGGCTCCTCCTCGTTCCACCAGGGACACCGCTTCGAGCGGTGTTTCCGCGACGTCCACACGCTGACCCAGCACGCGTTCAGCTCGGCCGTGCGCCTGGAGTCCGTGGGCCAGCTCCTGCTCGGCCTAGATTCGGACTGGCCATTCTTCGGGTTCTGATACGCTGCGGTCCGTCCGCTCGTGCTCGACATCGACAACTACCAAGTGGAGCAGCGGGTTCGCGAGAGCCGCAGCTCCGACATCTTCCGCGGCCGCCGGCGATCGGACGGACGGCCCGTCATTCTCAAGGTCCTCAAGGGCGAGCCGCGCCGCGAGGACCTCACCCGCTATCGGCAGGAGTTTGCGCTGCTGCGCGGGCTCGACCTGCCGGGCGTGATCAAGGCCCAGGGCTTCGAGAAGCACAGTCGCACCCCGTTCCTCGTGATGGAGGACTTCGGGGGCGACTCGCTCGACCTCGTGCTCGAGCGGCACGGCCGCTTCGCCCCGCTGCGCTTCCTCGAGATCGCGATCTCGCTGACCGAGGCGCTCGCGCAGGTGCACCACGAGCGCATCATCCACAAGGACATCAACCCCAGCAACGTGGTGCTCAACCTCGAGACCGGGGTGCTCAAGATCATCGACTTTGGGATCTCGACCAAGCTGCCGCGCGAGGATCCCACCATCCGCAACCCGAGCGTGATCGAGGGAACGCTCGCGTACATGTCGCCCGAGCAGACCGGGCGAATGAACCGCTCGCTCGACTATCGCACCGACTTCTACTCGCTCGGGGTCACCTTCTACGAGCTGCTCACCGGCACGCTGCCGTTTCCGAGCGACGATGCGCTGGCCCTCGTGCACTGCCACATCGCCAAGCAGCCCCCGGCACCGGCGGAGGTGGTCCCCGAGATTCCGCGGCCCATCTCCGACATCGTGATGAAGCTGCTCGAGAAGAACGCCGAGAACCGCTACCAGAGCGCCCACGGGCTCGAGGCTGATCTCGAGCGCTGCGCCCAGGCGCTGCGGGCCGGCGAGCCCATCGAGCCGTTCGCGCTCGGCCGCGACGATGCCTCGGGACTGTTCCAGATTCCCCAGAAGCTCTACGGGCGCGAGCACGAGGTCGAGACGCTGCTCCACGCCTTCGATCGCATCAGCGGGGACGTGCGGGGCACCGATCCGCACGCCGAGATCTTGATGGTCACCGGCTACTCGGGCATCGGCAAGTCGGCCCTCGTCAAGGAGATCTACCGCTCGGTCACCCGCAAGAGCGGCTACTTCATCAGCGGCAAGTTCGACCAGTTCCAGCGCGGGGTGCCCTACAGCGCGGTGGCCGAGGCCTTCTCCGATCTCGTGCGGCAGCTGCTCACCGAGAGCGCACCGCGGCTGCAGCGCTGGCGCCAGCGCAACGCCGAGGCCGTGGGCACCAACGGACGGGTGATCGCCGATGTCATCCCCGAGATCGAGCTCATCTTGGGCCCGATTCCCGAGATCGAGAAGCTGGGCGCCACCGAGGCGCGCAACCGCTTCGACCTGGTGTTCCTGCGCTTCATCCACGCGCTGTGCCGCGCCGAGCACCCGCTGGTGCTGTTCCTCGACGATCTGCAGTGGGCCGACTCGCCGAGCCTCGCTCTGATCGCCAACGTCATGCGTGACGAGAGCACGGCCAACCTGCTGGTGATCGGGGCCTACCGCGACAACGAGGTCGAGCCCACCCACCCGCTGGCGATGGCGCTCGACTCGCTGCGGGGCGACGGCGTCACCATCGAGGAGATCACGCTGCCGCCGCTCGGCCTGGGCCACATCAGCCGCATGCTCGCCGACACGCTCTCGCGCACGCTACAGGAGGTCGAGCCGCTGGCCTCGCTCGTGCTCGGCAAGACGGGCGGCAACCCGTTCTTCGCCAAGCAGTTCCTCACCGTACTGTTCTCGGAGGGCATGCTCTCGTTCGAGCGCCAGCGCTGGGTCTGGGACATCGCCCAGATCGAGAGCATGGGCATCACCGACAACGTCGTCGAGCTGATGATCGGCAAGCTCGCCAAGCTCCCCGAGGGCACCCGCCAGGCCCTGCGCCTCGCCGCGTGCATGGGCAGTCGCTTCGACCTCGAGACCCTCGCCACCATCTCGGGCAAGCCGGCCGAGGATCTGTTCTTCGAGCTGATGGGCGCCGTGTCGCACGGGCTCATCATCCCCACCTCCAAGCTCGAGTCGCACTCCGACGGCACGCTCGCGCTCGATCTACTGATCCTCAACTTCAAGTTCCTCCACGACCGCGTGCAGCAGGCCGCCTACGCCACCATCGAGGAGGAGCAGCGCACGGCCGTTCACCTGCAGATCGGGCGCATCTTGCTCGAGAACGCCGGCGGCGAGCTCGACGCGCAGATCTTCGACGTGGTCGAGCACCTCAACCTCGGGGCCGAGCTGGTCACCGATCGCGACGAGCGCGACGCCCATGCCGAGCTCAACCTGGCCGCGGGCCGCAAGGCGCGGGAGGCCATGGCGCACGGGCCCGCGCTGCAGTTCCTGCGCGCGGGCCTGCGGCTGCTCAGCGCGGACAGCTGGCAGCGACGCTACCGCCTGACCTTCGAGCTCCACGTGGGCCTGGTCGAGGTCCACTACCTCAACGCCAACATGGAGGAGGCGCGCCGCCTGTCGCAGGAGGTGCTGCGCCACGCCGAGACCCGGCTCGACCGCGTCGAGGTCTACGAGCTCCAGATGATGGCGCTCGTGGCCCAGAACGAGCACGCCGCCTCGATCGACGTGGCTCGCGAGGCGCTCGCGCTGCTCGGCGTGACGCTGCCCCGCGATCCCGCCGAGATGGCGAGCATGGCCGAGGCGCTACGCGCCGAGGTGGAGCGCAAGGTCACCAGCATCGAGGCCCTCGCCGACCTCCCGATCATGGAGGACCCGTACCAGCTGGCCAAGCTGCGCATCCTGGTGAACACCTCGGCGCCGGCCTACAACGCCCTGCCCGCGCTGCTGCCCGCGATCCTCTGGAGTCAGACCAAGCTGTGCGTGGAGCACGGCAACTCCTCGATGGCCTGCGTGGCCTACGTGTGGCAAGCGATCATCGTCGGTGGCCTCTACAAGGACATCGACTCCGCCTACCGCTATGGCCTGCTGGCGATGAAGACGCTCGAGAGCTTCAATGCCCGCGAGTCCAAGGCCAAGATCCACAACCTGTTCAACGGGTTCGTGCGCCCCTGGAAGGAGCACGTGCGCCAGACGATGGCCCCCATGGTCGAGGGCTTCCAGAGCGGGATGGAGACCGGCGACATCGAGTTCGGCCTCTATAGCGCGATCCAGTACTGCAACAACTTGTTGCACATCGGCGAGCCGCTCGAGTCGGTGGCGCGGCAGCGCGGTCACTACCATGCACTGGCGGTACGCCTGCGCCAGCACTATCACACCGACTACTTCAGCGTGGGCAACCAGGTGGTGCTCAACCTCCTGGGTCGCGCCGAGGATCCGTGTGTATTGGTCGGCGAGGTGCTCGACGAGACCGTCAAGCTGCCCGAGTGGGAGGCGGTCAACAACGTCACGTTCGCGTTCATCACGTACCACGGCAAGACCCTCCTCAACTATCTGTTCGGCAACTACGCGCGCGCGGTCGAGCTGGCCGAGATCGCGGAGAAGTACGAGCAAGGGGGCACGGGGCTGTTCTACGGAGCGGTGCAGACGTTCTATCAGTCGCTCGCGCTGCTGGCCCACCACGCCACGCTGGCGCCCGAGGCCCAGCAGGCCGCGCTCGCGAAGGTTGCCCGCAACCAAGAGCGCATGCGCTCGCTGGCCGCACATGCCCCGCCGAACTTTCGTCACAAGCTCGACCTGGTCCGCGCCGAGCAGGCACGGGTGAGCGGCGACGTGCTCGAGGCCATGAACCTCTACGAAGCGGCGATCCACGGGGCCCGCGAGCAGGGCTTCACCCAAGAAGAAGCGCTGGCCTACGAGCTCGCCGCGCGGCTCTACCTGGGCCTCGGTCGCCAAGAGATCGCCCAGGCCTACATGAGCCGGGCGTACTTCGCCTACTCGCGCTGGGAGGCCAAGGCCAAGCTCGACCAGATGCGCGGCGCCTACCCACGCCTCGTCTTCGCCTCGCGGCCCGCGGGACAGGACTCGCCGACGACCACCACGGTCACCGACGACGACCTGCTCGACCGGCTCGACATGTCCACCGTGCTCAAGGCCTCGCAGGCCATCTCCGGGCAGATCGTGCTGGGCCGGCTGCTCGAGCAGATCCTCGCGATCATCATGGAGAACGCCGGGGCCGAGCGGGGTGCGCTGATCTTCGAGCGCGACCACGAGCTGTTCGTGGAGGCGCTCGGCAGCGTGGCCGGCGGCGTCACGGTGCTCGGCTCCGAGCCGGTGGCGCGCAGCCCCGAGCTGCCCGTATCGCTGGTCCAGTACGTCGCGCGCACGGGCGAGTCCGTGGTGCTCGACGACGCCTCGGCCGCGGGGCGCTTCCAGCACGAGCCTTACGTCGTCGCGCGCCAGCCGAGGTCGATCCTGTGCGCGCCGATCGTCAAGCAGTCGCGACGCGTCGGGATCCTCTATCTCGAGAACGCGATGGTCGCGGGCGCGTTCTCGCCCAAGCGCCTCGACGTGCTCGAGGTGCTCTCGGCCCAGGCCGCAATCTCGCTCGAGAACGCGCGCCTCTACGACACGCTCGAGCAGAAGGTCGACCAGCGCACCGCCGAGCTGCGCGCCAAGAACGAAGAGCTCGCCCACGCCCTCGACACGCTCCAGCGCGCGCAGAAGCAGCTCGTCACCCAGGAGAAGCTCGCCTCGCTCGGGCAGATCACCGCGGGGGTCGCCCACGAGATCCGCAACCCGCTCAACTTCATCAACAACTTCTCGACGTCGTCGATCGAGCTGGTCGACGAGCTCATCGAAGAGCTCGAGACCCACCGCGCCGCGCTGCCGGCCGCGGCCGTGGCCAGCATCCAGGAGATCACGGGCCTCATCAGCAACAACCTGCGTCGCGTGAGCAACCACGGCGAGCGGGCCAACGGCATCGTCACCAGCATGCTGATGCACGCTCAGCACTCCACCGGAGCCAAGGAGCGCGCCGACATCAACGAGGTGATCCGCGAGGCCATGCACCTGGTCGCTCACGGGGTGCACGCGGACCACCGCAACTTCGACCTCACCATCGAGGAGGACTACGACACGTCGATCGGCGAGGTCGACATCGTGGTCGAGGATGTTCGACGGGTGGTCCTCAACCTGGCCAGCAACGCCTGCTACGCGCTACGCGCGCTACAGCAGCGGCTCCCCGGGCATCGACCGCTCATTCGCGTCAGCACCCGCTCGCTGCGCGACGAGCTGGAGATCCGCATGCGCGACAACGGCCCCGGCATCCCCGAGGCGATCGCCGAGCGGGTGTTCCACCCGTTCTTCACCACCAAGCCCCCGGGCGAGGGCACCGGCCTCGGCCTGTCGATCAGCCACGACATCATCACGCAGAAGCACGACGGCACCCTGCGCCTCGAGAGCCAGCCTGGGCACCACACCGAGCTCATCATCACGATCCCCAAGCGGGCGCGAGCCGGGCGGCCCCCCGCCGCGGTCTGACCCGGCGGCCCCGCCACCCGCCTCCCAAGCGAGGCTGGTCGCCGCCCGCAGCATCGAGCGCCCAGTTGGGGCATCATCCGAGGATGGCCGTCGTCAACGACTTGCTCTACCAGCTCGCGGGTTCCGCCGTGGACGAGACCGAGATCGCCGAGGAGCTACGAGTCCAGCTCCCCACCGCGCGTCGCTGCCTGGAGCGCTTGCGAGCGCTTGGCGTGATCGAGGGACCCGAGCGGATCGAGGGCAGCGACATGTGGAGCCCGATCGACGGCGAGGAATTTCCCGACCTCGTGGCCCGCGCCAAGGCGGCCGGCGTCAACGTTCGCGAGACCCTCGACGCGTTCGCCCCGGGCGAGTGACGGCTCAGGCACGCCCGTAGTCGAGGTCGGCGAGCACCGCGGCCTCGAAGCTCGGGATCCCACGCGGGGCCGCCCCGAGCAGGCGATCGAAGAACGCATCCACGTGCCCCCAGCCGCGGCGCGCGGCGGCGCGACGAAAGAAGCCGAAGTGCCCGACCTCGGCCTCGCCGAGCTCCGCGGGCTCGAGGTGTCGGTGATCCACCGTCGCGCCATCGAGGCGATCGAGCAGCCACTGCACGTTGGCCAGCGGCGCGAACTCGTCGTCGGTGAACGAGAGCGCCAGCACCGGGCCGCGGTAGCGAGCCAGGCGAGCGCCGAGCTCGGGGAGCTCGCCGAGGAAGTAGTCCTCGCGCAGGCACCAGCGCGCCCACTGTCGCGCCACCGGGCCGGGCAGATCCTCGCCGAGGCCGACCCAGCCCGGCACGTAGCCAAACACCTCGGCCAGCGCTGGGATCCCGAGCGCCATGGTGGCGCGCAGCGTGGAGCGACGCGGCCAGGGGAAGCGCGTGACCGAGCCGGCCTGCGCCCCGACCAGCACGATCGCCGCGGCCGCGGGCGAGAGCGTCGGCGCGATCTGTCCGCCAAAGCTGTGCCCCACGACGAACGTCGGCAGCTCGGGTGCGAGGTCGATGACGGTGCGCTGCACGATCGTCGCGTCGTCGATCCACCCCTGCATGTCCACGGTCTCCTCGCGCAGCGGCAGCGTGCGCGAGCTCCCGATCCCGCGGTAGTCGTAGGTGAACACCCGTAGGCCGTGCTCGGCGAGGTGGGTGGCCCATGCCGCGTAGAAGCGCTGGGGCACCGCGGTGGCCCCGTGCACGAGCACCTGCGCGCGAACGGGGCCCGCGGGCTCGTAGCGACGCACGGCCAGGGGGCGCTCATCGAGGGTGGAGATCGACAGCTCGTGGTGCATGGGACAGAGCATGGCGCCCCTCGGCGGGCGCGGCCGCACCCGGATCCGCAGTCCTCGCCTGCACGAATGCAGGGCCCTTTGCCCCGCCGCCGTCCGTCGCGCGACAATCTCCCGATGCTCGACTGGGACGGCGTGCGCTTCTTCTTGGCCGTCTCACGCCACGGCACGCTGGCCGCCGCCGCGAGCGCCCTCGGCCTCGACGCGACCACGGTGGGGCGTCGGATCGTGCGGCTCGAGGAGTCGGTGGGCACGCGGCTGTTCGATCGCACGCCCAAGGGCTGGCTCATGACCGTGGCCGGCCAGCGCATGGTGCCGCGTGCGGAGCGGATCGAGCGCGAGATGCTGGCGGCCGTGCGCGACGTGGCCGGCGAGGACCAGCGCCTCGCGGGCTCGGTGCGCCTCACCGTCACCGAGATGCTCGCCACCCGCTTCATCGCGCCGCACCTGGGGGCGTTCCATCAACGCTACCCCGAGATCCGGCTCGACCTCGTGTGCACGCCTCGAGATCTGGATCTCGGCCGACGCGAGGCCGACATCGCGCTGCGGCTCGCGCGACCGCAGCGCGACGACCTCGTGGTCAAGCGCCTGTTCGACATCGAGCTCGGGCTCTACGCCACGAGCGAGTATCTCGAGGCGCACGGCCTCCCCCAGGCGCCGGGCTTTGCCGGACAGCGGCTGGTGAGGTTCGCGGACACGCGCGCGTTCGAACGCGAGAACGAGTGGCTCGATGCGCTCGCCGCAGAGGCCACGGTGGTGCTGCGCTCCGATAGCGTGTCTTCGCTGTTCTCGGCCACCGTCGCGGGCCTGGGGATTGCGCTGCTGCCGTGCAAGGTCGCCGAGGCCGAGCCACGCCTCCAGCGGATCCCGAGCGAGGGCGCCCCCGAGCCCCGCACGGTGTGGCAGGCCGTCCATCGCGATCTGGTGGGGGCGGCGAGGATCCGCGCGGTGGGGGAGTTCCTCGGGCGCTTGTTCGGACCGCGCAAGCGCTGATCCCAAGGCCCGCGCGCGGCTAGTCTTCCCGCCGACGCGGACGCCGGAGCGCCATGAAGAACAGCGGCAACGCGAGCAGCGGCGGCAGCAAGCGCAGCACCTCGAGCACCCATGGCCAAGGGCTGGCTGCGCTCGCCGAGGCCGCCTGGGGCTGCGGCGGAGACTCTTCGTAGCGGGGATCATCGATCGCGGGATCGGGCGGCGTCGGCGGAAGTGGCTCCAGCACGGTGAGCTCGGTCTGCGACCCCGCGGGCTCGCATGCGGGTAGGGGCGCCGACGCCTGGTCGTCCCCCGCGAGCGTCCCGGCCTGCGCCACGAGCTCGAGGAAGTGATGCCGTCGACACGTGGGGTCGCTCCCCAGCGCCTCGCGAGCGAGCGCCTGCGTCGACCCCCACGTGGCGTTGCCCTTCAGCGCCGAGCCCCGCAGCAACATCCCATACTCGGCCACCGCCGCCGAGAAGCGAAAGTCATCGGTCGTCTGCGCCAGCTCGCGCGGCTCCGCGACCACGGGCAAGCTCACCAGCGTGCTCGTATCCCCCTTGGGCTGCTTGTAGCGCAGCTCCACCGTCATCCACGGCGCCTCGCTCGCCTCGCTGCCAGGCTGGGGCACCACCTCGTACAGCGCGGTCACGCTGTGACCGGCCCCGATCTCGCCCGCGTCCTTCGTGTCGTCGGCGAAGTCTCGGTGCGCCAGTCGTCGGTTCTCGTAGCCCAGGAGGCGGTAGCTCTTCACGCGCGCCGGAGTGAGCTCGACGTGGATCTTCACGTCCTTGGCGATCGTGACCAGCGTGCCGCCGGCCTGCTCCACCAGCACCTTGTGGGCCTCTTCGCGACTGTCGATGTATGCATAGTTGCCGTTGCCCTTGTCGGCCAGCTGCTCCATCGTGTGATCGCGATGGCCCATGCCGTAGCCGAGCACCGAGAGCTCGATGCCGCTCTCGCGCTCGCGCTCGATCAGCTTCACCAGCTCGTCGTGCGAAGACGTCCCCACGTTGAAGTCGCCGTCGCTGGCCATGATCACGCGATTGACCCCTTCCTGCATGAACGCCGCGCGGGCCTGCGCGTAGGCTTGCTCGATTCCGGCGGCCCCGTTGGTGCCGCCCCCGGCCTCGAGCCGCGCGAGCGCGTCGTGGATCGCCCTGGTCTCGCTGCCGGCGGTGGGTGGCAGCACCACGCCCGCGGCGCCGGCGTAGACCACCAGCGAGATCCGATCCTCGGCGCGGAGCGTCTTCGCGAGGCGGCTGAGCGAGTACCGGACCAAGGGTAGCTTGTTGGCCTCGCTCATCGAGCCCGACACGTCGACCAGGAACACGAGGTTGCGCGGCGGCAGGCTCTCGACGGGAATGGTCTTGCCCTGCAGCCCGATGTGCACGAGCTCATGGTCGGGATTCCAGGGGCACTCACCGACCTCGGCCGTCACCGAGAACGGCAGGTCGGCGGTGGGCCGGGCATAGTCGTAGTCGAAGTAGTTGAGCAGCTCCTCGATGCGCACCGCATCGGGCTCGGGCAGCTCCCCCCGCTGCAGCGTGCTGCGCACGGCGCTGTACGAGGCCGTGTCGACATCGATGGAGAAGGTAGACATGGGATCCCGCGCGACGCTGACGAACTGGGCCGCGCGCTGGGGCCCCGGCGGCAGCGCGTGGGTGCCCCCGCGCGGCTCGAGGTCGACGACGCCACCGCGATGACCCTTGCCGTAGCCGCTCCCGCCGCCCTTGCCGATCAAGCCCGTGTTGCCGAGGCCGATCGTGCCCTCGCCGGTCCCGCCGCCCCCGCGCCCGGTGCCCACCATGCCCAGCCCGCCCACGCCGTACGCCTCGCCGATCTCGCTGCCGGTGAGACCGCCCCACACGTCTTCATCGGGCCCGCTCGCGGGGCTGGACCCCTTCATCGCGTACAGGCCGTGCTTCGCCTTGGAGCTCGGCCGACCCATCTTGCCCTCCTCGCCGTGGTGCGCCGAGCCAGCGGCGCGCATGGGGTCGGGCTCCTCGCGCTGCATCTCGAGCGCCTCGGGCTCCACCGACCACACGCGGCCGACATTGAGCACGACCCCGAGGGCGAGGAGCGAGGCCCCGCCGAGCAGCAGGCGGCTGCGGCGGCTGGACGTGGAGAGGGATGAGGACTCGTCGAAGCGCGCGGACGGCATCGCCGGCCTGGACACCCGATCCCGCGCTTGGTTCTCGCGCCCGCGAATTTCGCTGCACGGCCCGCGCGCGACGCGGGACTGGCGTGGATGAGCGTCATCTTGCACGCTTCGCCGCGCATGGCCGACCGGACCGAGATCACCGTCGCCGAGCTCGAGCAGCGCCTGCAAGGTTGCTACGCCGACGAAGAGCAGCAGGCGATCGCGCGCGCCGTGGCGGAGACGGAGGCGCTCGACTCGGCCCCCGCGCTGGCCCAGGCGCTCGACGTGGCCACCATGCTGCTCGACCTGCGCCTCCCCGCCGCCACCATCACCGCGGGGATCTTGCAGGCTGGGGTCGCGAGCCGCAGCGCTCCCGAGCAGCTCGAAGAGCGCTACGACGCCGAGGTGCGCGGCTTGGTGGAGGGGGTGGACCGCCTGGCGCAGATCCAGTGGGACCACCTCGAGCGCGAGGCCAGCGAGAACCTGCGCAAGATGTTCCTGGCGATGGCCTCCGACATCCGCGTGGTGTTGATCGCGCTGGCCGCCCGCGTGCACGCGCTGCGCTGCCTCGACGAGTGCGAGCCCGACGAGCGCCTGCGGCTTGCCCGCGAGACCGTCGACGTGTTCGCTCCGCTCGCCAACCGCCTGGGCATCTGGCAGCTCAAGTGGGAGCTCGAGGATCTCGCGTTTCGCGAGCTTCACCCGCAGACCTACCGCGAGATCGGCAAGCTCCTGGCCGAGAAGCGGGCGGCACGGCGAGCCTCGATCGACGAGGTGATGCGGGTGCTGGCGCAGAAGCTCGCCGAGGCCGGGATCCCAGCCGAGATCATGGGACGCCCCAAGCACATCTACAGCATCTTCAAGAAGATGCAGCGCAAGGGGCTGGGCTTCGACGAGATCTACGACGTCTCCGCCGTACGCGTGCTGGTGGAGGAGCTCGGCCAGTGCTACGCGGTGCTGGGGCTGGTCCACGGGCAGTGGTCGCCGATCCAGGGCGAGTTCGACGACTACATCGCCAAGCCGAAGTCCAACTTCTATCGCTCGCTGCACACCGCGGTGGTGGGGCCGGGCGGGCGCAACCTCGAGGTGCAGATCCGCACCCGCGAGATGCACGAGCAGAGCGAGTACGGCATCGCGGCCCACTGGCGCTACAAGGAAGGCGCCAAGTCGGCCGCGCGGCGCTTCGACGAGAAGATCAACTGGCTGCGCCAGCTGATGGAGTGGCAAAAGGAGGTCACCGACCCCGCCGACCTGGCCGAGTCGCTCAAGACCGATGTGTTCAGCGAGCAGATCTTCGTATTCACGCCCACCGACGAGGTGATCGATCTGCCCCAGGGCGCCACCCCGCTCGACTTCGCCTATCGCATTCACACCCAGGTCGGCCACCGCTGCCGCGGGGCCAAGGTGGCTGGGCAGATCGTTCCACTCGACCACGAGCTGCAGACCGGCGATCGGGTGGAGATCATCACCGCCAAGAACGGCAAGCCCTCGCGTGACTGGCTCAATCCGCACCTCGGGTACGTGAAGAGCGCGAGCGCGCGCGCCAAGATCCGCGGGTACTTTCGCCACCAGGCGCGCGACACCTCGATCGCACAGGGCCGCGAGCTGGTGGACCGCGAGCTCAAGCGCCTGGGGCTCGAGATGAATCACGACGGCGTGGCCCAGCTGTGCGGCCACGACGACACCAGCGAGTTCCTCGCGCGCCTCGGCTTTGGCGACATGAGCATCCAGGGCGTGGCCGGGCGCCTGCTCGAGGCCGAGCGCGAGCGCAAGCAGGCCCAGGCTCCGCTGCCCCCGCAAAAGCCCCCCAAGCCCGCGCGCGCCGACACCCGCGGGGTGAGCGTGGGCGACGTGGACGACGTGATGAGCAGCCCCGCCAACTGCTGCCACCCCGTGCCGGGCGACATCGTGATCGGCTACATCACGCGCGGTCGCGGGGTGGTGATCCACCGCCGTGATTGCCCCAACATCCGCAACCACCCCGAGCCCGAGCGGCTGATGGAGCTGTCGTGGGGGAGCAAGGTCGGCGACGTCTACCCGGTGCAGATCGTGCTCGTGGCGCAGGATCGGGCCGGGCTGCTGCGCGACGTGGCCGACGTGGTGACGCGCGAGGGCGTGAACATGCGCAGCGCCGCCGCCGACGGCTCGGACAAGGGGGGCAACGCGATCCTGCGGGCCACGCTCGAGATCCGCGGCAGCGAGCAGCTGCTGCGCGTGCTGAGCCGGCTCGAGCGACTGCCCTACGTCCAGTCGGTGCGGCGCGTCGCGGGGTGAGAGCCCCGGGGCACCGCGCGAAGGCGGCGCGCCCCCGGTGATCCATGCTAGACGTAATCGGTGGCCGTTCCCATTCTCGGCGCAGTGGTCGTGCTCCTGCTGATCGTGGCGGTCGTCGATCGCCTGCAGACCGAGCACACGATCAAGCGCAACTTCCCGCTCATCGGCCGCTTCCGCTACTGGTTCGAGCGCCTCGGCGGGCCGCTGCGCCAGTACATCGTCACCAACAACGACGAGGAGCGCCCGTTCTCTCGTGACCAGCGGCGCTGGATCTACGCCTCGGCCAAGCACGAGAACAACTACTTCGGGTTTGGCACCGACAACGATCTCGAGCTCACCCCGGGCTACCTCATCATTCGCCACTCGGTGTTCCCCACGAGCGCCCCGCTCGCGGGCCAGCCGGGCTACGACCCCAGCTACTCGATCCCCTGCGCCAAGGTCCTCGGCGGGTTTCGCAGGCGAGCGAAGGCGTTTCGCCCGACCTCGCTCGTCAACACCTCGGCGATGAGCTTCGGCTCGCTGTCGAGCGCCGCGGTGCAGGCGATCAACCGCGGGGTGAAGCTCGCGGGTGCGCTGCAGAACACGGGCGAGGGCGGGATCTCCGATCATCACCGCCACGGCGGCGAGCTGGTGTGGCAGATCGGGACCGGCTACTTCGGCTGTCGTGACGACCGCGGCGGCTTCTCGCTCGAGCGCATGCTCGAGACCGTCGCCTCGGCCCCCGTGCGCGCGATCGAGCTCAAGCTCTCGCAGGGGGCCAAGCCCGGGCTGGGCGGCGTGCTCCCGGCGGGCAAGATCACCCCCGAGATCGCGCGCATCCGCCTGATCCCGCTGGGCCAGGACTGCATCTCGCCCTCGGCCCACACCGCCTTCCACGACGTGTCCTCGATGCTCGACTTCATCGAGCAGCTCGCCGAGGCCACGGGTCTGCCCGTCGGCATCAAGTCGGCGGTGGGCGAGCTCGACTTCTGGGAGGAGCTCGCCCGACAGATCGACGGCAGCGGCCGCGCTCCCGACTTCATCACCATCGACGGCGGCGAGGGGGGCACCGGCGCGGCACCGCTGGTGTTCTCCGATCACGTGTCGCTCCCGTTCAAGCTCGGCTTCTCCAGCGTCTATCGAGCGTTCGCCGCCCGTGGCGTGCAGGAGAAGGTGGTCTTCATCGGCTCCGGCAAGCTCGGCTTTCCCGCGACCAGCTTGCTGGCGCTGGGGCTCGGCTGCGACATGGTCAACGTGGCACGCGAGGCGATGCTGGCCATCGGCTGCATCCAGGCGCAGGAATGCCACACCGGCCACTGCCCGACCGGCGTCGCCACCCAGACCCCGTGGCTCGTGGGCGGCCTCGATCCCACCAGCAAGTCGGCGCGCCTGGCCAACTACCTCATCACGCTGCGCAAGGATCTGCTCGCCCTCGCCCACGCCTGCGGCGAGCTCCACCCGAGCCTCGTCGACCTCGACCGCATCGACTTCCTCGACGGCAACCATCGGCGATCCGCGCGCCAGGTGTTCGAGTACGAGGCCGCGTGGGGGCAGGTGACGGCTGCGGAGCGCGCGGAGGTGACCGCGTTGATGGAGGCCGCACGTGCGCCCCAGGGCGCTGCGAGGCACGGCTGACTATCGGCGGTTCTTGCGAATCGTCGTGGGCTCGCGCCTGAGCAGCGCGCCGAGCTCTTCGTCGCTGGCGTTCGGGCGAAGGACGAGGATCTCCGCGAGGAGCTCGGGTAGCGGCAGGTGCTCGACGCTGGGCTGCAGGCGCTCGCCCGTTGGCACCCGGTAGTTGCGAGCCACCCGGATGAGATCTGCGAGGCGCTCGGGAAGGCCTGCGAGCGCGGCGATCGGCGCGACCGCAGGCCGACCCGTGCTCACCACTTGGGCGTCAGGCACTCGCAGAATCGGCCTGTCCAGCGACAGGCCCTCTGCTTCGCGCCACGCAGCCGGATAGCGGGCATCGAGCCAGTCGTAGGTGAGCCCGAGGAGCTCTTCGTTCGGAGCGAGCACGTCGTCGCAGAGCGCCTGCCACAGCTCACGAACGGAGGATCCGCCCGCAGCACGCACGTCGTCGAGCCTACGCGCGCACCCCTCGAGTCGCTTGACTCGGCGATCATAAGCCGTCAATAGCGCGGGGCTCGTGTCGAGCCGTAGCAAGGCGATGGTCCACGCACCTTGCGGGCTCGCATCGCGCCAAGTGGGGATCCATCGCTTGTTGACCCGTCGATACTGGATGTGATCGAGCGGATCTTCCGCAGGATCAGTTGGGTCGAGCAGGAGCGGGCGTTCCTCGCCAGGAGGCGGCTCGTGGGGCCGCAACGCGGAGCCGGTCCGCGCCTGCGGAAAGCGGCAGCCCTTGACGCCCGAGTTGCAGCCGGTGCAGCCGAACACGAGGTTCTCCCACGTCCACGCCAGCCACCAGTACCCACGCCTCGGCTTCCAGCGCACCCTCGTGAAGCCATCCCGGCGTGGTGGGAGCCCTCGGTCGAAGCGTCCGTCATCCTCGAGATCCGCGGGCGTGGGGTTCTTGCCAGTCGCAAGAGCGCTCCACTCGATGTCGTCTGCCCTCCCCTTGGG